>NC_009921.1:6730173-7051868 GCF_000018005.1 Parafrankia sp. EAN1pec
AGGATCGGAAGGAAGGCGGCCTTCCCACCGCGGGGGCACGTTTCCTGCGGGTGTGGACGGCCACACCCGACCCCGGCCTGGACGAGCTCTTCGCCATGTTCGCCGACGCCGAGATCGCCACGGAGTCATTCGCCGAGGCGGTCTCAGCGGGGCTCCTCTGGAGATCGGCTGCCGTCGCCACACGGTTTGCCGCGAGCCTGTTCGCCCCGGTCCCGCTGGCCTACACCCCGATGCTGCAGACACTGGAACTGGCCTTCGATGTCGTCCGGAAGGAGGCCGGTAGCGTGCTGATGCTGCCCGCCGCGGTGATGAGATGGGCCGGCCGGCAAACCACCGCGAGGATCCGGGAACACATCGGCGGATGACCCGGGAATGAGAGTCCCGCCCGTGTCGCCGACCGCCGAAGCCCAGCTCCTGAGTTCAGTGCCGGGATGTCGGCACCGAGCTCACGGAGGTCGGAGTTCTTCCGGCCCGGTCGCCAGGCCGGGCCGGGCTCTCGCTCCAGCCCTGCCACACCCAGATGCCAAGGGCTCCCACAAGAAAGATCAGCCCGATCACGGACGTCGCTATCGCGGCCCATATGGGCGTACCCGAGGGCAGATCTATCTGAGCGATTCCCAGACCGGCACACACCAGTGCCCTGGCCAGCGACGTCGACCGCCGGGCCGATCCGACGAACGGCCGGCGTCGGATCACCTCGACCAGGAAAAAGAGCGCAGCGGCACCAAACACCGGTGCCGCTCCAAGGGTGTGCAACACCCCGCCAGTATCTCGTACGACCCCAACCGGCGCGGGTCGAAACCTGAGGATTACTCTGAAGCAGGCGTGCGGCCGGACCCGATATGGCCGGCCAGCGCATCAGGGACGAGACGACCACGGGACGCCGCCGCCACCGGAGCCGCGTCCGTGGCACGCTGAACCGGTGAGATCTCCGCTTCGCCAATGGGTGCGGCGGCGGGCGAAGGCGCCTCGCCCCGTGTTGCTGGTTCCGCCGACGGTTCCCTGGCGCGGCCCCGTGGTCTTCCACTGCCCGGGGTGTCGGCACGCGGCGTCAGACGCTCCCGGATGCCCGTCGTGCGAACCTGGTGTCACAGTGCAGGACGGCCACCATCGTGGCCGGCGTCCGCGGACACGCTGACGCCCCGGGGTCGTGAGATGCACGGCGTTCCCGGGGCGCCACCGCGGGGGCTACTTCTCGATCCACAGCTCCTCGGGCAGCAGGGAGCCGGCGCCGTACTGCCTGAGGCCGTTGACGTTCTTGGCCGCGATCGCGCCGGGGGCCGATCGCATGAGGAAGATGACCGGCGTCAGCGCTGTCAGTCGCGCCTGTACCTTGTCGTAGGCCGCCTTACGATCGGCCACCGAGGTCGCGGTCCGGCCGGCCAGCAGGGCCGCATCCAGTTCCGGGTCCGCGAGACCGGACATGTTGGCCGGTGAGTTCCCGGTGAAGTTCGCCAGCAGCCGCGGCTCGGGGTCCTGGAAGGCCGCCGACGAGATGACCATGTCGAAGTCGTGGGTCGAGCGCAGCGCGGCACCCTTCGCGAAATCGATGATCGCAACCTCGGCCTTGACGTTCTTGAAGCTGCTGAGCTGGGCCTGGACGTTCTCCGCGATCGCCTTGTTCTCACTGGTCGGATAGCTGGAGAAGGTGAACGACACCGGCTTTCCCTCGGCCGCCAGCTCGTCGAAGAGCTGCTGTGCCTTCGCCCGGTCGGTGGACCTCAGCTGCGTCTTCGAGTAGAAGGGTGAGGCATCGGTGAACAGCGTGTCCGCGACACTGCCCTTCCCGTTGTAGGCGGCCAGGTTCAGCGCGTCGATGTCCAGCGCCGCGGACACGGCCTGCCGAGCCCGGATATCGTTGAACGGGGCTCGGCGCGTGTTGAGCGCCAGGAAGTTTCCACCACTGAGCGGCAGCAGGTCGGACGGGAGGCCAGCGGCCTCAGCTTTCCCGAGGTTGATCCAGTTTGTTTCGATGGAAACATCAGCGCCGCCGCTGGTCAGAGTGTTGTAACGCTGGTTGGAGTCGAGCACCGTGCGCAGCGTGATCCCGTCGAGATAGGGCTTGGGCGCGTCCCAGTAGCGTGGGTTCTTCGTGAGCTTGATCTCGGCCTGACGGGTCCAGCTCTGCAGGGTGAAGGGTCCCGCGCCGATCGGCTTCTCGTCGAAGGACTGCTTGCCCTTCTGCAGCGCTGCCGGCGAGGCCACCCAGTTCAGAACCGTGCCGACAACCGCCTGCGCGAACGCCGCGACGGGCGTGGTCATCGTGACCTTCATCGTGCGGTCGTCGATCACTTCGGTCGAGGCGACCATTGCCGCTTCCGGCAGGCTCGACGACGCGGTGGCCGGGTCCTTGATGCGGTCCCAGTTGAACTTCACAGCCGCGGCGTTGAGGGGCGTACCGTCGGAGAAGACCAGGTCAGGGCGCAGCTTCAGCTCGAAGGTGGCGCCGCCGTCGGTCGTGGTGAAGGACTCGGCCATCGAGTAGCCGACCTTGCTGGTCTCGTCCGTGGTCAGCAACGTGCCGTACAGGGCGTTGCCCAGCACCGCCGTGATCGGTGCCTGATTGGCCAGCGACGCCGGGTCCAGGCTGGTCGGGTCACTCGTCATGATGATTCGCGCGACGCCACCCGAAACGGGTTTGCTGGAGGCATCGCTGGCCGGGCTGGCCGTGTCAGAATCACCGCCCCCGCAGGCTCCCAGGACAAGGGTAGCGACGCAGACCACGGCCGCGCCGAGTAATCGCTTCTTACGCGCCATCAGTGACCTCTCGTTATGTACGTGGCGGAATCATGGAATCGATCGGTCAACGCCCTTCAGGGCGCGCCGGGACGACGGATCAGCCGACCGGATAGGGTCCGGACGGCCGCGGAGAAGGCAGTGCTTCGCGGGCGGGCGACCCGCCATCGCGACGCATTCCGTCAAGTTCCGTCGAGCCGGAAAGTCAGGCCCTCCGTGCGCACGGAGGGCCATCGACCGGTCTGTACGAGTTATTTAGCGGGGCTTACTTCCGTGAACCGGGTGGGCCGTGGCTCATGCCGGGCCTCGGCCATGGTGACTTTGGAACACCGCCGAGGGCGAGGTACTCGCCGGTAACCGCATCCGCATATCGGGAACCAACTCGCCCCGTCGCGGTGCCCCCGGCTATACCAGAATCCACCTCGTCCTCCCCAGGGCGCCGGCTAAGTGTCGGTAGGATGCCACCAATATCTGTGTTTCGGCAATACCCGGCGACGACGGAAACGGGCCGGCCTGCCCACGGGGCACCCTCCAGGCCACCTGGGCCGGAGCCCCTGCGGCGACAGGCGGCAGGGGGCGCGAGTCGATCCTGTGCGGCCGACCCAGACACCGCCCGACGGCGGTTGCACAGTACACGGACCTCCGAACAATTGGACATACCAGAACCAACGCGACACAACATGCGACCTCGAGATCGCCACAGTGTTCTCGTAGCTACCCTGGGCGCTCGACGGCTGATCGCGACACCCGCTAGCGTGCGAGGTCCGGGGAGGGGCAGAGCGGCGCCGGCTGTCGTCGGCGCTCCGGCCACGGAGGTAGTTCCGATGTCCCCCGCCCCAGGTTTCGTCTCGCCGGTTCGGCGTGCCCTGCTCGGCATGGCGGTGGCGGCCGCCACCGCCGTCCTCGCCACCGGCTGCCAACCGGCGGTCGGCGGTGGTCCGCCGGAGCCCGACCCGGTCAGCACCGCGACCGCGGCGTCTACGCCCGGTCCGTCGTCCACGCCCACCGGTCCGTCGGCGCCGCCCGGCCGGCCTTCGGTGACAGGCGCGCCGGCGCCGGGCGCACCGGCAGGGCCGACAACCGTGCCGGTCACACCCGGCCGTATCCAGCCGGGTGTGGTCCGCACCGGTCCGGCGACGCACTACGGCGCGGACGGCGGCGGCAACTGCATGTTCGACCGCCTGACCGACCCGGCCATGCCGGTAGTGGCGATGAACGAGCTCGACTACGAGACGGCCCGCGCCTGCGGCGCGTACATCGAGGTCACCGGACCCGGTGGCACCACGGTCGTGAAGGTCACCGACCGGTGCCCGGAGTGCGGTCCTGGTCATCTCGACCTGAGCCAGCAGGCCTTCGCCCGGATCGCCGGCGGCGTGCCCGGGCTGGTCGACGTCACCTGGCGGCTGGTGAGCCCGGCCGACATCGGATCCGTCCAGTTCCGGGTCAAGGAGGGGTCGTCGGCCTACTGGCTGGCAATTCAGGTCCGCAACCATCGCAATCCGGTCGTCTCACTCGAGGTTCGGGTGAACGGGGCCTGGACGGCGCTGCCGCGGGAGATGTGGAACTACTTCGTGGCACCGCAGGGTCTCGGTCCGGGGCCGTTCACCGTGCGGATCACCGACGTTTACGGCGAGCAGCTTGTCGAGACCGTGAACCTTGCACCCGCCTCGGTGCAGACGACGGGCAGCCAGTTCGCCCGGCACTGACCAACCGCCGACGGAACCAACCGTGGCGCGGCGGACTGGGGGCCACCGCGCCACGGCAGGCCGGCGGACGGACAGGCAAACAGCTCGGCGGGCAGGCGGGCGTCGGTCCGCTGGTGGCCGGCACATGGTCCGCCGCTGGCTCGCGGGGGCCGGAAGCGCCGGACGCGGCCCGCCGTTGTGACCATCTGTCAGCGCGATTGCTAGTGATTACAGCTCACCATCGGCCGGCATCAATAAGCAGATACGGCTAGTACACCGCCGGGTCCATTACCCAGCGTGCACCGAAAACTGCACTGAGGATTTGACGGGTACGAATCGTCGACACCTGGAAATTTCTGGATATATAGCGACAGTTACCGGCAAAAACGGGCCGGACAGGGGACGTCCACCGAATCACCTCCGTGACACCGCGTGATCGGTAGGACAATTTCGAAGGACCAGGGCGGACAATCACCAGGGACCAGATTCGATTGGTTCCGTGGAGTGCTTGCCATCGGGACGATCGATACGAAAGGCTTCCACTGCGCGCCGCACCGCGGCGGAAACTGCATCGCGGGCTGACAGCGGTCCCGGGCGCGCCGGGTTTCACACCTGGGGATGATCACCGAAGTATTCATCGTACGCGCAGCTTCACAACAAAGACCGATCGCGCCTCCGGGCGCGCCGCCACAATCCTTCGCGTTCTTTCGATGTTCCGCCTGCACTTCGTTATGCAGTTCTGCCTGCAATTCTGTCCGTGGCGCCGGTCCGCGCCGGGATCCGGCCTCGACCGAGCGCCGGGATCTCAGTAAAGGACGCCGACCGCGCACGTCGCGGTTCCCGGGGGGTTCACCGTGCTGAGGAGCTCCCCCGCGCGCGCCGGTGCCGGAGTCCCGCCCTCGTCCCTGAATGACCAGAGTCCCCTGAATGACCAGAGATAGGTGGCTAGTATGACCACGCCCGCGCAGGCCAGCTCCGACGTCCAGGACGGTGCCGCCGGCCAGCCGCTGTCGAGCCTTGGTACGGCCGCGGCGCGCAACCTCGCGACGACGACGAAGTCCGTCCCCCAGATGCAGGGGATCTCGTCCCGTTGGCTGCTGCGTGTCCTCCCCTGGGTGCAGGCCGCCGGCGGCGTGTACCGGGTCAACCGGCGGCTGAGCTACGTCGTCGGGGACGGCCTCATCACCGTCGTCAACACCGGTTCGGACGTGCGGGTCGTCCCGGCGGAGCTCCGTGAGCTGCCGGTGCTGCGCGGCTTCGAGGGTGACGTGCTCGACGCGCTCGCCGAGCGGTTCACCCAGCGCGAGTTCGCCGCCGGCGACACGCTGGTGACCGCCGGTGATGCCGCGGACGAGCTGTTCGTCATCGCCCACGGCAAGGTGGACAAGGTCGCGCCGGGGCACTACGACGACCCGCGATCGCTCGGGATTCTCGCCGACGGCGCGTACTTCGGCGACGACGTGCTCGTCGAGGACTCCGTCACCTGGGAGTTCTCGGTGCGCGCAGTGACCAGCACGACGGCCCTGGTGCTGCCGCGCCAGCGGTTCGCCGAGCTTCTCGACCAGTCGCCGGAGCTGCGCCAGCACGTGGACGACTACCTTGCCCGCCCGCGCCCGCCGCGCAACCGGGCCGGCGAGGCGGAGATCGCGATCTCGTCCGGGCACTCCGGCGAGCCCGCCCTGCCCGGGACGTTCGTCGACTACGAGCTGGCGCCGCGGGAGTACGAGCTCAGCGTCGCCCAGACGGTGCTGCGGGTCCACACCCGGGTCGCCGACCTCTACAACGAGCCGATGAACCAGATCGAGCAGCAGTTGCGGCTCACCGTCGAGGCGCTGCGCGAGCGGCAGGAGAACGAGCTGGTCAACAACCGGGACTTCGGCCTGCTGAACAACGCCGACTTCCGCCAGCGCATCCACACCCGTGACGGGGCCCCCACCCCGGACGACCTGGACGAGCTGCTGAGCCGCCGGCGCAGCACGCACGTCCTGCTCGCCCACCCGCGGGCGATCGCCGCGTTCGGGCGGGAGTGCACCCGCCGCGGGATCTACCCGGCCACCGCGCTGTTCCACGACCAGCACGTGCCGGCCTGGCGCGGGGTTCCGCTACTGCCCGTGAACAAGATCCCGGTCAGTGCCGCCGGGACGACGTCGATCATCGCCATGCGGACCGGTGAGGAGAACCAGGGCGTGATCGGCCTGCACCACGTCGGGCTGCCCGACGAGCTGGAGCCCGGCCTGTCCGTGCGGTTCATGGGCATCAGCGAGCAGGCCATCATCTCCTACCTGGTGACCACCTACTTCTCCGCGGCCGTCCTCGTGCCGGATGCGCTCGGTGTCCTCGAGAACGTCGAGATCGGGCATTAGAAAGCGGCGTCATTCCCTCGGGACACCGGAAATCTCTGGCAGAGGAAGGTTCTGACCGGCGCATGCAGCCTTTCACGCTCCCGGAGTTCTACCTGCCCTATCCACCCCGGCTGAATCCGAACCTGGAGCACGCCCGCGTGCACAGCCGGGCGTGGGCCGGGGAGATGGAGATGATCGACGTACCGCAGGACGGTGTGGCGATCTGGAGCGGGCAGGACTTCGACTCCCACGACTACGCGCTGCTGTGCGCGTACACCCATCCGGACGCGGACGAGGCGCGGCTGGATCTCATCACGGACTGGTACGTCTGGGTTTTCTACTTCGACGACCACTTCCTCGAGGTCTACAAGCGCGGCCGGGATGTCGCCGGAGCCCGCCGGTATCTCGACCGGCTGCGCCTGTTCATGCCGGTCGAGGGCGCCGTCACCGCGGAGCCGGCCAACCCGGTCGAGCGTGGCCTCGCCGACCTGTGGTCCCGCACCGTCCCGGACCGCACGCCGGCCTGGCGGCGGCGGTTCGCGACGAGCACCCGTCATCTGTTGGACGAGTCCCTGTGGGAGCTGGCCAACATCGACGAGAACCGGCTCGCCAACCCGGTCGAGTACATCGAGATGCGGCGCAAGGTCGGCGGCGCGCCCTGGTCGGCGAACCTGGTCGAGCACGCGGCGGACGCCGAGGTGCCCGACGCGATCGCCGCGACCCGGCCGGCGCAGGTGCTGCGGGACACCTTCTCCGACGCCATCCACCTGCGTAACGACCTGTTCTCCTACCAGCGGGAGGTGCAGGAGGAGGGCGAGCTCAGCAACGGCGTCCTGGTGCTGGAGCGGTTCCTGGACTGCCCGACCCAGCAGGCGGCCGACGCCGTGAACGACCTGCTGACCTCGCGGCTGCACCAGTTCGAGCACACCGCGCTCACCGAGCTGCCGCCGGTGCTCGACGAGCACGGCGTCACCCCGACCGCCCGCCGGGACGTCCTGGCGTACGTCAAGGGGCTGCAGGACTGGCAGGCCGGCGGCCATGAGTGGCACATGCGGTCCAGCCGCTACATGAACGCGGAGTCCGGGGCGACCGGGCCCGTTCCCGGCAGCCTTCCCGGGGATGCCACCGGGCTCGGCACGTCGGCGGTGCGTATCGCGGCCTCGCTGCTGGCCACCGCGCCCGCCCGGATGCGCGCTTTCACCCACGTCCCGCACCAGGTCGTGGGGCCGGTGAAGCTCCCTGCCTTCTACATGCCGTTCACGACCGGTGAGAGCCGGCATCTGGCGGCAGCCCGTCACAACATCGTCGAATGGTCGGCGGCGGTCGGGTTTCTCGACCCGGTACCCGGCATCTGGGACGAGCACAAGCTCCGGGCGGCCGACTTCGCGCTGTGCTCCGCGGCCATCCATCCGAACGCGACAGCCGCGGAGCTGGACCTGACGACGGGATGGCTCACCTGGGGGACCTACGCCGACGACCTCTACCCGGTCCTGTACGGACGGACCCGCGACCTGGCCGGCGCGCGGGCCTGCACCGAGCGGCTGAAGGAACTCATGCCGGTGGAGCCCGGCCCGCTGCCCGTCCCGGTCGGCGGGCTGGAGCGCGGCCTCGCCGACCTGTGGCCGCGCACCACCCGGGACATGACGCCCGACTCCCGGCGCACGTTCCGCCGGACGGTCTGCATCATGCTCGACAGCTGGCAGTGGGAGCTGGCGAACCAGGCGCAGAACCGTATTCCCGACCCGGTGGACTACATCGAGATGCGCCGCCGGACCTTCGGCTCGGACCTGACGATGAGCCTGTCCCGGCTCGGGCACGGGCGGTCCGTTCCACCGGAGATCTACGGCACCCGGCCGATCAGGGCGCTGGAGAACTCCGCCGCGGATTACTCCTGCCTGCTCAACGATATTTTCTCCTACCAGAAGGAAATCCAGTTCGAGGGCGAGATCCACAACTGTGTTCTCGTCTTCCAGAACTTTCTCGGCTGCGGCGCCGAACGCGCGATCGGCGTGGTCAACGATCTGATGACCGCGCGGCTGCGCGAGTTCGAGCACGTCGTCGACGTCGAGCTGCCCGCCCTCTTCGACACCTACGAGCTGACGGAGGAGGCGCGGGACGTCCTGCGGGGGTACGTGGGCGAGCTGAAGAGCTGGCTGGCCGGGGTTCTCCGCTGGCACCAGGGGACGCGGCGTTACGACGAGGCGGAGCTGCGCCACCATCCGGCGGTCGGGGTGCGGCCCTTCGGGGGGCCGGTCGGTCTCGGCACGTCGGCGGCCGACATCCGGCGGGCGCTATCGGGAAAATCTGGGCAACCGACCGCCCTGACCGGCTCCTGAAGGCGGACGTCACACCGATCGGCCGCTGAAAGGGCAAGCGACCTGTCCCAGTCCGCCTCGGACGTGTCGGCGACCGTCCCGGCGATCGCCACGCCGATGTTGTTGACGAGGATGTCCCAGGACGATCGCCGTCGCCTTCCCGGTCCCGGCGCCGGGCCCGGGAGTGGACCCGGCGCCAGTACGGGTGTGACGCCGTCGATCGTCCTGGCTGGTCACATCACGAGGCGGTGGTGAGCTCCTTGCCCGTCCCGAACTCGTAGAACTTGCCCGTCCAGTCCACCTTGCCGTCCTTCACGTGCACCGTGGTGTACGCCGGGTTGTAGATGGCGGGATAGGGCAGCTGGCTGGGCTTCGAGAAATCGATGGCCGGGGTCAGTCCCCCGGTGTCCACCTTCGACATCTTTCGGAGCCCGGCCAGGACGGACGCCCTGTCCACCGTCGGCAGCGTGGCCGCCAGCTGGGCGAAGATCTTGACGCCGAGCCAGCTGTTCATGCTGAGCTCGTCGATCTTGCCGTCGGGCTCGTACGCCTTCATGTCCTCGTTGAACTGCTTCCCGTACGGAGTGGACGTGTCCCAGGCCGGCGGGAGAACCAGTCCGACCGTGAGCGGGCCGCCCGCGCCCATGCTCTCGATCTGGTCCTTCTCGAACGCGCTGCCGGCGAAGGCGACCGTGCCTTCGTAGCCCGACGACCGCAGCGCCTTGACGGCCACGCTGGTCTGCGCGGCGAAGGTCAGCCACACGACGGCGTCGGGCTTGTCCTGCGTCACCTGCTGGGCCGGGGCGCTGAGATCGGCGGTGGACGGGGCGAGCTGGACGTTGTTGACGACCTCGACGCCGGCCTTGCTGAAGACGTCCCCGACGGTCTTGCGGATGACGTCCGCGGTCGGGATGTCAAGGGTGACGAGCCCGATGCGCTTGGCGCCACTGGCGACCACGTCCTGCGCCAGGCCGTGGAACCCGACGACGACCGCGCCGTTGACATTGAACGCGAGCGGGTTGGTGAGGTCGAATTTCGACACCGGGTACTGGCCGATGAGCGGCAGCTGGACCGCCTCGATCTGCGTCTTCGTGGCGTCGTGGTAGTTGTCGGAGGCGCCAGCGATGGCGACCACGCTGTCGTCGCCGAGAACCTCGCGGAAACAGTTCGCCGAATCGGTTCCGTTCTGGTGGTTGTCGCAGAGTTTCAGCTCGAGCGGCCGACCGCCGATCCCGCCGGCCTCGTTGACCTGCCGGACCGCCGCCCTCGCCCCCGACGCGTACTCGGGGTTACTGCTCACCCCACCGGTCAGCCCAGCTATCGCACCGATTCTGATCGGCTCTCCGGTCAGCCCGCCCGATAAGTCCGCGGAACCGCCGCCATCGCCGCCCCCGCCGCCACAGGCGGCAAGCGCCATGGCAAGCGCCAGCATCACAGCGAGCGTTCGAGCGATCTTTTTGAGCATTACCATCCCCCAGCTTTCATGGACAGATCAGAGGTACAGCGGTACAGGACAGGAAAGGTCACTGTTTCCAGGACGGGTATTCCGGGAAAGATGCGCCGACAGGAGAGGTGGCGTCATGACAGATAGAGCGCGGCGAGACCGTCGAGGTCGTCGAGCCATCTCTGCGCGGGGCCCTCGTCCACGATTTCGCCGCGCCGCATGACGTAGGCCCGGTCGGCTCGGCTCAGCACCGATCGGGCGTTCTGTTCCACGACGAGCACGCCGACGCCGCGGTCGGCGGTCGCCCGCACGGTGTCGAGCAGGCGTTCACGTACCAGCGGGGCGAGGCCGAGGGACAGCTCGTCGATGAGCAGCAACCGCGGGTCGCGGGCGAGCGCGAGGGTCAGGGCCAGCATCTGCTGTTCGCCACCTGACAGCAGGGCCGCACGGTGGCCGATGCGCCGGTCGAGGGACGGGAACAGCTCCTGGTGGCCACCCTTGCCGCGCACGAGACGAAGCGACTGGCGGACGGTCAGGCCAGGAAATATGTGCCGTTCCTCCCCCATGAACGAGACACCCTGGCGGCAGCGCTTGTACACCGGAACCCGGTTGCAAGGGGCGCCAAACAGGAGAACGTCGCCGTCCGTGGGGCGCCGATACCCGGCGAGCGTCCGCAGCAGCGTGGTCTTCCCGGCGCCGTTCGGCCCGAGCAGGGCAACGACCTCACCCGGCCGCACCTTGAGGTCGATGTCCCGCAACACCGGAACCCGCCCATAGCCGGCGGCCAGCCCGCGCGCCTCGATCGCCGCCGGCGGGCCGGCATCCGTCACCTTTGCCGGGCCGACACCCGGGATCGCCGACGAGGCAATCGGATCCGCTTCGGCCATCCGTGATCCTCCGTACCCTGAGGGCGAGTATCGCCTGCCGTCACCGAAAGACTGCGGAACGCGACTCCGCCGTCAGGATGATTCCGTCGCGCACTATTGCGAGTGAGCGCTCACGAGCTTACGCTCTTGAGTAGAGGTCCGCAATAGCCCCACCGGGACGGGCGGGGCGATTACGCGGCACGATTCGCGTCGCTACTCATTCAGGCATTACCAAGGGGGTTCCATGGATCTGCGGGCCGTCTTACAGTTCGCGTTGTTAGGGCTCGGTGTCGGCGGTGTCTACGCGGTAAGCGCGGTCGGCATCGTGGCGATCCACCGCGGGTCGCGGACAATCAACTTCGCGCACGGCGGCATCGCGCTGTGGGGCGCGCTGGTGTTCTACTGGCTGCGCGACGACCAGGGGATGGCGGCCGGCCTGGCCGCGGTGCTGACGCTGCTGAGCGCCGCCGCCTTCGGCGCCGCCGTCTACCTGCTGGTCATCCGGATCATCCGGCACCGCACCCAGCTCTCGCGGATGGTGGCGACCCTGGGAATCCTCGGCACCCTGATCGGCCTGGCGCACTCGGTGTTCGGGAGCGCCCAGCGGGTGCCCGACACGTCCTTCCCGTCCTCGGGCGTGGACGTGTTCGGCCAGACGATCCCCTCCGAGCGGATCATCATCTTCGCGCTCGCGGTCGTGGTCGTGCTGGCCCTGTCGGCCTGGTCGGCGTGGGCGCGGCTGCCGCTGATGACGAGGGCGATGGCGGAGCACGAGTCCGCCGCCCAGGCCCTCGGCGCGTCACCGCACCTGCTCGGCAGCCTGAACTGGGCACTCGGATCCGTGCTGGCCGCCGCCTCCGGCATCCTCGTCGCCCCCATAGTGGGGCAGTTCGACACCGCGATGATGACGGTGATGGCCTTCGCCCTGGCCGCCGCCCTGCTCGGCCGGTTCGACAGCTACCTGCTCGCGCTGGCCGGCGGTATCGCCCTCGGCGTTGGAGAGAGCGTGGTCACCCACCTGGTGGCCGAGCACGTCCCGAGCCGCTTCCAGCTCGGCTGGCCGCAGACGGTTCCCTTCGTGGCCGTCATGGCCATCCTCACCCTGCGCCGGGACAGGGCCAGCAACCGGCTGCCCGCGGTCCCCGCCGCGCCGGTCGCGGCCGGGCTGTTCCGGCCGGTTCCCGTCGGCGTCGCGCTGGTCGGGATCATCGTCGTCCTGCTCGTCGGTGACGCCCGGTGGCGCGACGCCGCGACCCTCTCGATCGTCTTCGGCATCCTGGTGCTGTCGCTGGTGGTCCTCATCGGGTACGCCAACCAGATCAGCCTGGCGCAGATGACGGTGGCCGGGCTCGGGGCCTACGCCGCCGTGCGACTGGACATCGACCACTCGCTGCCGTTCGTGCTGGCGCCGGTGGCCGGAGCGGCCGTCGGCGCGATCGCCGGGCTGCTCGTCGGCCTGCCCGCGCTGCGGGTGCGCGGCATCAACCTCGGCATCCTCACCATGGGGATGGCCGTCGCCGTCTCCGGGGTCCTCTTCGAGAGCACCCACTACACCGGCGGCATCTCCGGCTCCCAGCCGCACCTGCCGACGGTGTTCGGCCTGGACGTCGACGCCGCGCGCCATCCCGACAGGTACGGGTTCGTCGCACTGTTCTGGCTGGTGGTCGCCGGTGCGGTGGTGGCCGTCGTGCGGCGGTCCCGGCTGGGGCGCCGGCTGCTCGTGGTGCGGACGAACGAGCGGGCCGCCGCGTCGGTCGGCGTCAGCGTCGCGCGGGCGAAGCTGTCCGCGTTCGTGATCTCGTCGTCCCTGGCGGGCGCGGCCGGCGTGCTGCTGGGCTTCCGCAGCTCCTCGGTCACCTTCACCCAGTTCTCGTTCATGGAGTCGATCAACCTGGTCAGCCTCGCCGTGATCGCCGGCGTCACATCGATCACGGGCGGCCTGCTCGGCGGGGTGATGGCCTTCGGAGGCCTCGTCTACCTGCTGATCTCCCGGCTCCACATCGGCTTCGTCACGGACAACTACGCCACCATCTTCGGCGCCGCGCTGGTCGTGACCGTTCTCGTGCACGAGAACGGCGTCGCGTGGCACCGGCGGTTCCAGAACGACCCGGCCCCGCTCCCGCGGGGGACCCAGCCGGCGCGCGAGGGCGGCGCGCTGGTCGCGAACGACGTGACCGTGCGGTTCGGCGGGGTGACCGCGGTGTCCGCCGCCACGCTGCGCGCGCTGCCCGGGGTCGTCACCGGGCTGGTCGGTCCGAACGGAGCCGGCAAGACCACCCTGCTCGACGCGATCGGCGGTTTCGCGCCGACTACCAGCGGGAGCGTGCACCTCGGCGATAGATCACTCAACGGCGACGGGCCGGACGTCCGCGCCCGCTCCGGGTTGGGCCGGGTCTTCCAGGCCGGCGAGCTGTTCGAGGACCTGACGGTCGCCCAGAACCTGCGCGTCGCCGCGGAGAACGCCGGCCACACCGACGGACGGCTGCCCGCCCCGGCCCACACGGCGGTCGAGCGCTTCCGGCTGGTTGAGGACCTCCCCCGGCTGCCCACCGAGCTGCCGATGGCCAAGCGGCGGATGGTGGGCATCGTCCGCGCGCTGGCCGCCAACCCCGCCGTCCTGCTGCTGGACGAGCCCGGCGCCGGCCTGTCGATCACGGAGATCGGCGAGCTCTCCGCGAACCTGCGCGATCTCGCGCACGAGGAGGGCCTCGCCGTCCTGGTGGTGGACCACGACATGGCCCTGGTGATGTCCGCCTGCGACCGCATCGTCGTCCTGCACCAGGGGCAGGTCCTCGCCGACGGGACACCGGAGGAGGTCCGGGCCGATCCCGCCGTCCGGGAGGCCTACCTCGGCGAGGCCACAGAGGCCGTCGTGGCCTCGCCGGACGCCGTGCTGAGCGAGGCGGCGGTGCCGGACTGATCCGGCCGCGCCGCGTCGCACCGCCGCCCGTTTGACATCCTCCCCGGTGTGAACTCCGGGGATTCCCGTACCTCGCGATCCGGGTTCCTGCTTCGTCAACGGACGCCTCCTCGCTTCAGCAGCGAGGTGGTCTCACTCCATCTCCACAGGCGGACACCGCGAGCCCCGCGGCCAGAATGTTCCGTGCCGCGTTGATGTCCCGGTCGTGGACCGCGCCGCAGCGGCAGGTCCACTCCCGGACATTCAGCGGCAGGTTCTCCACGACCGATCCGCAGGCCGAGCACGTTTTGCTCGACGGGTAGAAACGGTCGACCGCTGTCACGGTGCGACCGCACCAGCCGGACACGGTCGCGGCGCTCGTGCCGGGGGTTGGTGACTTTCTCCCCGGTCGACAAGGTGACCAGCGCTGTGATGCCCGCGTCGATCCCGACCTGCCCCCCAGCCGGCGGGAGGCTGGTGACGGTGTCCTCGACCAGGATCGAGACGTGATACTGGCCGCGGGCGTTCCGCGACACCGTCACCCGCGAGGGCGTCGCGCCCTCGGGCAGCGGACGCGACCAGACGATTTCCAACGGCCGGTCCTGCTTGGCCAGTGTGATGTTCCCGTTCCGGTAGGTGAAGCAGTTCCGGAAATAGGTCGCCGAATCGAGGCTCCTGCCCTTCTTCTTGAAAGAACGAACTTCCCTGTCGCCCTGTCGTTGATGCGCTAACCCTGCCCTGAAGGACAGGGCTTGCGCGCTACGTGTCCCGGTCACCCGGCGGGGAAGGCTCCCGGGGGCACGTCGGTGGTCGAGGCGGTGCCGCCGATGACGCCGTACAGCGTGAGCGTGTAGGTCGTGTACTCGATCGAGCCGGGCCGGTTCGTCGTGCTGAAGGTGACCGGCTGGTCGAACCGGCTGAAGGCGCAGTCGCGGGTGAAGCGGTGGTTGGCGTCGTCCCAGTCCGTGCCCTCGGTGTAGAACACGTCGAACGTGCCGTTGGGAATCCCGTCCACCTTCGCCGAGGCGCCCGCCTGGACGTACACGTTGCGGATGACGTCGGCGCCCTGGAGGACCTTGACGACCGCGTCCGTGCCGCCGGACGCGGTGACGGTCAGTTCGCCGTAGCCGCCGCGCCGCCCGCCGGGGAGACTGCCGTTGGCCGGGCGGCGGGTCTGGTCCGGCACGCCCGACGGCAGGAACGACCCGACCGTGTAGTGGTGCGCCGGATCCACGGTGGCCAGCCCCAGCACGGCCAGCCGGAGCAGATGACCGCCGCTACCGCTGGCCGCCCGGGGCAGCCCGGAGCCACCGGTGCACAAATCCCGGTCGCGGGCGTCGCCCGCCAGGGAGGTGAGCTCGCTGGCCAGCGTGCCGAGCGCGTCCGACAGGCCGGTGTGCGCGGCCGCGACCGCCGCCGGGGGCCGGACGTCGTCGAGGCCGTCCGCCTGGATGGTCAGGTTCAGCGCGACGGCCGTCAGCGCGGCCGCGAGATCCTCGGGGGTCTGGGCCGAACCGATGGCGCCGAACCCGGGGCCGAGCGCGGTGTCCAGATCCGTCAGAACCCGCTGGTAGGCCTCGGGCGTGGCCCTGGCCGGGGTCGGTGACGCGACCGGGGCGCGGGGCGGGGCGGCCGACCGCGTGACGAAGCTCCCCGTCTCGCTGCCGGCCGGGACCTGCGGGAAGAAATCTCCGCCACCGCTGCAGGCCGCAAGGCTGGTGACAAGGACGACGGGTACGGCCAGGGACAACATCAAGCGACGCTTCGGCGCCATGCCAGACCCCCGCACCTCGGATGACCTTCGACACCGAAAGAATAAGATCTGTCGCATAGCGCATCATTTCCTGTCAGAAATGCGACATGTTCCTGCCACGCGCCATACTTGTCGATCTCACGCGGCGGGGCTCCGCGGTGCCGGGACGGGGAGCTGGACACGATGAACGACGCCTGGCCCCGTCGGTACGCGGACGAGGTTCTCGGCGGCGCGGCGGACGGCGAACGGCGCCGGCTCGCCGCCATGGCCGCGGTGTGCGACCCGGTGACGACCCACCTCCTCGACGAGCTCGGCGTCGCCGCCGGGTGGCGATGCCTCGAGGTGGGCGCCGGCGCGGGGTCGGTGGCGGCCTGGCTGGCCGACCGCGTCACCGCCGCCGGCCAGGTCACCGCGACCGACATCGACCTCAGCCACCTGGCCGGCCTCAGCGCGCCCGGCCTGTCCGTCCTGCGCCACGACGTGACCCGCGACCCGGCGCCGCCCGGCGCGCCGTTCGACCTCGTGCACGCCCGCTTCGTGCTCGAACACCTTCCCGAGCGCGAACAGGTCCTCGACCGGCTGGTGTCCTGGCTGCGGCCGGGCGGCACGATCGTCGTCGAGTCGATCGCGAGCTTCCCGGTGGCCTCCTCCCCCAACCCGACGTTCCGCCAGGCGATGACCGCCATCGAACAGGTCCTCGCGCGGACGATCGGCACGGACTCGACGTGGGCGCGCGGGTTCCCCGGCCCGCTGCGCAGCCGGCACCTGGTCGACGTGGGAACCTCCAGCCACCTGCCGACCACCGGCGGGGCGAACGCGTCCGCGTGCTGCTGGGCGCTCACCCTCAGCCGGCTCCGCCCGCACATCCTCAGTCTCGGGCTGGCCACCGCCGACACCGTGGACCGCGCCCTCGACCTGCTCGCCGACCCGGCCTTCTTCGACCTTTCCTTCGCGACAGCCATCGCCTGGGGCCGCGCACCGGACTAGCCCCCTGCGCCGCCGGCCCGGCGCGGCGGCCTCGCGGCGCGGCGGCCCGGCGCCCGGTCAGTCCTCCGGTGCCGTCATCGCCGGGTTTTCGCGGCGGCCTCGGCGATCGCGGCGATTGCCGCCACAACGTCGGCGGGAGTCGGGCTCGCGGCGATCTGCGCGGCGAGCGTGGCGGTGGCACGGCGCTCGGGGGCGTCACCGAGCAGGTCGCGGACGGCCGCGGCGACGTCACCCGGCTGCCGTGCCTCGTTGTGGAACACCCGGGCGGCGCCGCGCTCGGCGAGCAGCTGCGCGTTGTGGAAGTGGTCCGCACCCTGCGGCAGCAGCACCTGGGGGACGCCGTTCGCCAGCGCGCCGAGCACCGTGCCCGAGCCTCCGTGGTGGACGGCGACGTCCACCAGACCGAGCACGCGGCTCTGGGCCACGAACCGCTCGACCCGCACCCGCTCGGGCAGCGCGCCCAGGGCCGCCGGGTCGCCCTCCGGGCCGGCCGCGACGAGCACGTCGACGTCCAGCGCGGCGAGGTCGTCGACGACCGCCCGGATCACCTCGACGGCGCCGAACGAGACGGTGCCGAGCGTGACGTACACCCGGGGCCGCTCGGCGGGAGCGGTCAGCCAGCCGGGCACGGGCGCCTGCGCGCCGGCCCAGGCCGTGCTGCGGATCGGCAGCACCGGCACGCCGCCGGGGCCGGGCTCCTGCCGCAGGCCCGGTGGGAAGGGCTCGAGGTAGGCGGCGATCACCTCACCCGGCTCCCCGGGGGCGACGAGCCCCGCCGCGGTCCAGCGGGAGCGGTGCGCCGCCAGGGCGGCGGGGAAGGTCATCTCACCGAAGGGGCTCCACTGGCCGACCCCGAAGATCACGGCTGGGACACCGGCGAGGTGCGCGGCGATCACGGCCCCGAGGTTGGCGCTGTCGGCGACCACCACTTCCGGCGGATCCGCGGCGAACAGCGGTTCAAGCGCGTCCATCACCCCTTCGGCCGCCACATCGGCGAACATGGCGACGGGGAACTCGACGCCGGTCGCGTCCGGGTGGCGACGGGCTGTCTCGCCCTCCACGTACTGCAGCGTCCACCCGGCCGGCGTGCCCTGGACGGTCGGCACAGGGAGGGCCCCGAGGAAGGGCTCGCCGGTGGCCAGGCGGACCCGGTGCCCCGCGTCCTGGCAGGCCACCGCGAGGGGGATCAGCGGGTAGAGGTGCCCGTATGCCGGCAACGACGCAAAGAGGACGTCCACGCGGGTCAGTCTGGCACCGCGGGCGGCGTCATCCGACCGCCGGAGACAACATCGTCCGGACGATCCCGTCCGTCGGGTCGACCCGGACGAGAGTCGAGCAGCGCAGAAGGACCACGTAGAGCGCGCCGGTGGGATCGGCGACCAGACCGGCGGGATCCTCCAGGTCGGCGCCGGTGGCCAGGGCGCCGTCCGGATCACCGTCCGTCCCGCCGGAACCGGCGACCGTCGTGATGATCCCGTCGGGGCCCACCCGGCGGACGTGGTTGGCGCCGTCAGAGATGTAGAGCGCCCCGTCGGCGCCGAGGGCCGTCCGTCCCGCTCGACGTAGTCGAAGACGCGCACGATGTGTGGATGGTCCAGACCGGCCAGGACCCGCGCCTCCGAGAGGAAGCGGGAACGGAGGTTCTGGCTCTCTCCGGTGCCGGCCGAGGCCCCGGGACCGCCGGAGGGGTCGGCCTCAGGCGACGGGTCCAGGAACACCTTCACCGCCACATGCCGGCCGATCAGGCGGTGCCGGGCGGCCAGGACCGTGCCGAAGCCGCCGCGGCCGAGCTCCGCGCCGATGTCGTACCCGGGAAGGACCGCCGCGACGTGATCAAGGTCAAGCGTCCGCATTGCCGGATAATGGGGGGGGGATCGCGACGCAGCCGGGTCAGGTGCGGAAGGGGCCGCGGACCTCGAAGGTGATGCCGCCGGAGGACGATCCGGTGGTGCCCCGCTGGGAGGAGAAGTACAGCCGGGAGCCGTCCGGGGAGAATGCCGGCCCGGTGATCTCCGACGAGTTGTGCCCGGTCAGGCGCAGGATCGGCGCCACGACCGCGGCCGGCGTGATGACGCAGATCTCGAGGTTGCCGCCGTCCTCGGCGACGTAGAGGTCGCCGTAGCTGGAGCCGGTGATGTTGTCGACGCCGGTCAGCGGCGCGGTCCCGCCCACCAGGGAGTCGTCGTAGGCGAGCTCGAAGGCGTTGGTGGCGCAGTTCAGCTTCCAGACCCGGTTGTCGCCCTTGGTGGTCCACCAGACCGTGTTGTTCGCGTAGTAGACGCCCTCGCCGCCGTTGAAGTGCTTCGCCGCGGAGACCTGGGCGCGGGTCGAGGTCGGCGAGCCGTCCGGGTCGGGGACGGTCTGCCAGGTGGCGGTGCCCGAGGTGGCCGACGCCGACGCGCACAGGACCTCGAGGGTTCCCGTCGCCAGGTTGCCCCAGGTCGTTGGCCGGAAGCGGTAGAAGCAGCCGTCCGTCCGGTCCTCGGTCAGGTAGATCACCTGGCGGACCGGGTCGCAGGCCGCGGCCTCGTGGGTGAACCGGCCCATCGCGGGCCGGGCGACGGCCGCGGCGCCGGTGGCCGGGTAGGTCTCCCAGACCCGGCCGGTGGACGTCTCCTCGCAGGACAGCCAGCTCCCCCACGGGGTGGCGCCGCCGGCGCAGTTGGAGCTCGTGCCGGAGAGCAGCCGCTGCGCGGAGGTGACGGTGCCCGCCGAGTGGAAGCGCAGCACGGACGCCCCGCCGCTGCCGCTCACCTCCGAGTTCGAGACATACATCCAGCCCGAGCCGTTCGGGTAGCAGGCGCCGCCGTCCGGTGCGGCATGCCAGACATAGCTCGTTCCGGGCACTGTCTGCCCGGAACGGGCGACAATTCTGCTGGTGAATCCGGTCGGCAGCGCCACTCCGTTCGCATCGGCCGCCAGAAGGGATCCGTACGGGCTGGCCCCGGGCTGCGCCGGAACCGCCGAAGCGGCCTCCAGAACGACACCGGAAAGAGTCGCTACACCCACACCGACAAATGCGGACCGCAGAAACAGGCGCCTGTCCACCATTACTCCTCCAGAAGTTCGCGCCGCTTTCCCGGAGCATCACCGGGCGCACTGGCGTGCGATAGCGAGCCGAATGTGACCGGACCACCCACAGATCGGTGAACGTTGGAGGGCCGCCGACGACGGGAACCGGAACATCTCGCTAATTCGCCCCGCCTCCCGGACACGCGGGCACCGGCGGTGGAAAGCCGGTCGGGGCCGGGCCGCCGGCAGGTGCCAGGTCACCGGCAGGTGCCAGCGATCGGCTGGCGACCGGCTGGCCACGGGCCCGTGTCGGGAATCTGACGCTCACGCGGCGCGCGCCTCCCCCACCGAGCCTAGGCCACGCAGTGCCACCTTCCTACACTCAGCGCGATACCTTCGCTGACTCTCCGCGCAGCACCTGCCACGGTCCGCCGCGTGACCGGACACATCGGGCACATCCGCGGTTCCCGTGGGTGGAAACATCGACCTTCGGCGTCCGAGGCGAAGGAGGAAGCCTATTTGCCGCCACCCCTCGGACGGCCTCGGTGCGGAATGTCACGCGGCTCCACAGCACGGCCTGGATAAAATGCGTGCATGGCTACCGCGAATCATCCTGGGCCCCAGGACATGATTTCTCGTCCACGTGATTCACACAGGTCGGGCGGGGCGGCAGTAAAGGCGCCGGAGCTCGTCATACTACTCAGCCCGTCCGGCGACATCACAGGCACCACCCCGAAGGCTACCGTCCACGGACCGCAAACTCCCCTGCACCTGGCATTCTCCTCGTACGTCTTCGATGACATGGACCGGATCCTCGTCACGCGCCGCGCGTTGGAGAAGCCGACCTGGCCCGGCGTGCTGACCAACACCTGCTGCGGCCACCCGGCCCCCGGGGAGGATTTCCGGGAAGCCATCTCGAGGCGGCTCCAGGAGGAGCTGGGTCTGCAGGTCCAGCGAATCGACCTGGCCCTGCCGGCGTTCCGCTACCGCTGCGTCATGGACGACGGAATGGTGGAGAACGAGATCTGCCCGGTCTTTTTCACCCGGGCGTCGGGGCCGTTCCGAATCAATCCGGACGAGGTGGCCGAGGCGTTCTGGCTCCCGTGGTCGAAGTTCGTCGACGACGTGACGAGCGGTGCCCTCGCGATCTCACCCTGGTGCCGGCTCCAGGTGGAGCAGCTGCGCAAGCTCGGGCCGTCGCCCCGGCACTGGCCTTCGGCGCCGGATGACCAGCTCCCCCCGGCCGCCCGGCAGAACCGCGCAGACTACGCCGGCTGACCCGGCGCGGGCCGGCGCGCGATGAGGAAGGCCTGCGGCGTCCGTTCCGACCCGTCATCCACCGGCTCGCGCAGGAACCGCGCGCGGACCGGCAGATCCGCCGCCGTCAGCAGGCCGGCGACCCGCTCGGGCCGCCGGCGGTGGAAGTCCAGCGAGATCGCCTGACCGAACGCCTCGGTCAGGCGCATGGGCTCGTCACCGACCTGAAAGGCCAGCAGCAGGTGGCCGCCCGGCGCGAGGACCCGCCGGAACTCCGCGAACACCCCGGGCAACTGGCCGTCGGGGATGTGGATCGTCGAGTAGTAGGCCACGACGCCGGCGACCGAGGTATCCGCCAGGTCGAGCGCGGTCATCGTGCCCGCGGAGAAGCGCAGGTCGGGATGTCCCCCGGCACTGTTCTCCCGCAGGAGGTCGGCGTATCCGGCCAGGATCCCGCGGTCGAGGGGCCGGCGGGCCAGCTCGTCGTGGAAGTGCGCTGGCCGCCGACGACGAACGACGTGGGCGCGCTGTCCCCGGCAGAGTGTAGGTGCCGGGATTGTTCAGCCCGACGCGACAGTTCTGGAACTGCACGTTCCCACCGATGGCCACCGGGCCCTCGGTCTCGTTCGAAAACAGCCCGCTGTTACCTTCGGCGAGCACGAGACAGCCGCGACCGGGGTCGGCGTTCAGATTGCCGGGAGACACCGTAAAAACTGGATTGACCGCCGTCACCTGCGCGCTCGCGGGTATCGCCGGCGCCAGAGCCGCCAAGGCGATTATTACGAGTGTCAGAAACCCGGAACGAGGCCGTTGATTACATAGAGTAGTCACAGAAACGGAGAGGATGACCGCCGCGTGTCGCCGCGCGCACCGCTGTGTCTGATGTGCCGCTCGGTGGCCGGATGACATCCCATTGCCGCACCGGGCGGTGTCGGTTACGTTCCGGCTGGCGAGAGGAGCGTGAGATGTCCCGAACCGTCACCGCCGCGGGGCTGACCACCCTCGTCGACGACCTGCTGCGGAGCCATCCGCCGGCCGCGACGGACCCGCACGAGTTCCTCGGCGCGCGGTTCGACGCCGGGCTCGCCTGGGTCTGGGCCGGGCCGGGCGACGGCGGCCTCGGCGCCGACCCGGCGCTGCAGCCGCTGATCGAACAGCGGCTCGCCGCCGCGGGTGCGCCGGCGCCGTTCCGATACAACCCGATCGGCATCGGCATGACCGGGCCGACGCTGCTCACCCACGGCACACCCGGGCAGCGCGGGGCCTACCTGCGCCCGCTCTTCGCCGGCACCGAGGTCTGGAGCCAGCTGTTCAGCGAGCCCGGCGCCGGCTCGGACGTCGCCGGCCTCGCCACCCGGGCCCGCCGCGACGGCGACGAGTGGATCGTGGACGGGCAGAAGGTGTGGACGTCCTATGCGCATATCGCCCGCCGGGGCCTGCTGATCGCCCGCACCGATCCGGACGTGCCCAAGCACGCCGGGCTGACCGCGTTCGTGGTGGACCTGACCGCGTCCGGGGTGGAGGTGCGCCCGCTGCGGCAGCTGACCGGTGAGGCCGAGTTCAACGAGGTCTTCTTCACCGCGGCCCGCATCCCCGACACCCAGCGCCTCGGCCCGGTCGGCGCGGGATGGCGGGTCGCCACCACCACGCTGATGAACGAGCGGGTCTCCCTCGGCGGGGGGCTGAGCGGCGGCGCCGATCCGGGCGCGGCGCTCCTCGCCGCCTACCAGGAGGCCGCCGACCGCGGCGACGGGAACCCGGTGCGCCGCGACCAGGCGATCCGGCTGTGGATCGAGGCGAACGTCAACGCCCTGACCGCGGCGCGCGCGGCGGCGGGCGGCAACCGCGGCCGGCCCGGGCCGGAGGGCTCGGTGCTCAAGCTGGCAGGCGCCGAGCACAGCCGCCGCGCGGCGGCGTACCTGGTGGACCTGATGGGCCCGGCGGGCACCCTCATCCCGGACTACCGGATGACCCGCCCGGGCCTGCCCCTCGGCGGCGAGGGCCCCCGGGACACCGCGGCCGCCTTCCTGCGATCACGCGCCAACACGATCGAAGGCGGGACGTCGGAGATCCTGCGCAACATACTCGGCGAACGGGTGCTCGGCCTGCCCGGCGACATCCGCGTCGACAAGGATGTGTCCTGGCGTGACATACCGCGCTGACCGCCCGTCGCCGAGAGGAGCTCCGTGAGTCTGGTGTTCTCCGACGAACAGGAGGAGCTGCGCCGCACGGTGCGGTCGTTCCTCGAGCACGCCTCCCCCGAGTCGGAGGTGCGCCGCCTGATGGAGTCCGACGACGGGTACGACCCGGCCATCTGGCGGCAGATGGCCACCCAGCTCGGGCTGCAGGGGCTACACGTCCCCGAGGAGTACGGCGGCGCCGGCTTCGGGTACGTGGAGCTCGGCATCGTGCTGGAGGAAATGGGCGCACGGCTGCTGTGCGCGCCCTTCCTCGCCTCCGCCGTGCTCGCCACCGGCGCGCTGCTCGCGGTGGACGACGCCTTGGCCCGCAAGGAGCTGCTCCCCGGGCTCGTCAGCGGGACGACCATCGGGACACTGGCGTTCGCCGGCCCCACGGGCCGTCCGGAACCCGCCGGTTCCGGTGGGCTCGGGCCGCAGGGCGGAACCGGTGCCGAAGGCGGGCACCACGGGCTGCTCGCGGCCCGGGCTGCCAGCGGGTACACGTTGCGCGGCACCCGGCATTTCGTCCTGGACGGGGCGCTGGCCGATCTCATCCTCGTCACGGCGTGGGCCGAGGGCGGGCTCTCCCTGTTCGCCGTCCCCGGCGACGCGGCGGGCCTGACCCGGTCCCGGTTGCCCGTGATGGACCTGACCCGCAAACAGGCCGATCTCACGTTCAGTGACACCCCGGCCCGGTTGATCGGCGCCGAGGGCGACGCCGGCCCGGTGATCGACCAGGTGCTCCGGCTCGCCTGCGTCGCGCTGGCGAACGAGAGCGCCGGCGGCGCCCGGACCGTCCTCGAGCAGGCCGTGCGGCACGCGAAGGACCGCCTGCAGTTCGGCCGTCCGATCGGGTCGTTCCAGGCCGTGAAGCACAAGTGCGCCGACATGCTGGTCGCGGTCGAGGGCTCGAAGTCGGTCGCCTATCACGCGGCCCAGGTCGCCGCCGGGAACAGCGCCGCCGGGAACACCGACCGGCTGGCCCGCGCCGCCTCCATGGCGAAGGCGTACGTCGGGGAGGCGTACTTCTCGGCCGCGGCGGACAACATCCAGATCCACGGCGGGATCGGATTCACCTGGGAGCACTCCGCGCACCTGTACTTCAAACGCGCGAAGACGTCCGAGCTGCTCTTCGGCGACCCGGTCCACCACCGCGGCCTGCTGGCCGACCGCCTCCGGGTCTGAAATGCCGCCGGTCGGCCCGCCGGGCCGACCTGAATTTCAGCCGCTACGACCGCGCCGCGGCTACCAGGCCGGGAAGTCGCGCTTGCGGATCAGGCAGTGCACGCCCTTCACGTCGTCGACGACCTGGCTGACCACGAAGTCGGCGGCGGCCGACAGGTAGCTGTACGCGACCATCACCGGGACATCCCGGACCTGGCGCAGCACCCGCAGCGCCTCGCGGACGGCCAGCCGCATGGCCTCGTCGAGGTCGTTGTGCAGGCCGATGGCGATCCAGTGCTCCGGGGTCTCGCCGAAGGGGCCGCCGGAACCCGCGCCGAAGGGCAGCGCCGCGGCGGCCGGAAGCGGGGTGAGCCGGACGGTCGTGCGCAGCGAGGCCTCCAGGGCGGTCAGCGACACCTCGCCGTGCCCCTGGGCGAAATGCGGATCACCGGTGTAGAAGCCCGCGCCCGGGATCTGGACCGGCAGGTAGAGCGTCGACCCGGCGACGAGGTCGCGCACGTCGAGGTTCCCGCCGAATGCCCCGGGCGGGGTCGTGTTGAGGGCCTTCTCCCCGGCCGGGGTGAGGCCGGTGAGACCCATGAACGGCGCGACCGGGAAGCTGATCTGCCGGCCCTCGCCGTAGCGCATCACGGCCCGCCCGGCGGCGACGTCCACCTCGCAGAACTGGCTGTAACGGTCGGCGAGCACGCCGTCGGGGCCGACGGGAAGCTCGCCGGGCAGCGCGCCCCGGCCGTGCCGGCTGGAGACGAGCCCGTAGGGCACCCGCGGGCGCAGCTCGAGGAACTCGACCTTGAGGATGTCGCCGGGGCGCGCGCCGTCGACCCGCACCGGACCGGTGACCACGTGCGGGCCGTCGAGCCCGCGGTAGTGGGAGACGTCCCGGGCGATGTCGATCGCGTCGAGGAGGACCGAATCCGCCGCGACGGCGTGCTCCGCCCAGAAGGCGACCGGGTCGCGGCCCTGGTCCTCCATGAGGCCCTCGTGCGAGACGGTGTCGATGGTGACGGTGGCGCCCGCCGCCACTTCGAGCACCGGGTCGGTCGCCGCGCTGGGCAGCCGGCCCCAGGTGACCGTCTTGGGCGACGAGGGCAGGTAGTGCTCCCCCGGTACCTCGCCGGACCCGCACTGCAGGACGGACATGTCGCACTCCTCGTTGTTCCGCCCGCCCCGGGACCGTCCGTGCCGACGGCGGCCGTCGCAGCTCATCTCACCAGGAAATAGCTGGTCACGCCCAACCCGGGCGCGCTGTCTCACACCTTGGGGGACTTGTGGCCACCGACGCGCGCGCATCGCGCCAGGCCGACTGCGTCGCGCTAGCCCACAGCGGCGCGACGGCGGCCCGCGAGCGCGGCGGCGGCGGGGCCGGTCCGCGCGACGAGATCCGTCAGCCGGTCGGGGAACGCCCTGCGCTGGCCCGCGCTCACCAGAGTGATCACCTGCCCGGCGGCGGCGAGGGCCACCAGCGCGACGAGGTCCGGCGCGGCGTCCTCGGGCGCTACCTCCCCCCGCAGGACCCGCCCGGCCGCCCGGTTGAGCTCCCGGACCCTGGGCCGCTCGAGCAGCGCGACGGCGGTTGTCGGGATCACGGCGAGGACCTGCCCACGGGCGACCCGCACCCACCGGGCCGCCTCGAGGTCGTCACGGGTCTCGACCACGGCCGCCCGGTGGTCGAGGTCGATCCAGGCCGCCCAGGTACGCGGCTCGGCCGCGGCGGTGATCTGCCGGTGCACCGCCGCGACCACCGGGTCGGCCCGCCCCACCCCGCCGCGCGGCGTCGGCACCGCCCGGCCGGACGGGCCGCCACCTGGCCCACCGTCGGGGGTCGGCCCGTCGGTCAGCCGGGCCAGGCCGTGATCGTCGGCGAGCCAGCCGCCCGCCCACAGCTCGGTGAGGGCGGCGGCCCGCAGCGCCTGACCGAGGCGCCGGTTCGGGTACATCCGGTCCTTCTCGAGGTTGTAGGCGAGGAGGTACAGCTTGGCGGGCAGTGATGTCGGCAGGTCCGGTTCCACACCACCTGTCTACCGAGCGGAGCGGACATGCGACGGACGTGAACGCGACAGGCCGCCGGGAGAGACAATGAGGCGGTGGACGAACGTGAGGTCGTCGCCCGGCGATACGGGGAACACCTGACGGACCAGGACCTGCTGGCGCTCACCGGCGGCCGGGCGGATCAGGTCGGGGCTCTGCGCCGCGAGCCCACCCTCATCCTCGACCTGCTTGACCGGCCCGCGGTGGCGGACGGGCTGCTCCTCGCCGCGGGTACGGCCGGCCGCGACGAACCGGACAGGTTCACCTTCATCTCGCCGTTCCTGGTCTTCGCCGCCGCGGTACACCGCACGGCGCGTGGCCTCGTCGGTTCCACCTATGTCGCCGAGCGCGCCGGGCCGCGCTCCCGGGTGCCCGTCTTCGACGCGCCCGAGCTGGCGGCGTTCGCGTCCGTGCCCGCCCATCAGCTCTACCTCGCCGAGCTGCTGGCCTCCTACTCCCGCCTCGCCGGCGGCGAGGTGTGGCGGCGCACCGACCGGGGCTGGCGGCGCCAGCGCTGGGACGAGCTCGACCTCCCCCGGCTGGCGGCGTTGCTCGACGCCGTCCCCGCCGCGCAGCGCCCGGCGGTCTGGCGGCGGCTCGGCGACGGCGCCGTCTTCCTGGCCGGCGTCTTCCCCGATCATGCGGAGCGGACGCTCGGCCTGCTCGCGGTGAGCCGGCTGCGCGAGGCCACCGGGCTGCGGCTGACACGCGACGACGTCCCACGGATGTTGGAGTCCGTCGCGCGGCGGGCGTACGAGCAGGTGGGGCCGGGTGTTCCGGTGGGTGCGGCGAAGGCGCCCGGCTCGACCCGCCGGCTGCTGACCGTCATCGCGGACAGGTATCTCTTCCCCTTTGCCGCGGACTGGCTCCCCGGCCCCGCTCACTGACCGCCCGGGGCCAGGCCGCCCGGGGTCAGGCCGCCGTCCAGGGATCAGACGGTGCCGGCGGGGTGGCTCGAGCCGCTGGGACCGAAGCGCTCGGTGCGGATTCGTTCGGGCTCGTGGCCGATCTCGACCAGCGCGTCCGCGACGGCCTCGACGAAGCCGGTCGGGCCGCAGACGTAGCAGGTCGGCGTGAGGTCGGGCGGCCAGCCGGCCTCGGCCAGGTCGGCGGGGCGCAGCCGGCGCGGCGGCGACGTCCAGTGATCCGGGACGACCCGGGTGTAGCAGCGGGTGACGTCCAGCCCGGGGTCGGCGCGCGCGGCCTCGCGCAGCTCGTCCGCGTAGTAGAGGTCGGCCGGGGAGCGCACCGAGCAGATCAGGCGGAACGGCACCCGGCTGGCGGCGGACCTCCGGGCGCGCACCATCGCCATCAGCGGGACGATGCCCGACCCGCCGGCCACCAGCAGCACCGGCTCGGGGTCGGCGGGACGCCAGACGAACCAGCCGCCGATCGGCCCGCGGATCTCCACCGGGTCGCCGACCGAGAAGATCTCCGTCAGATACGGGGAGACCTCTCCGCCCGGCACCCGCTGGACCGTCAGCTCGACCCGGTCACCCGCCCCCGGTGCCGCAAGCGAGTAGCTGCGGCGGGTGCTGTAGCCGTCGGCGGCGGTGAGGCGGACATCCACCCGCTGGCCCGACAGATGCCCGGGCCAGCCGGGGACGTCGAGGACGAGGGTGCGCGCGGTCGGCGTCTCGTCGCGGACCTCGGCGAGGCGGGCGACGCGCCACGCGAGACGTTCCCTCAGTCGCCCTGGTAGCGCTGCTCCAGCCACGGATCACCCCGGTCGTGATAGCCGCCGGCCTCCCAGAACCCCTGCTCGTCCCGCTCGAGGAGGCGGATGCCGCGCACCCATTTGGCCGACTTCCAGAAGTACAGGTGCGGGACGAGCAGCCGGGCCGGGCCCCCGTGTTCGGGCTCCAGGGCGGCCCCGTCGTAGCGGTGCACCACCCAGGCCTGGCCGTCGAGAAGGTCGGTGAGGGGCAGGTTGGTGGTGTAGCCGCCGTAGGAGTGCACCAGCGCGTACTCGGCGGCGGTGTCGACATCACCGAGCAGGACGTCGAGGCTGACCCCCTCCCAGCGGGTGCCGGGCTTCGACCACTGGGTCACACAGTGGATGTCCACCGTCGGCGACTCACCGGGCAGCGCACGGAAGGCCGGCCAGTCCCAGCGGTGCTCGACGCCGGCCTCGGTCGTGATCGTGAACTCCCAGGTCTCCAGCGGGACCCGCGGGGTGGGGCCGGCGGAGAGGACCGGGAAGTCCTCGGTGAGGTACTGCCCCGGGGGCAGGTCGGACCCGGCGGATCGCGGTCTGCCCTGGAAGCCCGGCGACACGATGCCCACTGGAGACTCTTACCACGAATCGCGTCCACCACGAATCGCGTCGGGGAGCTTCCGCCACCGGGATCAGCCGCCCGTCGCCCGGATCAGCCGCCCGCCACCCGGGCCAGCCGCCCGTCTCCGGGGTCGGCCCCGCCACCGGGCGCGGCGGGAATCCGGCCGGCGCCGCGGGCGAGGTCGAGGGCGATGTCGACGAGCCCGATCCGGTCGAGCGCCGGCACGTCGGCCAGGGGGATCCAGGCGGCCAGGTCGGTGGAGCCGCCGATCTCGTGGCGCAGCGTGCCGCCGACGACCCGCGCCGAGTACAGCACCCGCAGGCCGTGGAAGTCGGTGCCGTCCCGCTGCAGGTAATGGATCGAGTCGATGCCGAGCAGGCCGGTGAGCTCCACGTCGTACCCGGTCTCCTCGCGGACCTCGCGGATGGCGCCCTGCTCGGGGTGCTCGCCGTGGTCCAGGCCACCGCCCGGCAGCGTCCACCGGGCCCCCGCCGGGTCACCGGGGCTGAAGCGCGCGAGCAGGAGGTGGTCGTCCCGGACGCAGACCGCGTACGCGCCCACGCGGAGGAAGCGGGGGGCGGCGGCGCCGCCGGTGTCGCCGGGGCTCTGCACGTTTCCTCCTTCGTGCCGAGCCACGGCCCGCCCACGGCTGACCGGTCGGCGCTGGCCGCTGGCACGGCGGGGCTGCGGCGTGGGCGTGGATGGGGGCGTCGCGTATGGGGGCAAAACGTCGCCCGGGGTCGGGGGGTCCCCGGGCGACAGGAGGATCTTTCCACCGCTGACCGCGCATGGGCAATGACGGACAGGCGTGGTCCCGTCACATTAGGACATTGGTCCTGGGTCGAAGGTCCCAGGGTGCCCGTCACGCGTCCCTTGCTTACTCGTCAGACGGACTCTTTACACAACGGCCGGTCGTCAGAAGGCCGGCCGTCAGAAGGCCGGCCGTCGGGATGCTGACGCCGGTGCCGCCGGCCGGGCCGCGGGTCAGTGCTCGAGCCGGCCGCAGCGCGGTGCCGGCCGGAGCACGTCGAAGCGGCTCGCGTCGGGAGCCACCTGAAGGAAGGTGTAGCACCGGCCGAGCTGACCGAAGGAGGCCGTGAAGTCGATGGGCGCCGGCAGCAGCCCGTCGGCGGCGTAGTCGCGGACGGCGCGCAGCCCCTCGATGAAGCGCTCCCGGGTCGGGCACCGGCCGGCCTCGGCCAGCCCGCGCAGGAACATGTCGGTCGAGATCCAGCCGGAGAGCGCGGCCTGCCTGTTCGGCGACTGCAGGTACGGGGCGTACCGCGTCATCGCGTCGAGGAAGGCGCGGTGGCCCGGCGTGTCGAGCTCGAACGGCTGGTAGTCGACGAAGATGTAGACGCCGCTCAGCACCCGGCCGAAGACGTCCAGCAGGCTCTGGTCGTACCCGGACGGCGAGAGGATCACCCGCAGGTTGGCCCCGGCCCCCCGGGCGCCCAGCACGACCTGGCCGAACGCGGCCCCCGTGACCGCCCCGACGAGCGTGTCGGCGCCGCTGTCACGCACCTGCGCGCCGACGTCGGCGAAGTCGATCGGCCCGGTCGCGTCGAGGGTGCCGACGACCCGCACCCCGGCCGCCTCCAGGCTGGCGGCCAGCTCCTCGCCGAAGGCGCCCGAGGCGGCCGAGAAGCTCGACGCGGCGATCAGCGCCGTCGTCCCCCCGCGCTCGGCGACGAAGTCACCCCAGGTCGACACCGAGGCACCGTCCGCGATCATGTTCGAGTAGCTGAACATGTTGTCGAAGGTGGTCCAGGACGCCTCCAGCGACGTTCCGGTGACCGGGATGCCGCGGCTGTGCAGGAACTCCGCCGAGCCGGCCGCGGCCGTGGTGGACTCGACGATCCCGAACACCTGGTGCTGGTCGACGAGCATGCGGGCCGCGGTCTCGTTGACGCTGGGCTGCGATTCGTCGTCGCGCCACGAGTACTCGATGCTCCGCCCCTGGACCCCACCGGCCGCGTTCGCCACCCCGAGCCGGGCGTCGACCCCGGCCCGGAACGGGTCGAACAACGACGCCGCGTTGCCGGTGTTCGGGAACAGCAGGCCGAGCCGGACCTCGTCCGCCGTGACCCCCGGCACGGGCGGGCACGAGGCACCCGAACCGTGCGAGTCCGTGGCATCGGACGAGTCGTTCCAGGACACGCACGAGACACACCCGGCGGCCACGAGCAGCGCCGCGAGCACGATCGGCAGGGTCCGGAGGCGAGTCCGCAGGCGCGTGAACAGGCGCGTCCGTTGACGGCTCGCCAGGTGAGGCCGGCGCCGTGTGCGCCGGCGGCGGACGGCGGCGGACAATCCGCCTGCCGCCTCCGTAACCGGTGAGATGCGCACAGCACCACAGTGACCCAGGATGGTCACCGCACCACAGCTATCCGTTGTTTCTGTGAAATTCGACCGTTGGGTCAGCCTGGACGCAACTTTTTGGCAAGTAGCTCGGCGAGGTGATAGGCCGTCCGGCCACCGAGCTGGGCGGCCTGCGTGCGGCACGAGAAGCCGTCCGCGAGCAGCACAGTGTCCTCCCCCGCCGCGCGCAGGGCGGGCAGCAGCGCCCGCTCGGCGACGGCGACCGAGATGTCGTGGTGCCCACGCCGCATCCCGAAGTCACCGGCCAGGCCGCAGCACCCCGCCAGGGTCTCGACCTCCGCGCCGGCGGCCCGCAGCAGCGCGCTGTCGGTCTCGAAGCCCATGACCGCGTGCTGGTGGCAGTGCGGCTGCGCGAGCACCCGCACGCCGTCCAGCCGCGGAAGCCGCCACCCGCCCGCGGGGTTCCTTCCACCGGCCGGGTTTCCGCCGCCGGCGGGGCTCCTGGCCGGGCGCTGTTCGGGGCCGCCATCCTGGGTCAGCAGCTCGGCGAGCGTCCGCACGCCCGCCGCGAGCGCCTCGGCCCGCCGGTCTCCGGGGAACAGCTCGACGAGGTCGTCCCGCAGAACGGCCGTGCACGACGGCTCCAGCCCCACGATCGGGATCCCGCTGAGCGCGTAGGGGGCGAGCTGGTCAAGGGTCCGGCGCAGGCGGCGCCGCGCCCCGTCCAGTTGGCCGGTGGTGATCCAGGTGAGGCCGCAGCAGGCGGGCCGTCCGCTCGGGATCAGTACCCGGTGGCCGGCGGCGGTGAGGACCTCGACCGCCGCGCGCGCGGCGCCGGGCGCGAACACGTCGGTGAAGGTGTCGACCCACAGCAGCACCGGTGGGTCCGTCCGGTCGCCGGTGGCGGCCGGCGCGTTCCGGCTGGTTCGCCGCCACCAGCGGTGGAACGGCTCCGCGGCGAACTCCGGCGCGGCGCGGCGGGCGTCCAGACCGCCGAGCCGGAACAGTGGACGGCGGATCGCGCCGGTGCGCAGCGCCGCGTTGACCACCCGGGGCACGCGCCCGGCGAGACGCGTCCACCGGGGCAGCCAGCCGAGGGCGTAGTGCGCCGCCGGTCGCGGGCGACGTCGGTAGGCCCGGTGCAGCACCTCGGACTTGTACCGGGCGACGTCGACACCGGCCGGGCAGTCCCGGGCGCAGGCACGGCACGACAGGCAGAGGTCGAGCGACTCGCGCACCGCCGGATCGCGCCACTCCCGCCGCGCGGGCGCGGGAATGGCCGGCGCGCCGCCCGGCCCGGCGGGGCCGCCGGGGCCGCCGGCGGCAAGCTCCTGCAGGACCCGCGCGCGGCCCCGGGTCGAGTCCTTCTCGTCCCGGGTGGCCAGGAAGGACGGGCACATGAAGCCCCCGGACGTGGACGTGTCCGCCCGGCACTTCGCCAGTCCGACGCAGCGGTGCACGGCCTGAGTGAGGTCCCCTGCGTCCGCGGTGAGCGCGAAGCTCCCTTCCACCCGCGGCAGTGGACGGGCCCGCGGGCGACGCAGGTCGGCGTCAAGCGGCCGTGGGCGCACGACGACCCCGGGGTTCATCAGGTCGTCCGGGTCGAAGATGTGTTTGAAGGCGGCGAAGGCCGCCAGAGCGTCCGGCGAGTACATGATCGGAAGCAGCTCGCCGCGGGCCCGCCCGTCCCCGTGCTCGCCGGTCAGCGAGCCGCCGTGCGCGACGACCAGGTGCGCCGCCTCGGTGAGGAAGGTCCGCAGCCGGCCGGGGTGCTCGGCGAGCGGGAAGTCGATCCGCACGTGCACGCAACCGTCACCGAAGTGACCGTAGGCGACGCCGTCCAACTGGTGGGCCCGCATCAGCTTGCCGAACTCACGCAGGTAGGAGCCCAGGTTGGCGGGCGGGACGGCGGCGTCCTCCCAGCCCGGCCAGGCCGGGGCCCCGTCCGGGGTGCGCCCCGCCAGGCCCGCCCCGTCCTCCCGCAGGCGCCAGAGCGCCGCGGCCACAGGCCCGGCCGGCAGCACCATGGACGCCCCCGCTCCCGCGTCGGCCACGACCGCCGCCGCCGCGACCGCGGCGTCCGACCCGGTCGGCCCGCCGACCTCCACGAACAGCCAGCCGCCGCCGTCGGGCAGCGCGGGCACGGCGCCGCTCCCCCGGCGGCGGCGCACCCCGTCGACGAGGCGGGCGTCCATGCCCTCGACGGCGAGCGGGCGGTGGCCGAGCAGGCCGGGGACCGCGTCGGCGGCGGTCGCCATGTCCGGGTATCCGAGCACCGCGAGCGCGGTCGCGGTCGGTATCTCGACGAGCCGGACCGTCGCGCCGAGCACGACGGCGCAGGTGCCCTCGGTACCAACGAGAGCGCGCCCGAGATGGGCACCGCGCTCGGGCAGCAGATGTTCCAGCGAGTAGCCCGAGATCTGCCGGTCGAACCGCCCCAGCTCCGTCCGGATCACTCCGAGGTTCGCGTGGACGAAGGTGTCGAGCCCCGGCACCACCGGCCCGGCAGGCGATCCGTTGCCGGACGGTGGCGTGCCTGTCGCCGCGGCGGTGGCGGCGAAACGGCGGCCCGTGCCGTCCACGACGTCGAGGGCGACGACGTTGTCGGCGGTCCGCCCGTAGGCCACCGCGCGCGCCCCGCAGGCGTTGTTCCCGATCATGCCGCCGAGGGTGGCGCGACCGTGGGTGGACGGGTCGGGGCCGAACCGCAGCCGGTGCGGGCGCGCGGCGGCCTGCAGGTCGTCCAGCACCAGACCGGGGGCGACCTTGGCAGTTCTGGAATCCGGGTCGATGTCCGGAGTTCCGGTGAGATGCCGGCTGAGGTCCATGACGACCCCGGGGCCGACCGCGTTGCCGGCGATGGACGTCCCCGCGCCGCGCACCGTCAGCGCGGTGCCCGTCTCCCGGCAGACCGCGGCGACAGCGAGGACCTCGTCGACGTCGCGCGGCAGGACGACGACCTCGGGGGTGACCCGGTAGTTGGAGGCGTCCGAGGAGTACTCGGCGCGCCGCCGCGCCGAATGATCGACCACCGGTGCCGTGCCACCCGCGGTGCGGACCACGGCGGATCCGGTGGCCGCGCGCAGCCGCGCGACCAGCTCCCGGGCCTCAGCCTCGCCCCGTGCCGCTACGCTCCCGCTCCCGGCCGGCCGGGAGCGGCCCAGGCCCAGGCCCCGGTTCCGGCCCCGGGCGGGCTGGACGCGGGTCGTCCGCTCCGCCCGGGAGCCCCCGGGCAGATCACCGTCGCGCATCGCGCCTCCCGTCCGCACCGAACCACACCGAGGGCCGGCCCGACACCGAGACGGCCCGTTATCGGGGCGGCCCGGCCCTCGGTAGCTCTATCCCCTGTACGCCCAGGTCGTCCCCGCCCCCGGTCGAGTCCTTCGAGTGGTGCCGCGGGCGAGGGGACGTGTCCGGGTGTTGTCGTCTCGCTGGCGAGGCGAGATCTGTCGTAGGTCTGGGAGACGATCCCGACGTACCACCGGATCATGCCGGCCCAACCAGGCGATCCTCGAGTGTGGCGATCATCGAGTGTCTACGGGAGGTGCACATGTCGTCCAAAGCTCCGCCCCCGACCGGCCCGGCGGCCGGCCCTGGCGCTGCCGGAGCTGACGCCGCCGGAGCTGACGCCGCCGGAGCTGACGCCGACCACGGTGAGGGCTCCGGTGCTGCCGGTGGCCGCCGCGGGGCGGATCGCGGCGCCCCGCTGGTCCCCACTCTCATGGCGCTCCTTCTGGCCCGTCTCACCGCGAGCCGGACGGCGCGGCGCGGGGTCCGCTTCTTCGACGACCAGGGCGGCCGGCTGGTGGCCATCGTCGCGCTGGATCTCGTCGGCGCTGTGTCCGTGGCCGTCACGCCGTTCGTGCTGCGCGCGGTCGTCGACGACGGGCTGATCGACCAGTCCGCCACCCAGGACAGAACCGCGCTGGTCGGCCAGGTCGCGCTGCTCCTGGCCGCCTTCCTTCTCCAGGCGTTGCTGGGCGCCGTCTCGACCCTCGTCGGTTCGGGTGTCGGTGAACGGGTGCACATGCGCGCGACCGTCGCGATCCACGACCAGTTGCTCCGGCTGCCGTTCTCGTTCTTCCCCGGCCAGCGGCACGGCGACGTCCTGACCCTGTTCGGCGGGGACATCGCCGAGGTCCGCAGCGCGGTGTCGCTCTCCGTCCCGCGCGCGATCAGCGCCGGGGTCACCGCGGTGGTGGGCGTGGTGAGCATCGTCCTGCTGGACTGGCGGCTCGCGCTGGTCGCCGTGCTCCTGTCTCCGCTGGTCTTCGGCCTGATGACGCTGGGCCGGCGCCGCGGACGCGAGCTGACCAGGGAGCACATCAAGCTGCGCTCGGCGCACTTCGCCCTGATCACCGACACGACGAGCGTGTCGGGAGCCCTGCACGTACGGCTGTTCGGGCGCAGCATGTACGAGTCCGGCCGGCTGGCCACGATCGCCGACCAGACCCGCCGGATCTCCCTGAAGCGGATCAGGGTGTCCGCGCTGGCGCAGCTCATGTCGTCGGCTGGTGCAGCGCTCGCCATCGTCGCCGTGATGAGCGTCGGCATCTGGCTCGTCAGCACCCAGCGCGCGACCGTCGGAACGCTGGTCGCGTTCGCGAGCGCGCTGCTGTTCGCGTACCGCCCGGTCACCGGCCTGGCCGAGAGCCGGGCCGACCTGATCGAGGCCGGTGTCGCCTTCGACCGGATCTTCGGGCTGCTCGACCTGGTGCCCGACCCGCGGGACCTCCCCACCACCACCGCCGGGCCGGCGGGCCGGCCGGCCCCGGGCAGGTCCGCGGCAGCCGGGGCGGCCAGGGCGGCGGAGTCGAGCACCGGGCTGGTCGGGGTTCCGGCTCCCCGTGGGGCCACCGGGCCGGGCGCGGGCGCGCCGGCCGCGGGGAGCGGCACGGCACCGGCCGAGGCGAGCGCGCCCACCGTCCGCGCGCCCGAGATCGTGGTGGACGGAGTGTGGTTCCGCTATGCCGGCGGCCGGCAGAACGCCTGGTCCGCCGCCGGCCGGGACGTGCGCCGCCGGTGGTGGTACGTCGCGGACGATGAGGAGGACGAGGACCAGGAACCCGAGCAGGCGGCCTCGGGTGAGGCCGCCCAGGCCGGGGAGGCCGGCCCCGCGGGCCGCTGGGCCCTGCGCGATGTCCGGCTCACCGCCGGGGCCGGCAAGAAGACGGCGATCGTCGGAGCGAGCGGCGCGGGCAAGACGACGCTCGGCTACCTCCTGTCCGGGGTGCACCGCCCCGACCGCGGCCGCCTCCTGCGCGACGACACGGACTTCACCGACCTCACCTGGAGCGCATTGCGGGCGACGATCGGAGTCGTCCCGCAGGACCCGCACCTGTTCAACGACACGATCGCCGCGAACGTCCGCTACGGACAGCTCGACGCCACCGACGAGGCGATCACCGCGGCGGTGGTCGACTCGGGCCTCGGCCCGATGCTGGAGCGGCTGCCCAAGGGCATCCGGACGAAGGTCGGTGCCCGGGGCTACCAGCTCTCGGGCGGGGAGCGCCAGCGCCTCGCGCTCGCCCGGGTCCTGATCGCCGACCCGCCGGTGCTCATCCTGGACGAGGCGACCTCCCAGCTTGACGCGACGACCGAGCACACCGTCCAGGAGGCGCTGACCCGCCTCGGGGCGGGGCGGACCCGCATAGTCATCGCGCACCGGCTGTCCACGATCGTCGACGCCGACCGCATCTACGTGATGGGTGACGGCTCCGTGGTCGAGCACGGCACCCACGACGAGTTGATCCAGGCCGACGGCGCCTACGCGCGCCTGTACCACCACCAGCTCCGGAAGGAGGTCACCACAGCAGGTTGAGCTGGCGGCCTCCGACCACCGGGTCACCGAGACCGGCATCGGTGTCGGCATCGCCGGTGTCGGTGTCATCGGTGTCGGTGTCATCGATGTCGGTGTGGGCGGGGGCGGTGCGGGCCTCGGCTTCGGTGCGACTGGTCGCCCTCGGGGCGGCGCCGGCCTCGGGTGTCGCCGGGCCACCGCGCACCGGCATCCGATGCAGGACGCCCGGGAGCTCCCCGGTGTGCACCACGGTGAGCACGCGGGTGGCCCGGGTCAGCGCCACGTAGAGATCCGCCAGGCCCCGGGTCGGGCCGGCCAGGATCTCGGCCGGTTCGACGAGGACCACGGCGTCGAACTCGAGGCCCTTGGACTCCGCGACGGTGAGGACGGCGACGGGCGCGTCCAGCAGGTCCGCCTCCGCCGGCTCCCGGGTCCCGGTCGGGCGGTCGTCCGGGTCGTCGGGCTGCCTCGGCAGCGCGAGCTGGGGCACGGCAGCGCGCAGGGCGGCCCGGATCGCCGCGGTCCGCCCCGGAGGGCAGATCACGGCGACCCGCCCCCCGGCCGCCTCGCCCGCGGCCCGCACGGACTCGTCGACCACGCCCCGCAGGAGCGCCTCGTCGGCGGATGGTATCCGGACGGCGTCCGGGCGCCGGCCGGCGGAGCGGACCGACAGGGGCGGCGCGGCCGTGGGATCGGCCGCCGTCAGCACGTCGGCCGCGACATCCATGATCTCGCTGGGGGTCCGGTAGTTCACGGTGAGCCGCTCGACGGTGTAGTGGGCACCGACAGCCGGACCCAGCAGTTCGCCCCAGCTCTCCGGCGGCCGCGGGCGGGCCGCCTGGGCGAGATCCCCGACGAGCGTCGCGGTGCGCCCCGGGCAGCGCCGCCAAAGCAGGCGCCACAGCATCGGCGAGACCTCCTGGGCCTCGTCGACGATGAGGTGGCCGAACGTCCAGGTCCGGTCCCCGGTCGCGTACTCGGCGGCGCCGCGGCGCTGGCGGGGTGCGGTCCAGCGCTCGGCGACCGTGTCGGCGTCGAGCCGGTCGTCGAGGCCGAGCATCTCCAGCACGCCGCGGGCGTACTCCCGCTCGGCCGCGCGCTCGGCGGCGGCGCGGCGCGCCTCGTCGAGGCGGGCGTCCTCCTCCGGGTCGCCGAGCAGCTCCGCGGCCTCGTCCAGCAGTGCGACGTCCGCCGGAGTCCAGCGGATCCGGCCGGTTTCGGCGGAGCGGGTTTCGCCGGAGCGCCGCGCCGGCGCGTCCGCCGGGCCCTCGCGCCGCAGCAGGGCGCGTTCCTCGGCGGTGAGCCGGGTACCGGCGGCCCGGGCGAGGAGCTCCTGCGAGGCGTACAGGTCGGCCAGCAGGCGGGCCGGGGTGAGCAGCGGCCACAGGTCGTTCAGGGCCCGCCGCACCCCGGGGTCCGCCCACAGATCTGAAGTGATCTCCGAGCGCTCCTCGGGCTCGAAGAGGCCACCGGGCAACCGGGAGACCACCTGGTTCGTCAACGCGCCGAGCAGCTCGCGGATGAACACGCGGCGCGCGGAGTTGTGCGGGCGGCGGCTGCGGCGGGCCCGAGTCCTGGCCCGGACGATGGTGTCGCGGTCCAGGTGCAGGTCGTGCTCGTCGTGGCGGATCCGCACCCCTCGGCCGGGTGCCCGCTGGCGGTCCCGGACCGCGCCGGCGATGACGTCGGCCATCCGTGCGTCGCCCTTGAGGGACGCGGCGGCGACCGGGTCCTCGCCGGTCGCGTCCACGCCGGGGAAGAGCCGTCCCGGGGTCGCGAACACCACTCCGGTCTCGCCGAGGGAGGGCAGGACCTGCTCGATGTAGCGGAGGAAGACGGGGCTGGGGCCGACCACGAGCACCCCGGACCGGACGAGCCGGTCGCGATCGGTGTAGAGGAGATATGCGGCACGGTGCAGCGCGACGGCGGTCTTGCCGGTGCCCGGCCCACCGTCGACCACCAGCACCGCGTTCGCCGCCGCCCGGATGATCCTGTCCTGTTCGGCCTGCAGCGTCGAGACGATGTCGTGCATCCGGCCCGTGCGCGGGGCGGACAGCGCCTCGAGGAGCATCGTGTCCCCGGTCGCGCCGAACCCGGCTTCGGCGCCCGCGCCGGCTTCGGGGGCCGCATCGCCCTCGGCGGCCCCCGAAGCCCCGTCGGCGGCGCCGGCCTGCGCGAGATAGGCGCGGGGGTCGAGCGGGTCGTCGGCGAGGCCGGTGACCCGCCGGCCGCGGGTGCGCAGGTGGCGGCGGCGGGTCAGGCCACGCGGATCGGCGATGGTCGCCTGGTAGAACGCGGTGGCCACGGGCGCCCGCCAGTCGACCAGGATCGGCTCCTGCTCCTGGTCGGACAGCCCGATCCGGCCGATGTAGGTGCGCCCCCCGGCCGCGTGGTCCATCGCGCCGAAGCACAGCCGCCCCTCGGCGGCGTCGAGCCGGGCCAGCCGGTCGGCATGCGTCGCGGCGAACACGTCGCGTTCCACGATCGACTGCGGCGTGCCGGTGCCAGCCTCGAGCAGCACCTGTCGGAGTTGCCTTTTGGTGGTCTCCCGGACCTCGTCCAACCGGCCGTAGAGGGTGTCGACGTAGGCCTGCTCACGGGCGAGCTCTCCGTCACGTGTCGTCGGCACCGGATGTCCCTTCGGGTCGGGTGGCGGGAGGCGGGTCGGGAGGAGGTCCCGGTGCGGGTACGCGGGCGCCAACAGCCCACCACACCCGGATCATCCCGCCCGCCGAAGCGCGCACCACGACGTGTCCCGCTGTCGACCGGCCGCGTCTCCTGGACAGGCGCCTTCGCCGGCCACGGCGCCGGCCGCTCCCCGGGAGGTCACCGGGCCAACGCTGGCCCGGCACCAGCCGACCCCGAAGGACGGCACGCGGCTGCCGGTGGACGGATCGGGCGCGGATTCTCCTCGACCACCCAGGCTACGTCCAGCTCGGCGCCGCGCGGCCCACGGCCGGGGTGACGGTCGCCGTGCCCGCCGCGCGGCGGAGCCCGCCGGGCCGCGTTCAGACGTGCGCCGGCGCCAGCTCACCGACGAGCGCGGACTCGAAAGCCGGCAGATCACCCGGCCGCCGGCTGCTGATCAGCGGATTGGGCCCCGACCGGCAGATCACGACCTCGTCGTCGACCCAGGTGGCACCGGCGTTGCGCAGGTCCGTCCGCAGGCTCGGCCAGCTCGTGACCCGCCGGCCCCGGACGACGTCGGCCTCGATCAACGTCCACGGGCCGTGGCAGATCACGGCCACTGGAAGACCACGGTCGAAGAAGGTCCGGACGAACGGCACGACGCCCGGCTGCCAGCGCAGGGTGTCCGGATTGGCTACCCCGCCGGGAAGCACCAACGCGTCGAAGCCACCCGGGTCGGCGCCGGTGACCGTCGCGTCCACCGGGAAGGTGTCGGCGCGATCGAGATGGTGGAACGCCTGGACCGTCCCCTCCTCCGTCGAGACCAGGACCGGGGTGAACCCGGCGTCGCGCACGGCCCGCCAGGGTCCGGTCAACTCGACCTGCTCAACGCCTTCCTTCGCGGTGAGGAACGCGACCTGGCGCGCGGTGTCCGCACGGCGGCCCGCGTCATGACCGAGATTCGTCATGCTGTTCACTCCCTCGCTGAGATCCGTTCAGCGGCCTGGGCCCCGGTCCCGGGCAGCCTGTCCGTGGTGCCGAGGCCGTCACCCGCCGGGGGCCGCTGCCTGCCGCACGTCGTCGGCGTCGCGCTCGAGCCGGGTGCGCACCAGCGCCGCGACGAGGCGCGGCACGTCCTCGCGTTCGACGAGGTCGCTCAGGTCCCGCGGGTCGGTCGGCAGGCCCAGCTCGGCCGCCGCCGCCAGCGCCCGCTGGTCCGCGTAGGGCACCAGCTCGTCCCAGGCGGCCTGGGCCTCGCGCAGGAAGATGTCCGCGCCGACCGGCCCTATCCCCTTGATCTTCTGGAGCAGGACCCGCTCGCGGTCCGGGGTGCGCTCCGCCGCGTCGCGCAGGCGCCGGATGTCGCCGTCGTAGGTGTCAAGCAGGTAGGCGCAGGCATCGCCGAACGTGCGCGAGGTGCTCTCGTCGTAGCGGGCGTACCCGCTGCGGTTGAGCACGCGGGCCCGATCCGCCCACGACGCCTCACCCAGGGCGGCCGCGGACGTCCACCCCTGCTCACGCAGCGCACGGAACGCGCCGACGGCGATCGGCGTGCGGATGCGGGCGCTCGCGAGCAGCGCGAACACCAGCAGTCCGAACATCGACTCAGCCGTGTCGGCGGGGACGTCGACGTCGATCTCCTCGGCGTACGTGCGGCCGTGCCGGGCGAGCAGCTCACGCACGATCGCACCGGTGTCAGTTCCAGCCATGAGACTGGGCTACCCGCGACGGTCCCCCGCACTCCCGGCCCGCCTGCCGGCGCCGCGCCAGCGCAGGGGCCGGCACCGCGCCGGCCCGCGGTCGGAATCACCGGCGCGCTAGGCGAAGGCGAACTCCCGGATCAGGCGGACGAGCTCGTGCGGGCGGTCGCTCTGCACCGCGTGGCCGGCGCCGTCCACCACGACGGAGCGCAGCGCCGGCAGACGGAGGCGGAACTGCTCGACGTCGTCATCATGGACGAACCGGGACAGCGCCCCGCGCACGAGCAGTAGCGGGACGATGATCGTGTCCACCTCCTCCCACAGGCTGTCCATGCCGGTCACCTCGGTCGTCGCGCTGGGGCCGCCCAGGTCGTAGCGCCACACCCACCGGCCGTCGGCGCGCTGGTAGGCGTTGTGCCGCACGCCGCGGCGGACGCCCGAGGCCGGCCGGTTCGGGCTGAGCCGGACCGCCGCGTCGGCCATCTGCTCGAACGAGTCGTAGGTGGGCTGGCCGCCGACCAGCGCCACCGCGCCGCGCTCCGCGGTGTTCATCGCCCGGCTCCGGTCGGCAGACTGGGGGGTGACGTCCACGATGACCGCGCGCCGGCACAGGTCGGGCCGGGTCGCGGCGAGGTGGATGGTGGTGGCGCCCCCGAGGGACATGCCGACGATGACCGCCGCGTTCGGCGCCAGCTCACCTAGCGCCGTCGCCACCGCCGTGCCGCTCGCCCACGGGCCGTAGTTCCGGTCCGGACGCCGGAACGACCGGCCGTGACCGGGCAGGTCGAAGGCGATCGCGGGCCGGCCGAGGGCCAGCGCGACCGAGTCCCAGGTATGGGCGTTCTGACCGCCGCCGTGCAGGAACACGATCTCCGGGTCGGCCGTCCCCCATCGGATGTGGCTCAACCGCCGCCCGGGTTCGACCTCCACGTGGCCGCGGGTGACGTCCGGCCGGCCCTGATAGGGGATGCCCAGCTCCTCGGCGTTCTCGTGGAGCAGCCCGAACTCGTCGTAGTCGTCGCGTTCGTAAGCCTGGTCGTGGTCGTGGTTGTGCTCTTCGGCGTCCAGCGTGCTGTTGATGTTCGGCAGATCGGCCATGATCCCGCCTCGCTCTCGTCACCGCCTGTTCGACCGCCCGGCACCGCCCGACGCGGCGGCCGACGGATCGTCAAGGGAGAATGTAGGACCCATCGGCGCGACACGTACCGGTCCGGACGGCCGGGGCAACGAGAGGAATCCATGAGCGGCTTCAGCCTCGACCTCACCGACGAGCAGACTGAGCTGCGGCGGTGGGTGCACGGCTTCGCCGCGGACGTCGTCCGCCAGGCGGCGGCCGAGTGGGACGAGCGGGAGGAGACTCCCTGGCCGGTGATCCAGGAGGCCGCCAAGATCGGCCTCTACAACTTCGACACGCTGGCCACGCTGTGGGCCGAGGAGACCGGCCTGGGCCTGCCGCTCCTCTCCGAGGAGCTGTTCTGGGGCGACGCGGGCATCGGCATGTCGATCATGGGAACGTCGCTGGCGGTTGCCGGGATCGCGTCGGCCGGCACGTTCGACCAGCTCGGCGAATGGGTGCCCCAGTGCTTCGGTGACGCCGCCGACCCGAAGGTGGCCGCGTACTGCGTGTCCGAGCCCGAGGCCGGCTCGGACGTCTCGTCGATGCGGGTCCGCGCCCGCTACGACGAGGCGACCGACGAATGGGTGATCAACGGCCAGAAAGCGTGGATCACGAACGGCGGCATCGCGAACGTCCACGTGGTCGTCGCCTCGGTCGACCCGACGCTGCGCGGCCGCGGCCAGGCCGCGTTCGTCGTCCCGCCCGGCACCCCCGGGCTGACCGGGAACAGGAAGATCAAGAAACTCGGCCTGCGGGCCTCGCACACCGCCGACGTCTTTCTCGACGACGTCCGGGTGCCCGGCCGGTGCCTGCTCGGCGGCAAGGAGAAACTGGATGAGCGGCTCGCCCGTGCCCGCGAGGGCTCCCGCTCCGCCGGCCAGGCCGCCCTGCAGACCTTCGAGATGACCCGCCCCACGGTCGGCGCGCAGGCGGTGGGCATCGCCCGGGCCGCCTACGAGTACGCGCTGGACTACGCCCGCCACCGGGAGCAGTTCGGACGTCCGATCATCACCAACCAGGCCGTCGCGTTCGCGCTGGCCGACATGCGGATGGAGATCGACGCGGCCCGCTTGCTCATCTGGCGCGCCGCGTGGATGGGCCGCAACGAGCGGCGCTTCGAGGCCGGGGAGGGCTCGATGTCGAAGCTCAAGGCCGGCGAGGTCGCGGTGTGGGCGACCGAGAAGGCGGTGCAGATCCTCGGCGGCGCCGGCTACAGCCGCGAGCACCCGGTGGAGCGCATGTACCGCGACGCCAAGATCTACACCATCTTCGAGGGGACCTCGGAGATCCAGCGGCTCGTGGTCGCGCGGGCCATCTCCGGAATGCGCCTCTCCTGATCCGCGGATGGCGGCGGTCGGAGCCGCACGGCGCCCGGATTTACCGGATTGAGTCGCGGAATCCCGGCAACATACGGGGTCTGCCGACGTGAAGCAGTCTTCAATCTGGCGTAGGCCGGACCGCCGACGCGGTAACGGGGGCGATGTCGGGGGCATCGACTGCGTCTGGTGGTCCGGCCGGGGGGCGCGTCAGCCGCCGGTGAGGTTCGCCGCGCTGACATAGGCCACGCTCGCGTGGCTGTCGACCGGGCGGCCCGACCCGTCGACGCACCGGACGGTGGCGGTCACGTCGTGCGGCTTGAAGCCCGACGTCCAGTTGTCCACCGAGCACCTCGAGGTCGGCTCGCCGTAGGCGGTCACGCTGAGGTGGTCGGGCGTCCCGGCGACGCCGGGAAGGACCACCTCGTAGACGCCGACTCCTGTGCGCCGCACCGTGTTGACCGACCCGGCGCTGTTCGCCGAGTAGCGCGCCCAGGCGTCGACCGGGTCCCCGAGCGGCGCCGGCTCGAGGGGTCCGCCGTCGCGGACAATGCCGGTGAACAACTGCGCGAAGTCGCTCGCGCCGGTCGGCACCAGCGCGTTCCGGTCGGTGTACAGCAGGACGAACGGGGTGTCCGCCAACGTCGTGCCGTCGGCGCAGCCGACCAGGACGGACTGCCGGTCGGCCTTGACCTCCCGGCCGAGGACGTTGCACCCGGCGGCGGAGGTACCAGCCGCGTTGACCTGGAGGTTGTTCCCGGGGCGGACGAACTCCGACCCGACCAGGTCGACGGCATAGCGGCCGGTGTCGAGATGGTGGACCTGGACCATGCCGGGCCCGGACACGCTGTAGGCGTCGCGGGGCCGGGAGTCAGCGCGGCCGCCCTGGTCGAGGTGCACGTACGCATATGGAGGATCCCCGACCGGTGGTCGGTAGCCCTCGGGCACGTAGGTGAACAGAAGACTGAACCGGGAGTCGACGAAGTCTCCGGGCGGACGGCGGCAGGCCAGGTTGACGCGCTCGTCCAGCCGCCCGGGCGGCCCGGACGCCGATCGCGCGCCGGTCACCGCGCCGGGCTCGCCCGGTGGTGGCGCCACCGCGTCCCAGTCGACGATGTGGCAGTGGGCCGGCGCGGCCGCGTCGGTGACGGCACCGGACGGCGCGTCGGCGTCGGCATCCGCGGCGCCGGTCGTGGCTGGGTTCGGGCCGGTGCCGGTTCGGCCGGCCGCGGCGGGCCCGCCGATCGCGGTCGCCACGGCGACTCCGCGCCGCCGCGACACGCCCAGGCCGGGGAAAACCACGCTGTACCGGCCCACGGCCGTACGGGAGATCACCGGTCGGGCCTCGGCCAGGGCGTCGACGACCTGCCAACTCCCGGCCGCGGCGGAGTCGGGGGGCTCCAGCGGAGCCGCGGGCGACACGACGTCGGAGCGCAGGAAACCCCAGCGGGGGCCGATGGGATCGCCGTTCCCGGCACCGCCGTTCCCGCCGTCACCGGGCCCGCCGGCCGCGTACGCGGCGGGATCATCACGGACGGCGGCGAGCGTGACGAGCGTCACCGCGGTGATCAACGCTAGGACGGCGAGCACCGCGCTGGTCACCGTGGCCCGACTAAAACGCGGCACGCGTCCAGCCCTTTCGTCGTCGGCGCTCGCGACCGCGGCCGTGCCCACCCCATCCGGGCGCGAGGTATGTCGTAGCCGAGAATGGCACAACTGTGGGTGCACCCGCACAGAGACCCTGTGCATGCACGTACCGGGCCAGATCATCAAGTACCCGACACATCAGCGCGGCTGCGGCAGGTGAAACGGTCCGTGGCCGGTGGGTCCCTACGCGCCCGCCGCTGCGCCGAAGCGGGCCGCCGGGCGGCGAAAATCACCGTGCCGACATCACCCCGGCGACCTGCAGGAGGACATTCCATGGGACGGTTCAGGCCGATTTTCCACCGCGGTGGCCTCGGCTTTCTGCTCGCGGTTCTGGCGGCGACCGGGGCCGCGTGCCAGCCCGGTCCGGTGCGCGGCCCTGGCGGTGGGGCCGATTCCCCTCCCGCGGCCGACACAGATGCCACACCACGCCCGGACCCGGCAGACCTACGCCGTGTCTCGGCGGAAATAGAACGCCGGGTCACGGCCTATGCCCAGGCCCATGACACCTCGTACTCCTTCGGGGTCTACATCGATTCCGGGATAGGACGGGTCATCCTGGAGACCGACGCCCCCGCGAACGTGACGGACCAACTCGTCGGCGCCGACGCCGATCTCGTCCAGATCCGGCGGGAAAAGGTCGAGGACTACTAGCCGCGAACATCACCGCACAACGCGCTGTTTATGCGGCTTGCCTTGTCAAGAAGGAGACAGGCGTCGAAACCTCGACGCTCCGAACCACCTCGGTACTGTGCCGACGATCTCCAGTGATTCGGAGAGATGCACCAGGTGAGCAGACAACCTGAACGCATCCGACAATCGTTCTGCAGATTTTCGGAGAGTACTAGTAGATTGTAAACCAAAATTCTTTCCGATGATACATAACTAAATGTCGTCACAAGTTGTTGGCGAGCAGCTTCCTGAATTCCCGGTGGAGTACCTCCACCTTGGCTACGATCTCTTCTGCGGTGGCTGTCCACTCGAACGGATGGGCGTCCCAGTTCCAGTTCTTGACATAGTTGTTGATGGTGTTGACGAGGTCCTGGACCGAGACGAACGCCCCGTGCTGGAGTGCGTGCCGGGTGAGAATACCGAACCAGTTCTCGACCTGGTTGAGCCATGAACTGCCGGACGGGGTGAAATGGAACGTGACGTTCTTGTGTCTGCGTAGCCATGTGTCGACGTCGGGGCCGTAGTGGGTGGCCAGATTGTCGACCACGACATGGAGCTCCGCACCGCCGTATTCCGCGATGACCTGGTCCATGAACGTGAGGAAATCGGCCCTGGTGTGGCTGGGGAAGCACCTGGCGGTGACCCGCCCCGTCCCGACGTCGAGGGCGGCGAACAGGTCGGTCGTGCCCTTCCGCTGGTAGTCGTGCGTGCGGGTGGCGACCCGGCCGGAGGCGACCGGCCGCGGTGGCTGCGTCCGGTCGCGTGCCTGCACCCCAGGCTTTTCGTCGATCGACAGGACCTCGGCGCCCTCGGGGGGATCAAGGTAGAGGCCGACGACGTCCTCCACCTTGGCCTCGAAATCCGGGTCCGCCGAGAGCTTGAAGACTCGGTGCCGGTGCGGCTGGAGATTGTTCTCCCGCCACAGCTGGGCCACGAAGGTGTGCGAGACCGACACTCCTTCGCGGCGCTTCAGGTACCGCGCCATCTCGGTGCTCGTCCAGTGGCTCAGTCCGGTCTCCGGTGGAGGAGTGGTCCTGGTCAACGCCAGGATCCGCGCCCGTACCCGCCCCGGGACCTCCCGTGGCCGCCCCGGGGACACCCGGCTCAGCAAGCCGTCCGGCCCCTCCTCGTCATAGCGCGACAGCCACAGTCGCACGGTAGGCTTCGACGCGCCCGCCTTCTCGGCTATTTCCCGCACCGAGAATCCTTCGTCCCGCCATAGCACCATACGGGCGCGGGCAGCCGCAGACCTGTCGTACCCACCACCTCCAGCCAAGGACTCGAGAATATCGCGTTGATTATCAGTTAGGATCATGTGTCCAATTTACCCACACTTTTTCTAGCCTAACAGTGTCACTGGAACGAGCATTTGTTTACGCCGCACTAGGTGAGAAATTCTAGATCGAGGCTCCGCTGGGGCGGAGCCGGCCTGGCGATGGCCGGATTCACCGTGATCGCTAGCACGATTCCGGTGTACGCCGCGAACTCGTCAGGCGACAGCAAGGCGACCCCATCGCGGTAGACAACGCGGTGGCCGCTCCGGCCGCGGATGCCACCTTCGCGACGGACCAGGTCGCGGCCGATCTGGCCGCGACCTCAAGCACGGTCGGGTCGAAGGTCGTCTCCTTCGTCCAGACCAAGGGCACCTCCTACACCTTCGGCGTCTACGCCGATCCCGACCTGGGCAAGGTCATCGTCGAGACCGACGCGCCCGCGCGGGACGTGGCCGCGCGGGACGTGGCCGCGCGGGACGTGGCCGCGCGGGACGTGGCCGCACTGCTCGGCAAGGACGCGAGCCAGGTCGTGGTCCGCAAGGGGAAGGTCACCGACCTGTTCAGCCGGCGCGACGACATCCCCGCATTCTGGGGTGGCGCCGGGATCAGGTCCGGTGGGGCCATCTGTTCCTCGGGCTACACCGTCGCCGACTCGGCGAACACCCGCTACCAGGTGACCGCCGGGCACTGCGCACCCGACGGCGCGACCGAGGTCACGGAGCTGGGCAACCGCACCTTCGGTGTCGTCAGCGGCAACGGTCTGCCCAGCAAGGACATGGTGCTGCTCGGCGGTCAGCCGTACGGATCGTTCATCTACGGCGGCGGCGTCAACAGCAGCACCGGTTACCACGTCGCCGGCGCCGGCAATCCCGTCGTCGGTTTCACCAACTACTTCCACAGCGGCCGCACGACGGGTGAGAACTGCGGGCACACCATGCAGAGCGTCACGGCCACCGTCTGCACCAGCAGCGGCTGCAAGTCGCCCGTGGCCGCCTTCACCGGCGGTGTCCTCCCACAGGGCGGCGACTCCGGCTCGCCGTTCTACGCCAACGCCACCAGCGGCTCCGACAAGCACATCCGCGGGCACGTCATCGCGGGTAACGGAACCACCTCGTACGCCGAGCTGTGGAACAACGTCGTGGCACGCTACGGCGTACATATCGTGACATAGTTCTCGCACGCCTGTTCACGAACCGGTCGGCCCCGAGCGCATTCCTCTCGCCCGGGTCCGGCCGGTCTCTCGTTTCAAGGCCCACCACCTACCGGAACGCCGTTTTCCCGTCCACCGGCCGCGCGCCGGACGACAGGCGTCACGCGGCCCGGGAGCGCGCGCACAGGCATCCGAGGCACGCGTTACAGGAGGTGGTAGGCCGGGCATTCCGGCCAGGAGACCATCGACGGTCGGGGGCCCGCCGGGTCCGGGCTGTCGACGTGGCTCCGCTGGCCGTCGAGGCGGCCCAGACCTGGCTGTTCCCGCCCACCGCCCGGTACCTGTTCCTGCCCACCGCCGGTGGCCGTCCCGGTGGGCTGCCGCGCGGGCACGCCACCCGGAACAATCGCACAGCATTGTCGGAGCACCGACACCGACCCCGCGCCGGCGGGCATGTCCGCCCAAAGACAGCCGGGCGGGGTGCGCTTTCACCACCGCCCCCGCATACAGTGATGCCGACTGCACAGGATTATCTTCCGATTCGCGGGAATGGCGCTCGGACCCAATTCTGTGGTAGTGATCTACCGATAGTGAACAGACTCCGGTACACGGCGGCGATCCTCACATGAGGCACTCGACCCGCCACGGCAGGTGAGGGTGGGCTCGATGTCATCGGATGCCGGTGTGACGGCGAGGACCGTTCCGCTCGGCGCGGACGATCCCCGTGAACTCGGTTCGTACCAGTTGCTGAGCAAACTCGGCCAGGGCGGCATGGGCACGGTCTACCTGGGCAAGTCGCAGCAGGGCCGCTATGTCGCGATCAAGGTGATCCGCGCCGACGTCGCCGACGACGCCGAGTTCCGCGCCCGCTTCCGGCTCGAGGCCGAGACCGCCCGCCGGGTCGCCCGGGTCTGCACCGCGGAGGTGCTCGACGCCGACCCGGACGCCCACCAGCCCTACCTGGTCACCGAGTTCATCGAGGGCGAGACCCTCTCGCGTTTCGTCGCCCGCAACGGCCCGCTCGCCGACGCCAACCTCGAGCAGCTCGCCGTCGGCGTGGCCGCGGCGCTGACCGCGATCCACCGGGCCGGCATCGTGCACCGCGATCTCAAGCCGTCGAACGTCGTGCTCTCACCGTTCGGGCCGCGCGTCATCGACTTCGGCATCGCCCGCGCGCTGGACGCCGCCACGAACCTCACCGGCGACCTCCAGCAGCTCGGCACCCCCGCCTTCATGTCCCCCGAGCAGATCGAGGGCGGAGCCGTCACCCCGGCCGTCGACATCTGGGCGTGGGGCGGTGTGGTGACCTACGCCGCCACCGGGCGCTACCCGTTCGGGGACGGCAACGCGCAGGTGCTGCTCTACCGGGCGTTGCACGAGGAGCCGCGGCTCGACGGCGTCGACCCGGCGCTGCACCCCATCGTCTGGCACGCGATGCGCAAGAACCCGACCACCCGGCCGACCGCGCAGCAGCTCATGCTCCGCCTGCTCGGCGATTCCGGCGAGGATGCCGACGCCACGATCGACCCTCGCGAGGTCACCAACGTCCTGCAGGGCTGGAACCTGCCCGTACCCGGCAGCGGCCAGGGGGACGACGGCCCGACGATGGTCACCGCGGCCGGGACCCAGGGCCCCGCCGGCTACAGCAGCACCGAGGCCTCCACCAGGCTCCCGACCGGCGTCGGCGGCCGACCGGGCACCCAGGGCGGCTTCCACCCCCAGGCAGGCGGCCCGACGCCTCCTGCGCAGGGCGGCGGCACTCCGGGTACGGGCGGCACGGGCGGCGCGCCGGACAAGAAGCGCCGGACGCCCGTAATCGTCGGCGCCGCGGCGGCGGTCGCGGCGGTGGTCGTCGCCGCGACCCTGATCGCGACCGGCGGCGGCGACGACAGCGACGACAGCTCCACCGCGTCCAGCGGGTCAGCCCCCGCCAGCGGCGGGGCCGCGTCCGGGATTCCGCAGGCGGCAACCCCGCTCGACCTCGACACGATGGTCTTCGCCAGCGACCAGAACGGCAACTACGACCTGTTCACAGGCCGGGTTCCCGCGCAGGGGGAACTCGCGGACATCAAGCCGATCACCACCGCGGCTGATGACGACATGCTGCCCTCGATCAGCAAGGATCGCCGGACTGTCGTCTTCTTCCGCAAGGGCTCGCCCAATGCCCTCTACGCGGTGGCTGCGGACGGTTCGGGGTCCCCGGTGAAGTTGTTCACCAGCGGCCCCGCGGCGAAGCTGACGATCGCCGACGACGCCCGACCGTCGCTGTCCCCGGACGGCAAGTTCCTCGTCGTGCGGTCGACGACCGATGAGTCCGGATTCCCGAACCCGGGTCTGTATGTGGTCTCGCTCGATGGCTCTGGGTTGTTCCGCCTCGGCGCCAAGCCCCAGGCGACCGACCCGGCCTGGTCGCCGAGCGGTGAGCTCATCGCCTACTGGTCGTCCGAGACGGAGAGCGACCGCGGCTTCATCGTGACGATCCCGGCGAGGCCTGACTCCCAGCCGACACCGATCACCAACGGCCAGGGAAACCGAGACGCGGACCCGACCTTCTCACCGGACGGAAAGCGGATCGCCTTCAGCCGCGAGGTCGACGGTGACCTTGAGATCTACCAGATGAACACCGACGGCTCGGCAGTGGAGCGTGTCACCGCCGAGCCGGGCCGGGACCAGGATCCGGCCTACTCACCCGACGGAAAGCTCCTGAGTTTCACCGGCGAGCGGGGCACGCCGCTCCGCCGGATCTACCTCACGGACCCGGCGGACACGACCGCGGCGGACCGTCTCCTCACCAGCACCGCAGGCTTCCACATCCGCTGGGCAAGCGGCTGACCAAAGCCCCACGCCTCCCACAGGGAGGACCACCTCCATCCCGAAAAGCGTGATCGCCTGACGCGAGACACAGCGTCAGGCGATCACGCTTTTCGGGATGGTTTCGGTTTCAGCCCCTCGACAGCGGTACTTGCGGTCCCGGTGGCGGACCGATAAAATTTGCCCCGGTGTGCCGGGAAGTCTGGTCGGCGAGCGAGCTGTGTTGTGCCCCGCCGTGCTAGTCGACCTTCCCTGGAGGCCTCCGGTCATCCTTGAGCGCGTTGCCGCGTCCGAACCCGAAGACCGGCCGTAGCCCACTCCCCCGCGGTTCCTTCCATGAGCTGCCGACGTCTCTGTCGTTGGCAGTGCTGCCGTGAATCGTTCTTCGGTTCTCCGAGAAGGACGCCGCACTCACCGACGTGATATCCGCCGACCTGACAACCACCAACAAAATGAGACACAGAGACGGTCATGTTGGCCGTCGCGGCCGATCTGAGAGCGGGACGGGACATGGCAGGACTCACCGGCGTCACCAGGACCAGGAGTGAGCGCGGGTTCGGCCGGCGTCCGGTCCTGCGGGCCGCCTTGTTCGGAATCTCGGTAGTCCTGGTGGGGCTCGCGGTGACAGTCGGCCATGCCGCCTGGCGTGCGCATCGTTACGACGTGGCCCGGGGCCGGGCGACCGTCGTCGCCGAAGGCACGGTGATCAACGATCGGTTCGAGCGGAACTCCACAATCCGGGTCCGCTGGGCCGGTACCGACGGTCGAACATATGCGCAGTGGCTGGAGGTGGGCACCCAGTACCACGTCGGCGAGAAGTTCGCCGTCGCCTACGATCCGACCGACCCCTCGCCGCAGGGCTTTGTCGCGGAGCCGGGAGTGGGCCACGGTGGCGACGAATCATTCCTCTTCCTTGTGTACGCCGGTGCGGCCGCGGTCGTCGTGCCGCTGTGGTGGGGAGTGCGTGGCCTGCGCTCCTCGTATGCGGCGAAACAACCGGCCTACCCCATGGTTGCTCATCCCCGACTCGGGCGATACAGCCAGCGGGGCTGGATCAACTATCCGAGTACCTGGCTCGTGCTGCACGAGGTCGGAAGTTCGGTGCCGTACGCCTGGCAGCGGGTCATGTGGCACCCGAGCATCGAGGAGATACCGGAGAAGGCCGAGGTGACCGTGCGGGGCGAATCGTCAGCGTCGGGGCTGGTGGGAGCACTCGCCGTCGACCTGCCGGGCGGTGTCCGTCTCGTGCCCGTCGGCCGCGTCCGGCGGCATCCGCCGAAGCGGATCGAGCTGCGTCCACGTGCCGGCGTCAACGCCGTCCTCGGGCCCGACGGCAGGATCGTCGTCGACCGCGACGATCCGCCGCCCCGCCCCCACCCGTGGTGGCGACGCGGTCCGCGCTACCTGCTCGTCGGTGTTCTGCTGGGCGGAGTGTTCGGGTTCGGCCAGGGCGGCATGGCCACGGTTCTTCCTGGTTCAGTGCTCATGACGACCGTGGTGCTGACCTGCTGGACGCTTTCCGGCGGGGAGCCCTGAGCGAACCGTGCCACCTGCCCGGGCTGGCCTGGCCAGGAACACCTCACCGGCCGGAGCTGGCGAGGCGGTGCCGGATTCTCGAAACGAGATGGTCCGGATCGTGCAGGTCGCTCCAGGTGAGCCACAGGGTGCTCATGCCGAGGTCGGCCAGCTGCGCCTGTAGCCGGCTCCGGTGGGCGGTCTGCCGCTCCCGGGCCGGCGGGGCCGCGAGCTCGTAGGTCTGCACCGCCAGCCCGGCCGACGGCCAGGCGAGATGCACCCGCTCACCGGCTCGGCCGGTGGCCGGACCGGCCGGCGCCCACCGGACCGCCTCCGGTTCGAGGCCCGCCTCCACCAGGGCCAGGCGCACCCTCGACTCCAGCACCGTGCCCGCGCGCCCGTCCACCAGGTTCCACAACCGGGTGATGCCGGGTGGCCCCTCACCTGCGTCGTTGCGACGCAGCACCGCCTCCTTCAGGGCCATGAAGTCGGACGAGGGACGCACCGCGCCGCCCATGGCCGCCCCACAGGCCCCGTGACCGTTCGGCCAGCCGCGGTGCAGGAGAGCGTCCAGCATCGGTACCGAGATCGCGCGGTCGAGGCGGAGGATGATGTCCTGCAGCGTGCGGTGCACGGTTGTCGCCTTGATGCCGGCGATGTCCGTCGTCTCGCCTGGCGTCAGCTCCATGCAGTGACGCCGGCAGCCACGCCGGCCGCGGAACGCGGCCCCGCCCGGGAAGGCGACATCGACGGGCTCGGTCGTGCCCTGGGGTGGCAGACCGGGGAGCCCGTGCAGTCGGGCCGCGGTCAGTAGGCAGACCGTCCCACCGGCGGCCGCGAGCGCGGCCCGAGCATGGGCACGCACCCGGTCGCGCACCGGAGGGATGACGAGGGTGCCACGGATCGGGGTGTGCCAGCCGTGGGCCCGCCGGCGGGCGGCGATCGCCCCGTCGGACAGGCCGAGCCCGCGGGCCTGGCTACGGGTGATCATGTCGTCCTGCCTCCGGGCCAGGGCGACGACTCGGTCGTGAACGTCCGGCATGTGCCCGAGTCTGCGCCGCCGCGCGGCGTACCGGCCGGCCCCGGCGGCCGCTGTGGACGACCAGATCCCGTGCGAGCTTGTCCACCGGCCGGCCGGAACGCCGAAGGGGCGGTGCCCACCCTGGTCGAGGGTGGGCACCGCCCCTTCGCGCGTGTGCCTTGTGCGCGACCGCGCTGGCGGTGGCGCCTAGCGGGCGGGAGCGGCCGGGCGGCGCTTCGACGTCTTCGGGTCCATCCGCCGCACCAGCAGCGAGGTGATGATGACGCAGACGGTGCCCACCGCGAGGGCACCGCCCAGGTCGAACAGGAGCTGGCTGCTCGTGAAGGCGTACAGCGGATCGGCTGGGAAGTCCGGATTGATCGGAGTGCCGAAGCCGGAGATCTTGTTCAGGTCGATCACCGAGGCGAGGGCGGCGAAGCCCCATCGGGCCGGTGCGATCCAGCTGGCCTGCTCGAGGCCGGCCGTCCCCTCCGCGGGAACCAGACCGCCGGAGAAGACCAGCTGGGCCATGGTGATGAGCACCAGCAGCGGCATGGTCTTGTCCGCGTTGTCGACCAGCGCGGAGATGACCAGGCCGAGCATGGCCGAGGCGAGCGACAGCGCGATCACGGCGATCGCGGCCTCGAGGAAGGGGAAGCCGAACAGCCCCTCACCCATCTTGCGGCCGGCCAGGGCGATCGTCGTGAACACCAGGGCCTGCAGGGTCGTGACCAGGGTCAGAACCAGGACCTTCGAGCCGATATAAGCCGTCCGGGATAGGCCGATCGCCCGTTCTCGGCGATAGATCGGTCTCTCCTTGACGATTTCTCGTACCGAGTTCGACATGCCCATGAAACAGGCACACAGTGTTACGACCAGTAGGACCGTCGGGGCGTCTCTGTTGGGCCCGTCCGCTTGCACCACCAGATCCCCGGGGATTGCTCGTGGGATCGCCCCGAGAAGGAACGGGAAAGCGATGATCAGGCGTAGGTAGGACTTGTCGGAGGCGACGACGGCCATCGTCCGTCGACTCAGCGTGACGAGCTGGGAGACGACCGACTGCTGCCGGATGGACGGCAGGTCCTCGGGCGCCGGCCGCGCCGACGGCGCGGTGATCGACGCCGGGACGTAGTACCGCGACTGCCTGAACCGGGCCGCCGACTCGGCACCCGGGGTCGCCTCGAGGGTGAGGAAGACGTCCGGGTAGTCCTTCGCGCCGAAGAAGGGCAGGGCGTCGCCGGGCGGGCCGAAGTAGGCCACGTAGCCACCGGGCGCGAGGACCAGCACGTAGTCACAGAGGTCGAGCTGGGCAACGCTGTGCGTGACGACGACGACCGTACGGCCGTCGTCCGCCAGCTTGCGCAGCGACTCCATGACGTTCTTGTCCATGCCCGGGTCGAGACCGGACGTCGGCTCGTCCAAGTAGAGCAGGGTCGGCCTGGTCAGCAGCTCCAGGGCGACCGAGGTCCGCTTACGCTGACCACCGGACAGCCGCGACACCTGGGTGTTCGCGTGGGCGGTCAGGCCCAGCTCGGCGAGGACCTCGTCGACCCGCTGGCGGCGCTCGGCCTTCGTGGTGTCCGGCGGGAACCGCAGCTCCGCACCGAACTCGAGCGCCCTGCGGACGGTGAGCGACGTGTGCAGCAGGTCCTCCTGCGGCACGTAGCCGATCCGGCGGCGCAGCTCGTCGTACTCGGAGTACATGTCCCGGCCGGCGTAGCGAACGTTGCCCTTGTCCGCCGGGCGGAACCCGGTCAGCGCGTTGAGCAGGGTCGACTTGCCCGCACCGGACGGGCCGACCACGCCGAGCAGCGCGCGCCCGGGAAGCTTGAAGGTCATGTCGTGCATGAGCTGCTTCTCGCCGGCCCAGACGTTGAGCGCGTCGGCCTCGAAGCTGACGTCGCCGGAGTCGAGGTACTCGACGAGCAGCTCGCCCTCGAGCTGGAAGACGTGGTGGCCGATGGCGATCACGTCGCCCTGGCTCACGTTCGCCCGGCTGATGCGGCGCCCGTTGACGAAGACGCCGTTGGCCGAGTCGAGGTCGGCGATCTGCAGCCCGTTGCGGTTGATGTAGAGCTCGGCGTGCCGGCGGGAGGCCAACAGGTCGGTGATGACGATGTCGTTGTCGCGGGCCCGGCCCAGCGACATCGTGCCCTGCCGGAGCCGGTAGGTCGTCCGGCGCTCGTGCTCCTGCTCCAGGCTCGTCGAGCCGGACGGCGTCCGTGCCGGGTCGTAGCCGCTGCCGCCACGGCCGCCGCCGGCCGCCGGCCCGGTCGGCGACGACGAGCCGCGCCCGCCGCCCTGGCCGCGGGTCGGGGCGGTGGGCCGCGGGGGCTGGTAGCCGCTGGAGCCGGGCAGCATCGTCTGCATGTCGTAGCCGGCCGGGTCGTACTCGGGCTCGTCGTCGAACCCGCCGCGCGCGGCGGGGAACTCGGGCATGACCACGACCTCGGGCCCGCTGGGAGTGCCGAGCCGGAACCGGACCTCGCCCTGTACGCTCACCGACTCGGGCATCCGCTGGCCGTCGACCCAGGTGCCGTTGGAGCTGATGTCGCGGACGGACCAGCCCGATCCGGTCTGCTCGACCAGCAGATGCCGCCGGGAGACGCGGCTGTCGGCGATGACGTAGTCCGCGGTCCGAGCACGTCCGATGATGAACTGCTCACCTGCCGGCACAGTGGCGGCACCGGCCTCGGTGACGACTCTCAGATACGTCGTCTGCACGACTCTCCCCCTTCACGACGGGACGCAGGCCGGGATGCCCCGCCGAAATCCTCTTCTGCACATCGTCCGGATCGGTCTCCGGACGGGACGGGCAACGGTGCCACCACCGGTGGATCCTCACTACCTTGACCGATCTTGCGGGATGCCGCAGATCGTAGCGTCGGGTGTCGACCTTGATCCAGCCCGGGTGACGCGAGCGCCGTCGAACGGGCCGCTTCAGCCGTTTCTGGAGCCGACACCTCTAACCCTCCTCGCGTCGTTCGTTCACTTCCCGGTGCCTTTCATATCTCGCCGGCAGCGGAGCTGTGACCGAGTGTGGCAAGTCCGGCACGAGCACCGGCGACGAGGGCGGGATCGGTGCACCACCGACAATGCCCGTCCGGAAGACCCGGGAGCAGCTTCTGTCGCCGATCTGACCCGCTACCGTACGCGCCCGCAGCCCGCGCGGACACCCCTCCGCCGCGATCTCCATGGTGCCCGTGGACGCCACCGCGGGGGGCACCGTGGCTGCCCCCCGCCGCGGGAGCTCCGCGGCCCGCCAGGCCGCCCGGCGGCGCCGGGCGCCGCCGGGCGGCCACGACCCCGCGCCGGGGCCTCTGACCAGCCCTCGACGCGGCGATCCGCCCGAATTATCCCGATCTTGTGGATCACTGCCCGCCAGCCGGCTGAGGGGCGGCCGGCAGGATGACGTCCTTGGCCGTCGCGGTGAGCGAGAGGCCCGAGGCGTCCGTCGACGCCGCGACGATGTTGAGGTCGAACGGCAGTCCGGCGATCGGGATGGGGATCGAGTCGAGCCGAAGACCCGCGGGGAGCGGGATGTTGGCGTTGATCGGGCCCTTCAGCGACAGCTCCGACGGCACGAGGGTGAGCGCGTTGTCCTGAACCTCGAAGGTGGTCACGCCACCGATCTCCTGCGATCCGAGAATCCCGGTGTCGATCCGGCTGGAGATCTCGACCCGGTCACCGCCGTCCACCGGGTTGACCTGAACCGGCGGATCCTGCTTCGCGAGGTAGGTGTTCAGGTCGTCATAGCTGATCCGAACCGTCGCCCGGACGTCGTCCACCGGCACCTCGCCGACGTTGTCGGAGAGTGCGTCGCCGAGCGGTACGTGAAGGCCTTTGAGATTCGCGTGGACCTGCGAGATACGCGGGCCGGGGGTTGGTATTCCCTCGATCGTGACGCCGATGTCCTTGAACTTTCCGAACAGCACCTGGGTGAGGAACGGGAAGCCGCCGATGGTGACGTTCTTCACCGTCGGCGGAGTCGCGCCGGGCTCCAGGCTCTCCGCGACGCTGACCTCGATCTGCTTGACCATCTGGTCCTTGGCGATCGCGACCGCCACCCGGTCGCCCACCACGAAGAGCACAAGGAGGACCACAACAACGATCGCGAGGATGCGCCCGCGGCGCCGCCGCCGAGCGGGCGCCGGGCCCGGCGCCGGGCCCGAGCCACCCGGCGGACCACCGGGGCCGCCCGGCAGACCCCCGCTGTCGGACGCGGCCAGGTAGGCCTCCCCGTAGCCACCGTTCCCGGGCACCGGGCGGACATGGCCGCCACTGTCGGTGTAGGTGCCCGCGGCCTGACCAGGCTGGCCGTACTGGGGGCCGGTCGCGCCGGGCCGCGGGGACTGACCGGAGGCCGGCCCCGTCCACAGGTCACCCGGCCCGACGGGCGCCGTCGGAGCGGGCGCCGCGCCAGGGGCCCCGGCACCGTGCCGGACCGCGTCGATGGCCGCGCCGAGCGTGGGCTCCGTCATCGGGGGCACGTGATCGTGCTCCGGCTGCTCGTCGGCAGGGCGCACCGGACGGCCGGGGCGGAACGCGTCCGCGGGTGGTGGCGGACCGGACGGGCGGAACGCGTCCGCGGGTGGCGGCGGGGCCGCCGGGGCTCCTGGCCGGGAGCGGCGCCGCACGTCCTGGGTCGGCCTGGTGCCGCCCTCGCCCCCGCCGGATCCCCCGGGGGGCATGACATTGGTGGCGTCCGCGGGCTCCTGCCCGTCCCCGCCGCGCCCGTGGTTCACCGGAACATCTCCCGCTCCGCGCCACGTCGGGGCCTCCGGCGTGGCGCCGCCGTGTCACAGTCGGTCATATCGAGTCGTCCACCGCCCCGATCAACGATCGGCGTGGCCCGGCCGGCGGCACGGCCCCGCACGCATCGCCCCACAGCCCCGGGGCCCCGCGCCTGGCCGGCACGGGCCCGATCGGGCGGCGGAAACGAGGTGACGGTCGGCGGCACGGCGACGGGCGAAGCACTCGACCACGAGCCTTCGACCGGCCGGGCCGCCGTCCGAACCGTCGGCCCATCAAAAGATGGTCGCACGTGGGGCGGCTGGACAGCGGTGTCGGGTCCGATCACCTGTGTTGTGTACGTGTCGGATTACCGACCCGGACATTCGTCGGTGACGCGCTGTTCCATGGCTCGCGGCGAAGTGCCCCGTTCGATCCGTTTTCCGTGCGTTGTCCACCCGAGCCGGACGGGGCCGCCAGAACCGGCGATGTCCGGCCGAGCCGGGCGGGGCCGAGCGGAGCCTGCGGGCCGCCGGCGGCATCGTCAGGTCAGACCTCCAGCGGGAGCTGGGCGGCGCCGCGGCGCCGGCGCGGTGGGGCGGCGAGGCGGAACGCCGTCCCACCCGGAGCCGCGAACGCGTGCCAGAAGTGATCGGCGACGGCTTCCGGCTGCAGCGGCCCGGACAGCCCGACCCGGCCGTCCAGCACCACCGTGCGCAGGCGAACGCCCTGGGCGGCGAGCCCGGGAGCCATCGCCCCGCCCATCGCCGCCAGGCCGGCCTTGCCCACCGCGAGCGCGAAACGCCCCGCCGCCGGCTCGCTGCGGGTGCCCGCGACCGTCAGCAGGACGGTGGCGCCCGGCCGGTCCACCAGCAGGGGCACCGCCGCCTGGACAGCGGTCAGCGCCCCGGTCACGTTCACCGCGAGAGTCTGGTTCATGGAGTCCGCCCGCACCGAGAACGCGGTGCCACGGATGCTCAGCTTGGCGTTGTAGACCAGCACGGTCAGCCCACCGATCGCGGCGGCGAGCCGCTGCGTCGCCGTCCCGAAGGCCGCCTGGTCGGTGACGTCGGCGACCGCGCCCGTGACGTCGTGGCCGTCCGCGGCGAGCTCGGCGGTAATCCGGGCCACCGTGTCGGAGGAGCGCGAGAGCACGCCGAGCGCGAACCCCTCCTCGGCGAACCGGCGCAGCAGCGGGCCGCCGAAGGCGGCACCCGGCCCCACCACGATCAGCCCGCGGGTCGGCGGCGCCGGCTCCCGGCCGTTGGCCGTGCCGTTGTTCATGTGCCCATCCTGACGCGCGATGCCTTCCCCCGTGTCGCGATGCGACCGGTTCGGCCAGGTCGCGCCCGAATCATCACCCCCGACGGCTCGGGCCGGCCAGAACTGACCTCAACGCGAGCTGGACGACGTCCGGCTGCCGGCGCGGTCGGTGCGGTTGGCAGTGCCGGTGCGGCTGCCGGTCCCGGCGCGGTTGGCGGTGCTGGTACGGCGGCGGCGCGACAGCAGTGGACGGCGGGGCCGCTTCGGGCGGCCGCCACGGCGCTCGACCGGCCGGGCGCCGGTGGCTGCCCGGCCGACGCCGGATGCCGCGCGGTTGGCAACCGCGTCCCCGCCGGCCGGGCGGGCGACGGGGATCGCGTTCGCGGCTCGGATGGGCGCCGCCCGGCGGTAAACGACCGCGAGCACGGCCGCGACGGCCAGGATGGGAAGCGAGATCAGCACCAGGGCGACGATGACGGCGGCGAGTGTCTGCATCCTGAATCGATACCCAATGTGTCCGTGACGTCACACAGGGCCCCGTTACCCGGCGAGATCCGGTACCGACGACCCCGGTGGGCCGTGCGCGGTATCCGGACGGCGGCGCTACTCGGACGGCGGCGGCACGAGGACACCCGGGTTGAGGATGCCCGCCGGGTCCAGCACGGCCTTCACCGCGCGCAGGACGGCGACGCCCACCTCGCCGACCTCCGCGGGCATCCAGGGACGGTGGTCCGTGCCGACCGCGTGGTGGTGGGTGATCGTGCCACCGTTCGCCATGATCGCGTCTCCGGCGGCGCGCTTCGCCCGGTCCCAGCGGGAGATCGGGTCCGGGCCCTCGGCGCAGACGACCGTGAAGTAGAGCGACGCCCCCGCCGGGTAGACGTGCGAGACGTGGCAGAGAACGACGGCCGGCGACCCGTCGGACTCGATCGCGCCGGTCACCGCCGCGCGGACCGCCGCGTACAGCGTCGGGATCGCCGACCAGTACCCGGCCGTCTCCAGGGTCTCGGCGAAGATGCCCTCGTCGAGGAGCGCGTCGCGCAGGTATGGGGCGTGGAAGCGGCCGGCGGCCCAGTCCCGTCCCACGTCCTCGCCGAGCGGGCGGGCGCCGGCGTCCCTCAGGACCGCGCGGACCTCCGCGGCGCGTCCGGTCACCTCGTCCTCGCTCCCCTCGTACCCGGTGACCAGGTAGCACCCGCCCGAGGCGGTGACATCGGCGGCGGCATCGGCGCCCGCGGGGCCATCGGCTGCGTTGGCCGCATCGGCACCGGCGGAGACATCGGTGCCCGCGCTGACGGCGTTGGCCAGGCCGGCGGCCGTCTCCAGTTCGTCGGAGAGGCGCAGGACGGTGGGCAGCAGGTCCCGCTGGGCCAGCTCGCGCAGCAGGTCCAGGCCGGTGGCCAGGTCCGCGACCCGCCAGCCCTCGTACCGCCGCCGCGCCGGGGCCGGGCGCACCCGCACGGTGACCTCAGTGATCACCCCGAACGCGCCCTCGGAGCCCAGCGCGAGCTGGCGCAGGTCGGGACCGGCCGCCGACGCCGGCCCCCGCCCCGGCTGCCACGTCCCCACCGGGGTCGCCAGCCGCAGCCCGGTGACGAGCTGGTCGAACCGCCCGTAGCCGGCCGATGCCTGGCCGCTCGACCGGGTCGCCGCGAACCCGCCGATCGTGGCGTACTCCCACGACTGCGGGACGTGCCCGAGGGTCAGGCCGTGCTCGGCGAGCAGCGCCTCCGCGGCGGGCCCGCGCAGGCCGGCGCCCAGCACCGCCGTCCCGGAGAGCTGGTCGACGCGCAGGAGGCCGTCGAGCCGGTGCAGGTCGAGCGCGACGGCGCCGTGCCACCGGGGTGCGCCGTCGGGCGCCTGACCCGGCGGGAGCCGGGGGGTGAGGCCGCCGACGACCGAGGTGCCGCCGCCGAACGGGACGACGATCACGCGGTGGCGGGAACAGATCCGCAGCACCGCGAGGACCTGCTCGTGATCGAGCGGCGCGACGACGGCGTCGGGCGCGTCGGAGGCGTCCCCGGACCGCAGCCGCAGCAGGTCGACGGTGGAGCGACCCCGGCAGTGGCGGACCCGCGCCTCGCGGTCATCCCGGACATGGCCGGCGCCGACCACGGCCCGCAGCTCGTCCAGCACCTCGCCCGGCAGGCGGACCGGCGGGAGCGTGATGTCGGCGAGCACGACCGGCGCGCTGGGGCGGGACGGAATGCCCAGCTGGTCGAGCAGGTCGCGGACGGCGCCCGGCAGCGGGTGGTGCGCGGCCGCGGCGCCCCACCCCCACCAGACCGGATCGGCGGGCGCGGTCGTCGCCTCGGTGGTCATCGCCGTCACCTCATCAGTTCGCATCCGTTCCGCCGGGGTCGAGGCGGTATCGTCGATACGCTGTGACAACTCGAGTAACAGTGTCACACGATCCCGGCCCGGGCACAGTCAGGGCTGAGCGGGCGGAGCGCCTCGACGGGTGGGAGCGGCGAGAGCCGCGGGAGGGAGACAGCCGGTGACCGGGCCGACATCACCCCACACCCTGCCGGCGCCCGGCCGCGGCTCCGCGCGGGCCGGCGCCTTACCCCTCGACCGCTCCGGGCCCGCTCCGGGAATCGCTCCCGGTGCGGGCCGGCGCGGCGAGAGCGCCGACGCGGCCGTCCTGGATGCCGCCGCCGCGTCGCTGCTCAGCGTCGGCGTGCGTCGGACGACCGCCACCGACGTGGCCCGGCGCGCCGGCGTCAGCCGGATGACGCTGTACCGGCGCTGGCCCGACCTGCGCTCCCTTGTCGGCGACGTGATGACGCGTGAGTGGGGCCGGATCGTCACGGCCGCGGCGCGGGCGGCCGAGCCGTCCCTGGCCGCCGGCACGCGGGCCGGCCTGGTGCGCTACCTGGTCACCGCGGCGCAGACCTTCCGCGCGAACCCGCTGTTCCGCAAGATCATTGAGACGGACCCGGAGCTGCTGGTCCCCTACGTCCTGGAGCGCCTCGGCGCGACCCAGCGGCTCGTCCTGGAGCTGCTGTGCGAGCAGCTGCGCGAGGCGCAGGCGGGCGGCGCCGTCCGGGCGGGTGACCCGGCAGCCCAGGCACGGATGGTGCTGCTCGTCGTGCAGTCGTACGTTCTCTCCGCGGACGCGCTGGGCGACGAGATCACCGAGGAGGCACTGGCGCGTGAGCTCTACCTGACACTGGACGGCTACCTGGCCCCGCGCGCCGGCGAGACAGCCGAGGCCGCCTTCGACGCCGCTGACGCAACTGACGCTGTCAGGGCCGTTGACGTCGTTGAGGCCGTCGAGGCTGCTGACGCAGTTGACGAGATCCGGCCGATCGAGCACCCGGGAGCGCCGTCATGAGCACACCGTTCGACCGCTCGTCGCTCACCGCCGACCGCCGTGCCCGCGAGCTCGGCGAGCTCGCGGGCGGCGAGGCCGTCGATCTCCTCGTCGTCGGCGGCGGCGTAACCGGCGCCGGGGTGGCGCTCGACGCGGCCTCGCGCGGGCTGTCCGTCGCGCTGGTCGAGGCGCACGACCTGGCCTTCGGCACCAGCCGGTGGAGCTCGAAGCTCGTCCACGGCGGGTTGCGCTACCTCGCCTCCGGTGACATCGGGCTGGCCCGGGAGAGCGCGCTCGAACGCGAGATCCTGATGCGCCGCACCGCTCCGCATCTGGTGCACCCGCTGCCGATCGTGCTGCCGCTCACCGAGGACGTCCCCGCCGGCTCGGCGATGCTGGCCCGGGCCGGGATGGGCCTGGCGGACCTGCTGCGGCGGGGCGCCCGGACCCCCGGCACGGTGCTGCCGCCGCCGCGGCGGCTCTCGGCGGTCGAGACGCTCGGGATGGTCCCCGGGCTGCGCGAGGCCGGGCTGCGCGGCGGCCTGCTCCACTGGGACGGCCAGCTCGTCGACGACGCCCGCCTGGTCGTGACGATCGCCCGGACGGCGGCGGCGTTCGGCGCCCGGGTGCTGACCCGGGTCCGCGTGCTGTCGGTGGAGAGCCCGGGGTACGCCCCTGGCGGCGCGGCACGGCGCGGCGGCCTGCCGCCGGAACCGGTCGGCGTCGAGGTGGTCGACACCCTGACGGGCACCCGGTGCACGCTGCGGGCCCGCACCGTGGTGAACGCGACCGGGGTCTGGACGCCCGCACTCGCCCCGGAGGTCAGGCTCCGCCCCAGCCGCGGCACCCACCTGGTGCTGCCCGCGGCGGCGTTCGGCGGCACGCCGACGGCGCTGTCGGTGCCGATTCCCGGCGAGCGGAACCGGTACGCCCTCGTGCTGCCGCAGGGCGACGGGCGGGTGTATGTGGGACTGACCGACATCCCGACGGACGAGGTCGCGGACGTGCCGACGCCGGATCACCAGGAGATCACGCAGCTGCTGAACGTCGTGTCGAGCGTGCTGGCCACCCCGGTCGACCGCGCGGACCTGCTGGGGGCGTTCGCCGGGCTGCGCCCGCTGCTGGACGGCCCGAACGGGCGCACGGCGGACCTGTCCCGGCGGCACGCCGTGCACGTCGGGTCCGACGGCGTGATCACCGTGGTGGGCGGCAAGCTGACGACCTACCGCCGAATGGCGGCGGACGCGGTGGACGCCGCCGTCGCCCAGGCCGACCTGGACGCGGGGCCCTGTCGGACCGACCGGCTCCCCCTCGTCGGGGCGGCCTCGCGCCGCGTGCTCGCCGCGGTGCCGGCGCCGCGCCGGCTGGTGGCGCGCTACGGAACCCAGGCCCCGGCGGTGCTGGCCCTGGCCGAACGCGACCCGGAGCTGCTCGCGCCGATCGCCGACGGAGTCGCGGTCACCCGCGCCGAGCTGGTGTTCGCCGTGCGCCACGAGGGAGCACTCGACGCCGACGACCTGCTCGACCGGCGGACCCGCGTCGGGCTCGTCCCGGCCGACCGCGCGGCGGCGCTCGACGCGGCACGCGAGGTGCTGGCGGCCTGCGCCGTCCCCGCCGGCTCACCGGTCGACTGAGCCACCGGCCGGCCAGGCCCGGCCGACCAGGCCCGACCGACCCGAGCCGGCGATCGAGCGAGCCTGCGAAGCGCCGAGCTGTCAGGTCAGGGAGTCGACGGTCAGCGCGGCGACCCGCTCGAGGTGGGCGGGAGGGTCACCGAAGGCCCCGTACATCCGGCGGGCGCGCTTGTAGAACAGGTGGGCCTCGTGCTCCCAGGTGTACCCGATGCCGCCGTGGTACTGGATCATCGCCGCGGTGGCGTCCCGAGCCGCCTGACTCGCCTTCGCCTTGGCGACGGCGACGGCGAGCTCCAGGTCGTCGAGGCCCGCGTCGAGCGCGTGCGCGGCGTACATCACGGCGTGCTCGGCCATCGTGACCGCGACGTGCAGGTCGGCGAGCTGGTGCTTGAGCGCCTGGAACGAGCCGACCGGCCGGCCGAACTGGATCCGCTCCCGGTCGTAGTGAACCGTCCTGGTCAGCGCCTCGCGAGCGACCCCGGCCTGGTCCGCCGCCGTGAGCAGCGCGCCGCGGCGGATGAGGTCGGCGAGCGCCGCCGCCGACGAGCCGGGCAGCCGCCTGGCCCGCGCCCCGGCCAGTTCCAGGGCGGCGAGCCGGGTGGTCCCGTCGGGACCGGCCAGCGGGCGGACGGCGACGCCGTCCGCGCCGGGGTCGAGCAGGTACAGGCCCACCTCGCCCGCTCCGGGAGCAGCGCCGGCGGGGCCGGGCTCGATCGCCGCGACGACGACGAGGTCGGCGACCCCGAGATACTCGACGGGCGACGCCGTCCCGGACAGCTCACCGACGAGACCACCGGAGCCGCCGAACACACCGGAGCCCGAAGGCTCGTCGGAGCCCCCGGTCCCTTCGGACCCAAACCCGTTGGACCCCGCGGCAATGCCGGAGACGGTGCCCGGCGCCGGGCGCGCGGTGACCGCCACGCCGGAGGCGTCCCAGGCCCCGCCGGCTCCCCGCAGGGCCACCGTCGCCACGAGGTCGCCGTCGGCGAGGCGGGGCAGCAGCTCGGCCTGCTGCGCGTCCGACCCGGCGAGCCGGACGGCCTCCCCAGCCAGCACCGTCGGCAGCCACGGCCCCGGGACGGCCCCCGCGCCGAGCTCACGGGCGACCACCTGGGCGTCCAGCAGCCCGAGGCCGAGCCCGTCGAACTCCTCCGGGACGCACACGGCCAGCCAGCCCTGCTCCCCCACCGACTTCCACAGCTCCAGCGGGTGCCCGTCACCGGTGGTGTCCTCGAACACCGCCCGCACCGCCGTGAGGTCGAAACGGCCGGCGAGGAAGGCCCGGACGGCCTCGCCCAGGGCACGCTGCTCGTCAGTCAGCGCAAAGAACACTTCGATGGTCCCTTCCGGACTCAGCGCGGCAGGCCGAGAACCCGCTCGGCGACGATGTTGCGCTGCACCTGCGACGAGCCGCCCCAGATGGTGACCGACCTGGACCAGAACCCCTCCGACTGCAGGGCGGAGAGATCGAGGCCCGCGACGGGGGTGCTGACCGCGGCGTCGGCGCCCAGCAGGTCGTCGAAGGTCTCGAACAGGTCCTGGTAGGTCTCGGACCACTGCAGCTTGGTCATCGACGACTCGGCGCCCAGGTCGGCGCCCCGCTCCACCTGGGTGAGCACGTGCATGGCGTGGTAGCGCAGGCACTCGAGCTCGACCATCCGGCGGCCGAGCTCCTGGCGCAGCACCGGGTCGGTGTCCCGCCCCAGCGCGCGGGCCGCCCGGACGATCTCGTCGTAGGACTGCCGGAAGGCGGTGTACTGCGAGATGCCCGACGCGCCGCGTTCGAAGGAGAGCAGCAGCATCGCGGTGGCCCAGCCGTTGCCCAGGCCGCCGAGGCACTCGCGGGCGGGGACCCGGGCGTCGGTGAAGAACACCTCGCCGAACTCGGTCGCCCCACTCATCTGCCGCAGCGGCCGCACCTCGACGCCGTCCTGGTGCATGTCGAGCAGCAGCATCGACAGGCCGCGGTGGCGCTGGCTGCCCGGCTCGGTGCGGACCATGGTGAAGATCCGGTCACCGTGGCCGGCGTTGGTCGTCCAGACCTTCTGGCCGTTGACGACGATGTCGTCGCCGTCGGCCACGCCGGACGTCCGCAGTGCGGCCAGGTCGGAGCCCGCGTCCGGCTCGGAGAAGCCCTGGCACCAGATCACGTCGCAGCGCAGCAGCGGACGGATGATCTCACGCTTCTGCTCGTCCGTGCCGATCGCCATGATCGTCGGGGCGAGGAAGGCGAGCCCGAGCGGGTTGACGGTTCCCGGCGCGCGGGCGAGCGCCAGCTCCTGGTCGTAGATCGCCTTCATGCCGGGGGTGCCGCCGCGCCCGCCGTACTCGGTAGGCCAGTCGATGCCGGCGAAGCCCGCCTCGAACTTGCGGCGCTCCCACTCCCGGCGTAGCTCGAAGTCCTCGTCGTCGGGGACACCCGCCCAGAAGCCCGGCTCCCGCCACGCCGCGGGGACGCTCCCGGCGAGCCAGCTCCGCAGGTCCGCGCGGAACGCCTCCTCCGCGGCGCTGAAGGTCAGGTCCATCTGATCACCACTCCGGGCCAGGTCGTGGATCGGGCGGCCCCTGGTCGGGCACCCCCGCCCGACGGTGTGCGACGGCAGCAGATCGATTCGCCCGACCAGCATGCCCCATCCGGGCCTCGACGCGCGGCGCCGGGCGCGAACAGGGACACGGGATCCCCGGCCGCGACGACCGCCACTGTCCGGACCGGACCCGCCGGCGGGCCACCTGGGCATCATGGAGGCCACCCGCACCCCCGTGCGCCCGATCGACACCCGCCGTTCACCTCAGCGTGAGCGGTGCGCACCAACTGCCGGCACGATGGGATGGAGCCGTCCGCACCGCGGGACGGCAACGCTCGGGACCGCCCGGGACAGGACGCCCAGGACAGGACACGGTCGAAGGGGGATCCACACACCATGACCGGTACCGCCCGCCTCGACCCGGCCAGCCGGGCAGCCGCGCTGCGGCGCATGCGCGCCGAGCCGGTGGACGTCGTCGTGATCGGCGGCGGCGTGACCGGCGCCGGGGTGGCGCTCGACGCGGCCACGCGGGGCCTGTCGGTCGCCCTGCTCGAGGCCCGCGACCTCGCCGCCGGGACGTCCAGCCGGTCGAGCAAGCTGATCCACGGCGGCCTGCGCTATCTGGAGCAGCTCAACGGCGCCCTCGTCCGCGAGGCGCTGCGCGAGCGGTCGCTGCTGCTGGAGACGATCGCCCCGCACCTCGTCCGGGCGATCCCGTTCCTGCTCCCACTGACCCATCACGGCTGGGAACGCGCCTACATCGGCAGCGGCGTGCTGCTCTACGACACTCTCGGGCAGGGCATCGGGCGCATCGCCCCCCGCACGGGCGGAGACGGCGGTGCCCCCCGCAACGGGGGTGTCCCGCTGCACCGGCACCTGACCCGCAAGGCGGCGCTGCGTGAGTTCCCATCGCTGCGCCCCGACGCGCTCGTCGGCGCCATCCAGTACTGGGACGGGCAGGTCGACGACGCCCGGCACACCATGTTCGTCGCCCGCACGGCCGCCCGCTACGGGGCCCTGATCGCCACGAGCGCCCAGGTCACCGGGCTGGTGCGGGAGGGCGACCGGGTCGCCGGGGTACGGGTACGCGACCTGGAGAACGGGGTCGACCTGGAGGTCCGCGCCGCGCAGACGATCAACGCGGCCGGGGTGTGGACGGACGACATCCAGGCGATGGTCGGCGGGCGCGGGCGGCTCTCGGTGCGCGCGTCGAAGGGTGTCCACATCGTGGTCCCGCGCGACCGCATCCACGGCTCGACCGGGTTGATCCTGCGCACCGAGAAAAGTGTCCTGTTCGTGATCCCCTGGGGCAGCCACTGGATCGTCGGGACGACCGACACCGAGTGGAACCTCGACCTCGCGCACCCGGCCGCCAGCAGCGCGGACATCTCCTACCTGCTCGACACCGTCAACCGGGTGCTGCGCACACCGCTGACCACCGAGGACATCACCGGCGTCTACGCCGGCCTGCGGCCGCTGCTGGCCGGCGAGTCGGAGGACACCTCGCAGCTGTCCCGGGAGCACGCCGTGGTCAGCCCGGTCGCCGGGCTCACGATGGTCGCCGGCGGCAAGTACACGACGTACCGGGTGATGGCGGCGGACGCCGTCGACGCGGCGACGGTCGGGATGAGCCGCGCGGTGCCGCCGTCGTGCACTGATCGTGTCCCGCTGCTCGGCGCGGACGGCTACCCGGCGCTGTGGAACGCCCGGGAGGGCCTGGCTCGCGCCTCCGGGCTGCACGTCGCCTGGGTGGAGCACCTGCTGCACCGATACGGCACCCTCACCGAGGAGGTCCTGGCCCTCGTCGCGGACCGGGCCGAGCTGGGCCGTCCGCTGCGCGGCGCGCCGAAGTACCTGGCGGTCGAGGCTGTGTACGCGGCGTCACACGAGGGCGCGCTGCACCTCGAGGACGTCCTGACCCGGCGGACCCGCATCTCGATCGAGACGGCCGACCGCGGGCTGGAGGCCGCCCCCCAGGTCGCCGAGCTGATCGCCCCCGTCCTCGGTTGGAGCCCCGCCACCGTCGGGCGCGAGATCGATCACTACCGGGCCCGGGTCACCGCCGAGCTCGAGTCACAGCGGCAGGCCGACGACCACACCGCCGACGCGGCCAGGCTGGGCGCTCCCGACGTCCGCCCGGTGGTGCGGGAGGGGCGCGGCGCCGCGGCCCCGGCCTGAGCCCGACGTCCCGGGGAGGTTTTGCGGTGGGCACGCCGCCCCCGACGTTCCAGGACGGATGTTCCGCCCCGCGTCGGCACCCGGGCTGGTCAAAGGCCGTAGGCCTCCAGCAGCCGCAGCCAGACCTCACTGACCGTGGGGAAGGACGGCACCGCGTGCCACAGATCCTCCAGCGGGACGGCCCCGACGATCGCGATGGCCGCGGCGTGCACCATCTCCTGTGTGTCGTGGCCGACGAACGTCGCCCCGACCAGCACCCGGCGGGCGGTGTCCACCACGATCTGGGACGTCCCGACGGCGTCGGTGCCGCGCACCGACGAACCGGCCACCGACGCCGTCGGGACGGTGACGGCACGGACATCCAGGCCGGCCGCGCGGGCCGTCGCCTCCGTCCGGCCGACGGCGCTCACCTGCGGATCGGTGAACGTCACCCGCGGGACGGCCCCCGGGTCGGCGCGGTCGGCGGCGGGCCGGCCCGCCGGGTCGAGGCGGCCGGTGATGGCGTCCGCCGCCACCCGGGCCTGGTACTTGCCCATGTGGGTGAGCAGCGCACGGCCGTTGACGTCCCCGACGGCGTAGAGCCAGTCCCCGGTCACACCGGTGGCCCGCATCCGATCGTCGACCTCGACGAAGCCCCGCGCGGGCAGGCCGACCGCGGGCAGGCCGAGCTCGCCGGTGGCGGGGGTCCGCCCGACGGCGACCAGGATCTCGTCCGCGGCGACGTGCTCGGGCCCGCCGTCGCCGTCCAGAGTGACCACCACGGGCCCACGCGGCGTGCCCGGCCCACCCGGCTCACCCGGCGTGCCCGGTGCCTCCCTGCGGACGGCCACGGCCCGTCGGCCGGTGTGAACCGTGATGCCCTCGGCCTCGAACGCCGCGCGCACCTCGTCGCCGGCGAACGGCTCCTCGCGCGCGAGCAGGCGCGGACCGCCCTCGACGACGGTGACCTCCGCGCTGCCCAGACGGCGGAACGCCTGCGCGAGCTCGGCGCCGACCGCGCCGCCACCGAGCACGGCGAGGCGGGCGGGCACCGCGCGGGCACCGGTCGCGGACCGGTTGTCCCACGGATCGGCCTCGGCGAGACCGGGGACGGGCGGAATGGTGGCCCGCGTCCCCGTCGCCAGGACGACCGCGCGGGTCGCGGTGAGGACCTGCTCGCCGCCGTCCGGCGCGAGCACCGCGACCCGGCGCTCGCCGACCAGCCGGCCGGCCCCGCGCCGCACCGACACACCACGCTCGCGCAGCCACGGGAGCTGGCCCTCGTCGGAGTACCCGCCGACCATCTCGTCGCGCCGGGCGAACGCCGCCGCGGCGTCGACCCCGGCGCGGGCCCCGCCGACGGCGCCCGCCGCCCCGGGGACGGCCCTGGCGGCCGCCACGACCTCACCAGGGCGCAGCAGGGTCTTGCTGGGGATGCAGCCCCAGTAGGAGCACTCCCCGCCGACGCGCTCGTGCTCGACCACCGTCACCGACAGCCCCGCCGCGGCGCACCGGCCGGCCACCACCTCGCCCGCCGGCCCCGCTCCGATCACGATCACGTCGACCTCGCTGGCGCCCGTGCCTCCGTCGGCGTCGTCGGACCTACTCATGGGCACACCTCTCCGCGTTGGGACCAGCGTCGCGAGGCACCATCTCACCTGCCGCGTCGCGCCCGAATGCCACTGCACCGGGTCGGCAGCCCACCGGCCGTGACCGAGGACGCCCCGAGGTGTCCCGGTGCCGACGGCAGGATGGAGCTCGAGGACCTCACCTTCGACCGGTCCGTGCAGGACCATCGGGAGTTCAGATGCAGCTCGGAATGATCGGACTCGGCCGGATGGGCGCGAACCTCGTCCGCCGGCTGATGCGCGACGGGCACGAATGTGTGGTCTACGACGTGAACCCCGAGACGGTGAAGTCGCTGGCCGCCGAGGGCGCCGTCGGCGTCAACTCGCTGGCCGACTTCGCGGCCGCGCTGAGCACCCCGCGGGCGGCCTGGGTCATGGTGCCCGCGGGCCTGACCGGCCAGACCGTCTTCGAGCTCGCGGAGCACTTCGAGGCCGGCGACATCATCATCGACGGCGGCAACTCCTACTACCGCGACGACGTCGACCGGGCCGCGAAGCTCGCCGAGCGCGGCCTGCATTACGTGGACGTCGGCACCTCCGGCGGCGTGTTCGGGCTGGAGCGCGGCTACTGCCTGATGATCGGCGGCGAGCCGGAGGTGGCCGCCCGCCTCGAGCCGCTGTTCGAGACGATCGCGCCCGGCGTCGACACCGCGCCGCGGACCCCGGGCCGGACGGGCGAGATCGCCCAGGCCGAGAAGGGCTACCTGTACTGCGGCCCGAACGGGGCAGGCCACTTCGTCAAGATGATCCACAACGGGATCGAGTACGGCATGATGGCTGCCTTCGCCGAGGGCATGGGCATCCTGGAGAAGGCCGGCATCGGGCGTTCCGAGGCCGCCCTGCACGACGCCGAGACGGCGCCGCTGGCCCATCCGGAGTACTACCAGTACGACTTCGACATCGCCTCCGTCGCCGAGGTGTGGCGGCGCGGCAGCGTGGTCAGCTCCTGGCTGCTGGACCTGACCGCCACCGCGCTCGCCGAGGACCCGCGGCTCTCCGAGTTCGGCGGGCGTGTCTCCGACTCCGGCGAGGGCCGGTGGACGGTGCTGGCCGCCGTCGAGGAGGGCGTCCCGGCCCACGTGCTGACCGCGTCGCTCTACGAGCGGTTCAGCTCCCGCGGCGAGTCGCTGTTCGCCGACAAGCTGCTGTCGGCGATGCGCAAGCAGTTCGGCGGCCACGCCGAGAAGAAGGCGGAGGGCTAGCGTGGCGGGTGAGTGGGTCTAACAGACCCACTCACCCGCCACATATCTCCCAGCCGGCCCGGCAAGGGGCTGGTTTGGCTTCGGGACCCCGAACTTCGGGGGTCGGGGGCTCACTTCGAAGGACAAGGGCCCAGGCTGCCGGGGTCACTGCTGGCCGGCGGACGCCTCCAGGCTTGCCCGGTCACCCATGATGATCATGGGATGGCTGCTCGGGGCCAGCCAGTGCAGGACGGTCTCCATCGAGGCCTGCGGGAGGCTGACGCAGCCGCGGGTGGGTGTGTTGTGGTCCACGTGCAGCCAGATGTCGCCGCCGGCCGCGGCGCCCAGCGGCCGGGTCGGGTCGGACGGCGGATGCCCCGGCAACCGGTTGTAGTCGATCGCGACCACGTAGTTGAAGGCCTCCCCCATCGGGTCGCCCTCGTAGCCGCCGGCCTGATAGAAGGACGGGCGGTACTCGTAGGGAAGCGCGGTGCCCGGGTCGGCGTAGCGGCCCCCGGCGGCGGTGAGGCTGAACGCGCCCACGGGGCTACGCAGATCGCCCTCGACGTGGTCGTGGGTCCAGCCGTTGGCTCCGTTGCGGCCGGGGATCTCCGCGCCGACGGCTGTCCAGGGGGCGTCGGCGTCCGCGCGCTGCCAGAGCACGACGCGGTTCACGGTTGAGGACTGGTCTGCGCCGGTCACGACGATGACCTGCCGGGTCGACGACGGGATCCGCGACATCATGAGGTCGCCGATGCCGGGGATCGCGCCGCGGGACTGCTCCGCGCCCGGGGCCGGGGCCGCGGCCGCGCGACCGTCGGCCGCCGCGGGATCGGGGTTGCCGGTGGAGTCGGTGATGCGGTGCGGCGTGGCCACGTCGGGCCGCGCCGAAGTGGTGGGAACGGCCCCGTCGCCTGCCTGCGCCGTCGTCGACATGTCCGGATCCTCCACCGAGCCGGTCACGTGCAGTGCTCCGGCGGCGCCGACCACCAGTGTCGCGCCGACCGCGGCCATCCCGATCGCGACGGTCTGCGCGGTGGCGCGGTCGCCGCGTGCGCCCCTGAGTCGGCGGCCCTCGGACCGCCCGGACCTACGGTGTGTCGCCATTCCTCCGACTTCCAGGCCGAAGCCGCGCCTCTCCAGCCACCTCCGCGCCTCCCGCGTCGCTTACCACCATCACATGCGCAAGGGCAGTGCTGTGCGGCAACACACCCGCAACATCGCGGACGTGCCGGTCGCACACGATACGGGCTCGCCGTGTGGAGGCCGCGAACCACTCCGCCCGCCGCGCGGCCCTCGACCGACGCAGGCCCGGCCACCGAGCGCGCCGGTGCCCACCGGCGAGCAGCGTCGGCGCCGGCGCGCGAACCACACAGGCGCCGGTCGACATGCACGTTATCCACAACCCCGCCATCCCTCATGGACACAATGGATAAACAACAAGCATGGTCTATCCATGGCCCCTAGCCCAGGCCGATTCTCCTGGCAGGAGATCGCCGACCTGCAGTCCGGTGTCATCAGCGAGCACGACGCGATGGCCGCCGGTCTCACCCGCGCCGACATTCGCGCGCGGGTCGCCGACGGCACCTGGTGGCAGCCCGCGCGTGGCATCCTCGTCACCGCCACCGCCACCGCCACCGCCACGCCGCCGCTGGTGCAGCAGGCCTGGGCGGCGCTGCTCGCCGGCGGGCCGAACGCGGTGCTCGGCGGGTCCACGGCCGCCGCCCTCGACGGCCTCGTCGGCCACGGCGACGAGGTCATGACGGTGCTGGTCCCGCCCGGGCGCCGCGGCACGCCCGTGGCGGGCGTCGTCTTCCGCCGCACCGCACGCCTGGCTCCGGCGGACGTCCACCGTGCCCGGCTGCCACCGCGGACGGCGCCGGCCCGCTCGGTGGTCGACATGGCCGAGTGGTGCAGCGGGCGCGACGGCGCCCGTGCCGTGATCAGCGACGCCCTCCTGCAGGGCTTCGTCACCATCGAGGCGATGCGCCGGGCGCTGGCGCGCCGCGGCCCGATCAGCCGCCGCACCCTGATCGCCGACACCCTCGACGAGCTGAACCGCCGGACTCCCCGGATGCTGAGCCTCCGGTACAAGCAGCTCGAGGCGGCGTTCGGGCTGCCCCCCGGTCGGGCGCTGGCCACCCCCTCCCCCGACGTTCCGACCGGCCGGCTGGACGTCTGGTACGGGCCGTGGCGGCTGCTCGTGCGGGTCGGGCAGCCCGGTCCACGGCGGCCACGGCCCGCCGGCCGGCGGATCCTCACCGTCAGGGTGGAGCAGCTCTGGCAGGCGCCGGCGGAGACGGCCGCGCTGGTCGCCGCGGCCCTGCGGGAGCAGGTTCCGGCAGAGGCCGCCGACCGGCCGGCCGTGCCGCCAGGGCCGGACGAACCGGCGACGGAATGGCACGAAACGGTACGTGACGAACATGGCGAAGCTGACCAAGGGGGTGGCGGAGGCCAGTCACCTGCCGTAGCGTCGTCCCAGATGCGGGAGCTTCCACCCTGGGAGGCTGAGAGGGCGGCCGGGCAACTGCCGGTGCCGCCGACCGCCTGAACCTGTCCGGGTAATTCCGGCGTAGGGAGTGATCAAGGTGGTGCGTCAGATCCGCCCGACGGATTCCGACAACGCGGCGGCCGCGGCCTCCGGCACGGACGACGGCGCGGAGGGCATCCTGGCCCGGCCGTTCCCCGGGAGCAGGAAGACCTACCTGGTCGGGTCCCGGCCCGACCTGCGGGTGCCGATGCGCGAGGTCGCGCTGAGCACGGGCGACAGCCTGGTCCTCTACGACACCTCCGGGCCGTACACCGACCCGGGCGCCGGCGTCGACGTGCGGCGCGGCCTGCCCGCGCTGCGGGCCGGCTGGATCGCCGCCCGCGGCGACACCGAGGAGATCGAGGGGCGTGCCGTCCAGCCCGCCGACGACGGGCGGCGCGGGCCTGACGGGCAGGCCGGTGACACCTTTCTCGGCTCGGGGCAGGCTCCGCGGCGGGCTACCGCCGGCCGCGCGGTGACCCAGCTCGCCTACGCCCGGCGGGGCGAGATCACCGCCGAGATGGAGTTCGTCGCGCTGCGTGAGGGCCTCTCTCCCGAGCTGGTGCGCGACGAGATCGCCGCGGGCCGGGCGGTGCTGCCGGCGAACGTGAACCACCCCGAGAGCGAGCCGATGGCCATCGGCCGCAACCTGCTGGTGAAGATCAACGCGAACATCGGCAACTCCGCCGTCGCCTCCTCCATCGAGGAGGAGGTCGAGAAGATGGTGTGGTCGACCCGCTGGGGCGCCGACACCGTCATGGACCTCTCGACCGGGCGGAACATCCACACCACCCGCGAGTGGATCATCCGGAACTCCCCCGTCCCGATCGGGACGGTGCCGATCTACCAGGCGCTGGAGAAGGTCGGCGGCAAGGCCGAGGAGCTGACCTGGGAGGTCTACCGGGACACGGTGATCGAGCAGGCCGAGCAGGGTGTGGACTACATGACCGTCCACGCCGGGGTGCTGCTGCGCTACGTGCCGATGACCGCGCGGCGCAAGACCGGCATCGTCTCGCGCGGCGGCTCGATCCTGGCGGCATGGTGCCTCGCCCATCATGAGGAGAACTTCCTCTACACGAACTTCGCCGAGCTCTGCGAGATCCTGCGGGCCTACGACGTCACCTTCTCCCTCGGCGACGGTCTGCGCCCCGGCTCCATCTCCGACGCGAACGACGCCGCGCAGCTCGCCGAGCTCGCAACACTGGGCGAGCTGACCTCGGTGGCCTGGGAGCACGACGTCCAGGTGATGATCGAGGGGCCGGGCCACGTGCCCATGCACAAGATCAAGGAGAACGTGGACCTGCAGCGCGAGCTGTGCCACGACGCGCCGTTCTACACCCTCGGCCCGCTCACCACCGACATCGCGCCCGGCTACGACCACATCACCTCGGCCATCGGCGCCGCGATGATCGGCTGGTACGGGACGGCGATGCTCTGCTACGTCACGCCCAAGGAGCACCTGGGCCTGCCGGACCGCGAGGACGTCAAGGCCGGGGTCATCGCCTACAAGATCGCGGCGCACGCCGCCGACCTGGCGAAGGGGCACCCGGGCTCCCAGGCCTGGGACGACGCCCTCTCCGACGCGCGGTTCGACTTCCGCTGGGACGACCAGTTCAACCTCTCACTCGACCCGGAGACCGCCCGGGAGTACCACGACGAGACACTGCCCGCGGCGCCCGCCAAGTCCGCGCACTTCTGCTCGATGTGCGGCCCGCACTTCTGCTCGATGCGGATCACGCAGGACGTCCGCAAGTACGCGGCCGACCACGGCCTCGACACCGACGAGGCCGTCCAGGCCGGATTGGCGGAGAAGTCCCGGGAGTTCGCCGAGCAGGGTGCCCGGATCTACCTGCCGCTCGCCGACCGGCAGACCCCCTGACCCGGCGGCCGCGGGCCTCCCCGACCGCCATGGCCGGGAGAGTCCCGCGGCCGGCTTCAGCTCTCCTTGCGGGCCAGCACGCGGTAGGTGTTGGAACGCTCCCCCTTGGCCTGCCAGGACCTGCTGGCCCGGTCCAGTAGGGCGGTCAGCAGGAACGGGCCGATCGAGGCCAGCAGCAACGGCACGCGCAGCAGCCGCGGGCCCGGCCCGCTCCGGGCCGGGTCCAGCCACGGCCGGCGCCGCGGCGCCACCCGCTGGATGAGCAGGCCCAGCGCCCGGGTGAGGTCACCGGGGCGCAGCGCCGGCCCGAACTGGACGGCGATGGGGCGCAGCCCGCGGTCCTCCAGCGCGGCGAGCAGGTTGTCTGCCGGAATGAAGTGCAGCCGGCGCGGCACGTCCCAGCCGGCCCAGTACGCCCGCAGCCGCCGCGCCGCCGGGCAGTCCGCGTTCGGCAGCTCGATCATCAGGTATCCACCGGGGGCGAGCGCCTTGACTGCGCCGTCCAGCTCCTCCGACGGGTAGCGGGTCCGCTCGAGATAGCCGAACATGCTGATCACGTCGTAGCGGCCGGCGAGGTCGTCCGCGATCTGGCTCAGCTCGCCCCGGTGGGCGGCGTCCACCCAGCCACGCAGGTAGGCGTCGTCCACCGCGTCGGAGAGGTCGAGACCGCCGAACACGGTGGCCGGCCAGTGGGCCCGGGCGACGTTGCAGAAGTGGCCGTAGCCGGTTCCGACGTCCAGCCAGGCCCGCGGGGTGGTGTAGGGACGCAGCAGCTCGGCCCGGGCCTGGTCGGCCGCGGCCTCGCGGGCACGGGCGTGTTCCGCGGTCTCGGCGGCGAAGCCGTCCCGCCAGTCGCGCTCGTAGTAGTCCTGCCCGTCCGGGGTGATCATCGGGTTGAGGAAGACGTGGCCGCAGGCCTCGCAGCCGTTGAGGCGGAAGCGCCCCGGCTTGCCCATCTCCAGGTCCCGCGAGCGCACCCGGACGCTGAGCTCGACCGACCCGCACCAGGGGCACTCGGCGCTGGTGGCCTCGCGCAGCCGCGCGACATGGCGGGCGCGGGCGGCGTACCAGGCGGCTGTCTCCTGCCGGCGGCGGCGCGCCTCCGCCTTCGCTGGGTCCGCGGGCAGCCCGGCGGCCTTCGCCCGGCGCCCGGCCCGCGCGGAGTGCACAACGAAGATCACAAGGCCGAGGATGCGGACGATCGGGCTGCGGATCAGGTCGCGGGGGGCGAGCGGGACCCGTCCCGCGCAGACGAAGAACGGCTGGAACCAGAACAGCGCCGTCGCGACGAGCGCGACCGGCTGGCTGACCTGGGCGCCGATGAAGGTTCCGATGTGCGGCGCGTACGGCATGTACAGGCTCGCCGGGGTGCACGCGTAGGCCCGCTGCTGGACGCGCACCCGCATCGCGGCGTCGTCACGCGCGGCCTGCAACCCGGGAACGACGGCCAGGTCGGTGGCGGTCGGGGCGTGCCGCTTCAGGCGGGTCGTGATGTCGACCAGTTCGACCGGGCTGAACCCCTCCCGTTGGGTGATTCCGACCCGTTCCAGCAGGTCGGCGTGCACCAGCAGGGCCTGGAACGCGCCCCGGCCGGGCGCCGAACGGTCGGCCCGGTAGGTCCGGGTGTCGACCATCCGGGCCACGTCGAGCGCGCGTTCCACGGTGAGGTCGGCGGGGACGAGGTCGAGCACCAGCAGCCGCTCGCGGCGGGCGTGGTTGCTCGCAGCGCGCCGGGCCGCGTCGGAGAGCCGCACCCCCTCGGCCACGAGGAAGACGTGGGCGGGGTCGACCGGCCGGCCCGACGCGGCGACGGTGTCCAGCCGGCGCAGCCGGCCGCGCAGGCGGATTCCGTTCAGGATGAGCCCGACGCTCACCAGGATGGGTACCAGCAGCAGCACGACTCTCACGCCCCCGCCGGTCGAACAGCCCCAGCCCCAGCCCCAGGCCCGGCCCCGTCAGCGCGCCCGCGGACGGGCGGGCCGCCGGGGCCGGGCCTACGGCAGCAGCTTCTCAATGTGGTCGGCGGCGGCCACGACACCGCCCGCCGCGCTGAACTCGCCCTGCAGCCGCCGCGCCGCGACCCGGTGGGACGGCTCGTCGAGCACGGTGCCGATCGCGGTGGCCAGCGTCACCGGGGTCGAGCGCCCGAAGCGCACCCGCACACCGGCACCGGCCCGCACCACCTGCTCGCCGATGATCGGCTGGTCGTCACGAACCGGCGCGACCACCAGCGGCACTCCCCGCGACAAAGCCTCACACACCGTGTTGTTGCCCGCGTGGCACACTATCGCGTCCAGTCCGGCCATCAGGTCCACCTGCGGCACGAACGGACGGACCAGCAGGTCGTCGGGAACCTGGCCGGCGAGGTCGTCCAGCGGGCCGGGAGGCGCGACGATCACGGCCTGCACCCGGTCGGACATCCCCACCAGCGCCTCCGCGGCCGCGCGCAGGAAACGCCCGCCGGCCTCCCGGGTCACCGTGCCGAGCGAGACGAGCACGGTGCGGCGGTCCCGGTCGAGCCACTCCCAGGGGAACTCCGGGGCCGACCGGCGCAGTCCGGCGGCGCAGCCGACGAACACGTGATGGGACGGATGACTGGCAGTACGCAGCAACGAGGGCACCGAGCAGACCACAGTGAGGTCCTCAGAGAAGCGCAGGTCACCGCGCGCCGCCTCCTCCGCCGGGACGCCGTTCGCGACCTGGAAGTCCCGCAGCCGCTCCGACACCCAGTTCCCGACCCCGGCGAGCACGGCGTAGGGGTCGTCGAGCTCCGCCGACGTGGTGGCGAGCGTGGCCCACCGGATGCCGCGCCGACGGGCGACCATGGCGACCCCGACCGCCTGCTGGTCGGCGACGATCACATCCGGGCGCCACCGTTCGACGACGGCACCGACGTCCCGCGCCATCGAGGCGCCCAGCGGCAGCAGGAACTCGTCCCACAGGAACTTCAGTGACGCGGGCCCGCGCAGCGGCCGGGACCGTGCCTCCAGCTCGGCCCGCTGGTCGGCCGATATCTCCCCTGGCAGCGCGATGAGCGGGACGGACGGCGGGACGAGCGGCCCGACGACGCTCGCGTGGCCGACCAGGGCCACCTCCTGCCCGCGGGCCGCCAGCTCGCCGGCGATGCCCACCGCCGGGTTCACGTGCCCGGTCAGCGGCGGCACGGCGAAGAGAACACGGCCCATCAAAGCCCCCGAAATTCCATTCGTCTCCCTTCCGGCGGTGAGTCAGCCGCACCCTTCGCGAGCCGCACCGGTGACGATCAGGCCTCGGCCGGCGAACCGGCCCGCGCCGCGGACAGCGACGTCGTGGGCTCGTCCCCACTGTTGAGGTTCGGCGGCGGGATCATCTGCCGCACCCAGTCGGGAGTGTCGAACCCGGCGCCGCGCACCTGGTGCGAGGGCATCGGCTCGGACCGCCGGAACAGCCACCACCGCAGCAGGTCGCGCAGGTAGTCGGCCGCCTCGCGCAGCACCATGTGGGTGTGCTGCTCCAGGACGACCAGGGTGCAGTCCGGGACGAGCTCGGCGAGCCCCTCGGCCTGGTCGATGATGTCCGAGTTCGCCCCGTAGACGGCGAGCACCGGCATCGGCAGGCTGGCCAGCGCCTCCGGCGAGAACGGCGGGGTCGCCAGCATGTCCTCGGCGATCGTGGTCTCCTTCAGCAGCGCCTGCGAGGCGCGCGTGATCCGGGAGACCGCGCGGCCGGCGGAGTTCTCCAGCCACTCCTCCACCTCCTCGTCGGTGACGGCCGCGAGCACCTGGGTCAGTGAGCGCGCCATCTCCTCGCCGAGGCCCTCGATGAGGAACGGCGGCTCGATGAGGGTCAGGCTCGCCACCCGCTCCGGGTGGGCCAGGCCGAGCGCGAGGGTCAGCGTCGCGCCGTAGCTGTTGCCCACGACGTGCACGGGCCGGCGCACGTCGAGCGCGTCGAGCAGGCTCTCGATGTCGGCCATCGAGTCGGACATCGTGTAGCCGGTCGATGTCCGCTCACTGCGGCCATGGCCGCGCAGGTCGTAGCAGATGACGTCACATCCCGCTCCGGCCAGGCAGTTGCCCAGCGCGAAGTAGAAGCTGGAGATGTTGTCCATCACCATTCCGTGCACCATCACCACGACCGGCGACTCGGGACCGGCCCCACCCTTGGGCCCCAGCCTCTGCACATGCAGACGGACGCCGTTCGCGACGATCTCAGCCACGCGCTCTCTCCCTAGCTTCGTTCACGAAGGTTGTGCGCGCGGCGCGCCCCGCGCCGCGCGCATACGAGGTCCCCGTAGCCCCCCGCCGACCGTGACCGCCGCTAACGGGCGGCGGCCGGCGTGTCGGTCTCGAGGCTGTCGACGATGAACTGGACGACCTCCCCGACCTTCATGTTGATCACCTGGTCGACGTCCATCTCCGAGAGGAAGCCGACGAAGTCGACGTGGTCCCCGTAGGTCTCCCGGAGCCGGTCGGCGAAGGTCACGAACTCGATGCTCTCGAGCTCGAGGTCCGCGTTGAAGGAGGTGTCCATGTCGATCGACATGTCGACGATGTACTCCTCGCCGATCACGTCGCGCAGGATCTCCGTCACGTCCGCGAGCACCTGGTCGGCGCGGGTCGCCGGGTCCGCGGTCATGGTCGACTGGTCGATGGTCATCGCTGGGTCTGCTCCTTCTGCTGATCGGGCTGCGTACCGGTCCGTGCGCCCGGCCGGTCACCGGCCGGGCTGGTGGGTTGACCGCCGGGCCGCCGCGTGGGCGGGCTCCCGGCCGCGCCGCCCGGAGGCCTCGCGGATCGCTCGATCCGTGGCGAGGTCCAGGCCACGATGTAGCCGCCGGCGGGTGCGCCGCCGGGTGCGGCGACGCGATCGTCGGTTCCGGCGGTGTGACCGCCGGGTGTGGCGGTGCCGGATGCGGCAGTGTGATCATTCGGTTCGGTGTCGGGACGGGGCCGGCCGGTGGTGTCCATGGTGCGCAGTGCCACCCACCACGTCTCGCTAGCCCCCGCTCCCACTTCCGCCGGGGTGGCGTGCCCGGCCGCGGCCGGTGCCGCCCCCGGCCCGCCGTCCGGGGCGGAGACGGTGACTGGAACCAGCGTCGGGGCCGGCAGGCCGGTCGCCTCGGGTGGCGCGCCGACCGGGTGGGCGACCACCCCGCCCGGCCCGCGCGGCACCGCCGCCAGGACGGCGGATCCGCCCGGTCGCGGCCGGCCGACGACGAACCGCCGCTGATCGCCGGCCGGCCCGGTCCCGTACGCCTTCGCGACGGCCTGCTTCGCCGCGGCGAACCGCGCGAGCCAGACCGCGCGGACATCCGGATCCGCGCCGGCCAGTTCGTCGAGCAGGCTCAGCTCGGATTCGGCGAGCACGGCCACCTCCGCGTCGGGCCCGCGCCGTTCGATGCGCTCCAGAGCGATCCCCACGCCGCCGACGTCCCGCGGGTCGTCCACCGCGAGGGCGACGGCGATCTCCGGGCGATGGGCGATGCTCACCTCGGGGCGGGTGAGCTCGGGCAGGCCCGGTCGGGTGGGCACCGTGCCGACGACCAGCCGCCCGGACACCAGATCCGTCACGCCGACCTCGATCGGCCACACCGCGCCGGCCCCGCGCTCCCACCAGCGGCGCCGCACGGCGTCCTTGGCCGCAATCCGCCCCAGCAACCAGGACCGGGCAGCCAGCGGATTGTGGCGGGCCAGCCGCGTCCGCTCGTCCGCGTCGAGGTAGTGGCGCAGCGACAGCTCCCGGGACGCCGGGTCACGCCAGTGCTCGGTGACCACCACCCAGCCGTCCGGCGTCAGGTGGCTCTGCGTGTTCGCCTCCGGCGCCAGTGCCATCGACCACAGGACGTCGTCCTCGGTGAACCGTCGGTCGGTCCAGCCCTGGATGTGCCCCCACAGCCGTCCGCCGGCGTCCCGGATCTCCATGTCCGCGGTGGCGGTGCGGTCTGTCACGTCCCGGATCCGGCCCAGGTAGGACATCCGCGCGCCGACCGGCGGCGGTGGGCCGAAGAACTGCATCGAGGTGACCGAGGCCGGGAAGAGCAGCCAGTCCGACGGCAGGTACTGCATGCCCCAGTAGCCGAAGAACTGGCCGGCGTTGTCGAGCAGCGCGCCGCTGGCGGACGTCACCCGCAGCCAGCCGCGCAGCCCTGTCGGGGCCATCCCGTCGACGGACTCGACGCCCTGGTAGCCGGGCCCGTGGAAGAGCAGCCGGTCGTCGTAGATCGCGCGGCCGGTGTGCGGGGACGGCGACTCGCCGGGGATCACGACCTCCCCCGCCGCGCCCGGCGCCGGGACGAACCCGGTGGCCGTGTCGGTCACCGGCGGCGGCGCCGGGTAGGCGTCGGCGAAGACGACCGTCGCCCGCGTGTAGCCGACGACGTCCACCCGGACCTCGTCCGGGCCCAGCGGCGCGCAGGTGATCGTGACCTGCACCGGCGGCTCGATCGCCAGCCAGCGGGTGGCCCGCACGTCCCGGACGGCCACCACCGCACGCCCGGGCATCAGCGCGCTCGCCTCAGTTATGATCATTTCAAGCACGCCGGTGAGCGGCACGACCGGGAACAGGTCGGACGGGTCGGACCACCCCGGGGGCTGCCGGTAGAAGCAGTGGTCGGCGACCTCGGGCATCGTCGCCAGCGAGAGCTCCCGCCGCACGGTCCGCCCGCCACCCGGCCCACTCGCCGCCGGGGCGGGCGGCGCAACGGGCGCGGAGGCCGTTGCCGGCGCCGTCGAGGGGGGACCGGACGCCCGCGTCGCGACCCAGCGGTCGGTGACGGTGGACATCACCGCTCTCGCGTCCGCGACCGCCGCGCCCAGCTCGGCGAGGACGGCATGCCGCGCGGGCCCGCCGAGCCCGTCGGCCACCTGGGCCGGCGTCTCGCCGACGGGACGTCCCGCGGCCTCGCCGCTGATCCGGGACGGGAGCGACGCCGCGAGGTCCGGCGCGTCCGCCCCGAGCCGGACGAGCGGCGTGCCCAGGCGCAGCCGCACCGCGCGCCCGGGCCGAGCCGGCGCGGCCGTCTGAGGCACCCGGGGCGCCCGCGGCTCCCTGGCCGGGACGGTGGCGGGCTCTGGTCTGGTGTGGCAGGGCAGGACGTCCAGGCGCGGCGCGGCGCCCTCGGCCCACAGCGCGACCGCGACCCGCCGGAGCTGGTCGAGGCCGGACCGCTTGACGGTGTTCGTGACCAGCGACGCGTGCTCGTCCCCCGGCCCGTTGAGGGTGTCGTCGACGAATCCGGCGACGCTGCCCATCCCGACCTGTACGAACACCCGGACGCCCGCGGAGTGCAGGCGCCGCGTCAGCTCCCGGAAACGCACCGGCTCGAGCAGGTGCCGGACGGCCAGCTCCCGGATGTCGTCGTGTCCGGATGGATACGGAGCCACCGTGGTGGCGGACCACACAGGCACCCGCGCCGCGTGCAAAGGGGTGTTGTAAAGGCCGTCCTTCAGGCGCTTGAGGTGCGGCCGCAGGAACGGGGAGTGGAAGCCCGAGCGGAACGGCAGCGTCTGCCCCAGCACCCCGCGGGCGCGCAGGCGGGCGAGCGCGGTCTCGACGCTGTCCACCCGCCCGCAGATGATCGACTGGTGCGGGCAGTTGTCGTGCGAGACCACGATCTCGGGCAGTCCGGCGATCACCTCGGCGGCGACCTCCGCGCCGCAGCCCAGCGCACCGAACACGACACCGGGCACCTCGAGCGAGGCCGGGTCGAAGACCTCGATGAACTCGTCGGCGTAGTCGTCGCTCATCAGCCCGGCCGAGAGCATCGCGTTCCACTCGCCCACGCTGTGCCCGGCGACCAGGTCGGGGACCACCCCGAGGCGATGCAGCGCCGTGTCGAGGACCCGTCCCACCTGGACGCTGGCGACGCCGTGGCTGCCGAGCTCGGCGGTGTCGCCCACCTCCGGAAGCGGCAGGCCGAAGTGGTCGCACACGTCGTCGATCCGCGGGGCGAACTTGTCCTCCAGACCGCAGAACAGGAACGCCAGCCGCGGTCCGCCCGCGGCGTCGGACGCCGGGCGGTCGCCGAGCAGGGGCTCGGGGACGAACCAGAGATCGTTCCGCCCGCGCCAGGCGGTGCCGCGGGCCGCCACCGTACGGGCCAGCGCGAGCCGACGCGGGGTGGGCGCCACCAGCGCCAGCCGGAACGGCCCACCCGCCGGCGGGGACGCGGCGTCGTCGCGCCCCAGCAGGTCGGCGTCCGGGACGTCGAGCTGGGCGACGATCTCGGCCGCCGACGAGCCCGCGAACAGCAGGACCCGCTCGGCCTCCGGGTCGGGCCCGAGCACGGCACCCGTCCCGGCGGCGGCGACGGCGGAACCGACGGAACCGACGGAGCTCACCGGGTTGACGGCGCCGGCGTGGTCGTCGAGGCACTCCTCCAGGACGATGTGCGCATTCACGCCGCCGAACCCGAAGGCGTTCACCCCCGCCCGCCGCGGCGCGGAACCGGACGGCTCCCACTCGACCGCCGTCCGGACCGGGGCGAAACGGCTCCCGTCGAACAGCGGGTGCGGCTCGTCGCAGTGCAGCGTCGGCGGCAGGGTGCGGTGGTGCAGCGCCAGCGCGGCCTTGATCAGCCCGGCCATGCCGGCGGCGGGCATCGCGTGCCCGATCATCGACTTCACCGACCCGAGGCCGACGGGGCTCGCCCCGACCTCGCCGCCGAAGACCTTCGCCAGCGTCGAGAGCTCGGTCCCGTCGCCGGCCGGAGTCGCGGTTCCGTGCGCCTCGATCAGCCCGACCGCGCCGGGCGCCGCCGGGTCGAGGCCGGCGTCCGCCCAGGCCCGCTCGATCGCCAGGATCTGCCCGGAGGACGCGGGTGCCATCAGGCTCGCGGTGCGCCCGTCGCTGGACGTCCCGGCGCCACGCAGCACGGCGTAGACCCGGTCGCCGTCGCGGCGGGCGTCGGCCAGCCGCTTCAGGACGATCATCCCGACGCCCTCGCCCATGAGCAGGCCGTCGGCACGGCGGTCGAACGGCCGGATCCGCTGGGTGGGCGAGAGCGCCCGCAGCAGCGTGAACAGGCTCCAGAACGAGACCTCGTGCACGATGTGCACGCCGCCGACGATCATCGCGCCGGCCCGGCCGCCGGCCAGCTCCCGCACCGCGATGTCCACCGCGACCAGGGACGACGCGCAGGCCGCGTCGATCGTGTACGCCGGGCCGTGCAGGTCGAGACGGTTCGCGATCCGCGAGGCCGCCAGGTTCGGCACCAGGCCGATGGACGCCTCCGGCCGCTGCGGCCCCAGCCGGGCCAGGAACGCGTCGACGACCTGGTCGACGGCCGCGTCCGGGACGTCCGGCAGCACCTCGCGCAGCGTGGTCGCCAGTTGGTGCGAGGTGCGGACCCGCTGCTCGAGCCGGGCGACACCCGGCCCGACGTAGCCGCCGCGGCCCACCACGACGCCGACGCGGCCGCGGTCACCGAGCGTCTCGGCCCCGCCGGCGTCGTCCATGGCCTCGGCGGCGAGCCGCAGCGCGAGCAGCTGGTCGGGCTCCGCCCAGTCGACCGAGACCGGGACGATGCCGAACCGGGCCGGGTCGAACGTCGCCAGGTCGTCGACAAACCCGCCGCGCCGGCAGTAGAAGCCCGCGCCGTCCGGCCGCCGGCCGCCGTCGCGCCGGTCGCCGCCGGGCTGCCGGTCGCCGTCCGTGGCCGGCCCGGCGTAGTACTCGTCAAGGTCCCAGCGGCCCGGTGGGACGTCGCTGATCGCGTCCACGCCACCGACGATGTTGTGCCAGTAGGTGTCCAGGTCGCCCGCGCCGGGGAACAGCGCGGACATCCCGACGATCGCGATCTCCTGCCCGCCCGCGCCGCGGGGGCCGCCGCCGCTGTGGCGGGATGTGTCACCCATCGAACGACCCGACTCCCGCGCACATGTAGACGACCTGGGTCGGCGCGTCCGCGACCGGCTCACCGAGCTCTCGCAGCAACGCGGCGACCCCTTCGCCGGGGTCGATCAGGCCGATGCCCCGGCGGGCGTACTCCCGGGACAGCTCGGCGGACACCATCCCGCGGCCGGCGGCCGTGTCAGTGCCCCAGGGACCCCAGTCGACGCTGACCACCCGGCCGGCGAAGCGCGCCGAGGCGGTGTGCGCGAGGGCGTCCAGGGCGTCGTTGGCGGCGGCGTAGTCGACCTGCCCGCGATTGCCGAACACCCCGGCCACGCTGCCGAAGAGCACAACGAAGCCCACATCGGGCCGCAGCGCGTCCAGTAGGGCGCGCGCCCCGTCGACCTTCGTGCGGAACACCCGGTCGAAGGACTCCGGCGACTTGTCCCGCAGCAGCCGGTCCTCCAGGACGCCGGCGCCGTGCACGACACCGTCCAGCCGGCCGTGGCGGGCGTAGACGTCGGCGACGACACCGGCGACGGCGGTGACGTCCCGCACGTCGATCGGGTGGTAGCGCACCGACGCGGCGACCTCCCGCAGCGCGGCGAGCGTGGCACGGATCTCCCGCTCGGCCAGGATCCGCCCGATGCGCGCCTCGATCTCGGCCGGGCGGCGCACCCCCGTCGCGATCAGGGCCCGGCGCAGCGCCGGGGCGTCGAGCGCACCCGCCGTGGCCTCGTCCTCGGGCGCGTCCGGGACGGGCGTGCGCCCGACCAGCTCGACCGCGCAGCCGGTGGCACCCGCAAGCGCCAGCGCGGTACGGGCCGTGATCCCGCGCGCACCACCGGTCAGCAGGACGACGCCGGACCTGTCCAGCCCCGGCGGAGCGGCGGCGGCCCGAGGCGATCCGGCAGCCGCGGACCCCGGCCCGGCGGTGACCGCGACCAGGTCGGACATCCGCAGCTCGGGCGCGATCCGGACGCCGTCGCGGTAGCCGACGACGACCGGCGCGGCCGGGTCGAGCATCTCCGCGAGCAGGCTCTCCGCGATCCGCCGCGGCTGCGCCTTGGGATGGACGTCCACCAACCTGATCAGGAGGTCGGGCAGCTCACGGGCCAGGGTCCGGACCAGCCCGGCCATGCCGGCGCCCGAGCCCGGGTCGCCGATCTCGCCGTTGCGGCCGAGATCACCACCGAGGCCGGTGACCGCGACGAGCCGCCGGATTCCAGCCAGCGCGGCGGCGCGCAGCGCCGGGAACGCCGCCGGCAGACCGCCCACCGGCCCCGCCGAGCCCTCGGCCGAGGCGGCCCAGAACAGCCCGTCGGCGGCGATGCCGGAGGCGACCAGCTCGCCCAGGGCGGCGTCGTTCGCCGAGATGATGCGGACCTGCGCCCCGGCCTGCTCCAGCAGGGTCGACAGGGCGAGGCCGATCCCGAGCCCGCCGTCGACGACGGCGAACCGGGCGCCGTCCAGCACCGCCGCCCGACCAGCGGCGACGATGTCATCCCAGGACGGCAGCGGAGCCAGTTCGGTGGACTCCACCACGAACCGACGCAGCGGCACCCGCTCGGCGAACACCGGGTCCGTCGAGCCCCGCGGGGCCGAGCGCACCCCCCAGCTCTCCGGTGCCGACGCGGGCCGTGGCGGGGCACCGGCCGGCGCTCCGAGCGGCGCGGACATCACCGGAACACCCGCCGGCACCGGAACGGCCGTGGCCGGCGCCGCGGCGGCCGACGGCACGCCACCCCCATTCCGCGTACCCGGCGCGGGCGGCCTCGCCGCGGCCGTTGCCGCAGCGGTTGCCGGGACGGCGGACGCCGGGACCGCCGCCGACCCGGCCCACGGCCCGCCGGACTGCCCCCGGCCGCCGGCGCCGTCGGCGGACCGACGCTCGGCGCGGCTCTGCTCGGGCACCTCGACCTGTCCGGGCCCGGCCCATCCCGCGTCGCCGCCGGCGCCGGGCCCCACACCGTGGCCGGTTCCGTCCCCGGCGGTGATCGCCGGACCGGCGGCCTGGTCGGTGGACTGGTGCTCCACGATCCAGGAAACGATCCCCCGGACCGTCTTCACCGCCGCCAACTCCTCCACCACCGACTCATCCACATCGCCCGCACCCACACCAGCCAGACCCACCCGGCCCGCAAGCTCCCCCAGAATCTCCGTCCGCTTGATCGAATCGATCGACAGATCAGCCTCAAGATCCAGATCCGGCTCCAACATCTCCACCGGATAACCCGTCAGATCCGCGATCACCCCCACCACCGCATCCGCCACAGCCTCCACCGACAACCCGGCGGACGGCCCACCCGCGGGCGCGGACCCGTCGGCCGCGGCCAGGGGGGCGCTGACCGGAAGCACGGCAGGCGCCGTGCCGGCGGCCTGGTCGGTGGACTGGTGCTCCACGATCCAGGAAACGATCCCCCGGACCGTCTTCACCGCCGCCAACTCCTCCACCACCGACTCATCCACATCGCCCGCACCCACACCAGCCAGACCCACCCGGCCCGCAAGCTCCCCCAGAATCTCCGTCCGCTTGATCGAATCGATCGACAGATCAGCCTCAAGATCCAGATCCGGCTCCAACATCTCCACCGGATAACCCGTCAGATCCGCGATCACCCCCACCACCGCATCCGCCACAGCCTCCACCGACAACCCGGCGGCAGCCGATACGCCCGCCACCACCGCGGCCGGCACGGCGGCGACCAGCGCACCGGCCTCCACCGCGGCAGGCATGGCGACAACCGGCGCCGGCATGGCCGGGGCCGACGCGGCCACGGCGGGCCTGGCAGGCGCGGCGGTCACAGCGGGCGCGGCGGCCGGCATGACAGCCGCCGGGGCCGCCGGGGCCGGCAAGGTGGCTGCCGGCGTCCACCGCCCGGCACCGTGCTCGACCGGCGCGGCCGCGGTGCCACCCAGATACGTCAGCAGGACGTCACGCTGCGCCGCCACAAGATCGCGGCCCGTCCGCAGGAACTCGAGCACGGCCGCGTCGGCGGGGCTGGCGACCGGGGCCGGGGCGGCCGGACGGCTGTCGACCACCTGCTCGCCGGAAGTCCCGGCGGCGGCGAGCGCGGGCCCGGACCCGTTCGGCCCCGGGTACCAGCCGTCGCGGTGCCCGTTCGCGTGCCCGTTCATCATCTGAGGGCCGTCCACTGGAGTGCCTCCTGCCGATCCGCCGGCCACCACTGGGCCGCCCACCACTGGGCCGCCCACCGCTGGGCCGGGCGCGAGCACGCGCCAGGCCCCGGGGCCGTCCTGCCTGCCTGTGTCACCGGACCCACCCGTCTCAGCCATGGCCGGCTCGGTCCCCACCGCCGGCGCGACCGGCGGAACCCGCCGGGCGGGCCGCAGACCACCGGGCAGGTAACCGCCCTGGCCGGTTCGCACATACGCCCCGTCGATCAGCCAGCCCGGGCGCCGCGGCATCCCGTCGGCCGGAACCGTGCGGGTGTCGCGGCCCGCGAACAGGAGCGACGGGTCCATTTCCACTCCGGCCGCCGCGAGCTCGGCCACCGCGAGCAGCAGCCGGCGCAGGCCGTGCTCCCCCGGTGCGTCGGTCGCCACGACCCGGTGCGGACGTCCGGCGAGAATCTTCGCCGTGAGCTGGGAGAGCACCCGGCCCGGCCCGGTCTCGACGAAGACCCGCACGCCGGCCGCGTACATCGCCTCGATCTGCTCGACGAAGCGGACGGGGGCCGCGACCTGGCCGGCCAGCGTCGCGCGCGTGCCGTCCGGGGTCCGCGGGTAGGGCGCGGCGGTCGTGTTGGACCACACCGGCAGCGTGAGATCGTCGACGGGCGTGGCCTCGAGCTCACCCGCCAGTGCCTGGGCCGCGCCGGCGATCACCGGACTGTGGAAGGCGCAGGCCACCGGGATGCGCCGGGCCGAGAGCCCGGCGTCCTTGAGCCGGCCGACCGCGGCGTCGACGTCGGCGGTCGGCCCGGAGATCACGGTCTGGCGCGGCGCGTTCTGGTTGGCGAGCGCCACTCCCGCCACGGTGCCGTCGGCGGCGGGCGCACCGAGCACGTCCCGGATCTGGTCGGCCGTCGCCGACACCGCGGCCATGGTGCCCGGGTCGCCGCCAGCCGCCGCGAGAATCGCGTCGGCGCGGGCCCGGCTGAGCCGGACGAGGTCGGCCCGGTCGTACGCCCCAGCCGCGCACAGCGCGACCAGCTCCCCGTAGGAGTGACCAGCGACATGATCGGGACGGATCTTCAGTCCGGCCAGGATGTCATGGACGGCCAGCCCGGCCATCCCCAGCGCGGGCTGGGCCGCCCGGGTATCGGTCAGTGCCGCGGCCTGGGCCGTCCGCTCGGTGTCGCTGAAGGCGGCCGGGGGGAACACCGTGGCGGCGACGTCCGGGGCGAGCTCCAGCAGGGCACGCAGTCGCGGGAAGGCCACGAAGAGATCCGCGAGCATCCCGGGGCGCTGGCTGCCCTGGCCGGGGAAGAGGAACGCCACCGAGCCGGCGCCGACGCCCTCGGCGGACGTCCCAGCACCGGCCGTTGCGCCCGCGGCACCGGCTTCGTCCTCGGCGTGGACGAACACGCCGAGGCGGGAGTCGGACCGGGGCTCCCGCGCCCGGTCCAGGGCGGCGGCAAGATCGTCCAGCTCGTCGACGACGAAGGCGATCCGCACCGGGCCGCCTCGCTCCTCGGCCGCGGTGCGGGCGAGATCGCGCAGGTGGTAGGGCCGGCCTGCCTCCTCGTTGGCGCGGACCAGCTCGGCGAGGCGGTCCAGCCGGCGCAGCGCGGCGGCGCGGTCCCGGCCGCGGATCACGAACAGCTCCGCCGGCCACCGGTCCAGGCCGTGCGCGGGCTCCGGTGCCTTGTCGTAGGCCGACACGACGACGTGGAAGTTCGTCCCGCCGAACCCGAAGGCGGACAGGCCGGCGTGGCGGCGCCCGGCGGGCGCGATCCACGGACGGGCCTGGTCGTCGAAGTAGAACGGGCTGCTCTCCCGCTCCCAGTACGGGTTGGGGCGGTCCATGTGCAGCGTCGGCGGCCGCACACCGGTCTCCACCGCGCGCGCCACTTTGACCAGCCCGGCCAGGCCCGCGGCGCACTTCGTGTGGCCGATCTGCGACTTCACCGAACCGACCGCGCACTGGCCGACGGCGGCGCCGTGCTCGGTGAAAACCTCGGTGAGCGTGGCGAGCTCGGTGCGGTCCCCCACGACCGTTCCGGTGGCGTGCGCCTCCAGCATGCCGACCTCGGACGGCGAGATTCCCGCCGTCGCGTAGGCGCGCTCGAGGGCGATGACCTGCCCGGCCTTGCGCGGCGCGGTCAGGCCGAGCGCCCGGCCGTCGGAGGAGCCGGCGACCGACCGGATGACGGCGCGGATCCGGTCACCGTCGCGCTGCGCGTCCGCGAGGCGCTTGAGAACGACGACGGCGACACCCTCACCGAGGCTGGTGCCGTCCGCGCCGGAGTCGAAGCTGCGGCAACGGCCCCCGGGAGACAGCGCGTGCACCGAGGCGAAAAGCAGGAAGTCGTGGACGCTGGAATGAGTGTCCACCCCACCGCACAGCACCATGTCGGACGCGCCCGCCGACAGTTCCTTGCACGCCGCGTCCAGGGCCGCCAGCGAGGAGGCGCACGCCGCGTCCACGGTGAAGTTCAGGCCGCCCAGGTCGAGCCGATTCGCCACCCGGCCGGCTATGACGTTCGCGAGCATGCCGGGAAAGGAATCCTCGTCGAGCTCGGGCAGGAGCTCCTCGAGCTCGGCGGGAAGCTCACCGACCCAGGCCCGGTGCGCGGAGCGGAATCCATACGTCGTGGAAAGGTCGGACCCTGATTCAGCGCCGAAGACGACGGAGGTGCGTCGGCGGTCGAACGGCCGGTTCTCATACCCGGCGTCGCGAATCGCCCGGGCGGCGACCTCCAGCGCGAGGAGCTGGCCCGGATCAATGCTGCGCAGAGAACGCGGCGGTATTCCGTAGGCGAGCGCGTCGAACGGGATTCTCGGCAGGAATCCGCCCCATTTGGACGGCGTCCGTCGGCCGGCGTCCTTCACGACCGATTCCGGGTCGTAGTAGAGATTCGCGTCCCATCGCTCGGGTGACACCTCTGTTATCGCGTCGACGCCGCCGACCACGTTGGCCCAGTAGTCCTTCTCGTCGGAAGCCCGCGGAAACACCGCTGACATACCGACGATCGCGATGTCGAGCGACCGCGCCGCCTCGCGCACGGCGGCCACGGACCGCGCGGCGCGCTCGGCCTGGTCGCCGTCGGCCGCGTCGGTGCTCCCGGCGGTGCGCTGGGCCGGCAGCGCGGCGACCTGCCCGGTCGGCCCGCCGGCCCGCTCGGCCGCCCGCTCGGCGACGAGCGCCGTGGCCTGCTCGGTCACCTCGGCGTGCAGCCGGCCGATCGTCGTGCGGTCCGATCGCAGGGCCGCCACCTGGCCGATCATGAACATGCCGTCCGTGGCCTGCTCGCGGGGCCCGACCTCGACCAGCTGGCCCCCTTCGCGGCGGACGCCCCGGCTGGCGATCCGCAGCCGGCCCAGGTTGAGCGACTCCAGCTCGGCCCACATCTGCTTGCGCGCCACGCCCGCGGCCGTCAGCTCCTCGCGCCGGCGCAGGAAGGTGTGCACGAACTCGGACTCCACACACCGGGTGGCGTGCCCGGGTGAGGTCTCCAGCAGCACGGTGCGGGTGGCGCCGATCGCCGCCTCCTGGAAACCGGGCATGATCGCGCCGTCGGCGACCGCCTCCTCGGTGAACAGGTAGGCCGTCCCCATGAGCACACCGACCCGCGCGCCGCGGTCGGCCAGCGGCGCCGCCGCCGCCGCGACCATGGCCGCCGAGGTCGCGTCATGGATGCCGCCCGCGAACAGCACGTGGACGTCCCGGAGTGACCCCGGCTCGTCGCCGGCGGCCCGGGCGAAGGCGAGCAGGCGCGTGATCTGCGCCTCCCACAGCGAGAAGCTGGCCCGTGGCCCGACGTGGCCGCCGCACTCGCGGCCCTCGAAGACGAACTTGCGCGCCCCGTCGGTGAGGAAGCGGTCGAGCAGCCCCGGCGAGGGCACGTGCAGGAAGGTGTCGATGCCGGCGGCCTCCAGCGGCGCCGACTGGGCCGGCCGGCCGCCGGCGATCAGCGCGCAGGGCGGGCGCACCTCGTGCACCGCCTCAAGCTGGGCCGCGCGCACCTCGGGTGGCGCGAACCCGAGGATCCCCACGCCCCAGGGCGAGTCACCGAGCAGCTCGGCGGTCTCCGTCAGCAGCGTCCGGGTCGCGGCGCCGTCCAGCAGCGCGAGCGCGAGGAAGGGCAGCCCACCCGCGTCGGCCACCGAGCGGGCGAACCGCGCCCGGTCGCTGACCCTGGTCATCGGCCCCTGCGCGACCGGGTAGCGCAGCCCGCGGGCGGCCGCGAACGGCGATCCCGGCGCGAGCGGCCGGTGGCGCGCCGCTGAGTCGAGGGCGGTCCGCACGGACTCCCGCACGGCCCGCACCACGGCGCTCGCCGACACGTACCGGTCGGCCAGGTCGGCTGCCAGCGCACCGTCCTGCCCGACCGGGAGAAGCTGTTCCCGCAGGTCGCGCCCGCCCAGCCGCAGTGCCACCGGTCCCCGCTCGCCGCCGACGGTGGATGCCGTGGCCGCCGGAGCTGTTGCCGCCGGCGCGGCGGACGTCAGCGCGCCGTCGGAGGCGAGCTCGCCGCCGGTGTCCCGGAAGTCCGTGGCCGGCTCGTCGCCGTCCTTGGGAGCACCCGCGCCGGCGGGCCAGCCGACCAGCCGGGCGACCGGCAGATCCGGGCGCACGTAGACGCGGTGGCCCTCGATCAGCGCGGTCTCGCTGCCGTCCATGGCGCGAACGGCGGCCGCGATCTCGGTGGGCAGCTCCATCTCGCGAACGAGCGCGAGCTGCGAGTCCAGGACCACACCGGCCGCCCCGCCGGCGATCGCCGCGGCGGCCGTGGCCGGACCAATGCCACCAGCGGCCCACACGGGGGCAACGGTCCCGTCCCGCCGTGTCGCCTTCGCGGCGATCAGGTGCTGTAGCAGAGTGAACGTCGTGAGGTCACCGACCCGTCCGCCGGCCTCACTGCCGCGCGCGACGAGGCCGGCCGCTCCCGATTCGAGCGCGCCCATCGCGTCCGCTACGGACAGCACCTCGACGAGGACACGCCGACCACGGCCGGCCCCCTCGGCCACCGTCCACGGGGCGTTCACCCCGAGCAGCACCGTGTCGACGCCGGCAGGCAGGTCACCGCTGCCGATCGGGCAGCCCTCGGGGACCCGGACCCCGAACGGCGCGGTCGACCAGGCGGCCGCGGCGGCCATCGACTCCCGGCCGCGGGCCGGGTCGAGGCCGAGATCGAGGATTCCCAGGCCGCCGGCGTGGCCGACCGCCGCCACCAGGTGCGGCGCGGGCTCACCGAACGGGCTGACGACGACGACCAGATCCCGGTCTCCGGGCTCGACCGCCACGGGCCTCGGTTGGGCACTGAACGAGCTGCTCATCGGATGCTCCTCCTGGCCAGGCACCACCGTGATGGGCGACGACCGGGAACGGATGCCGTCGGCACCGGCCGGCAGGCCGGGGTCGGATTCGGGCGGGCTCGGCCGGCGGGCGCCGGTGAACCACGGGAGAGATCGCTGACAGACCGCCGCTGATCCGCGCGCCTCGCGGTAGTCCGGTGTCGGCGTCGTGGGGCGATCGGCATATCAGGCAGGTGCAACTCCATATGAGGGACAGAACCGGCGACCGGCCCGGACTCCCCGCCGCCGGCGACGATTCGGTCGTAGTGACTGCGGCCCGGTCCGATCGGCTCACCCGAGGCAGCGAACGTGCGCGAAATACTAGCCCGTCCGGACGGGGTCTCCACAACCAGGGCGCGCCACGAAACGATCAGGTGCCCCCGCTCATCACCCACGCACGCCGGCGAACACGCGGAACGCGGCGCGGCACGCTCCACGGCGATCTCGGGGCCGACCGCGCCCGACGTGTTGTCCCGCTCCACGGGCAGCACGCGTTTCCCCGTACACCCGATGTTCGCCGCGACGATGCCGCACACACGCCTGGAATGGTTACGATTCTGCACCTCGCCCGGATTCTTTCCGGCGCGCGCACAGAGTGACATGTCATGCCGTCCGGGTGCGGAGCGTCGACGACTGAAACCACCGGGAATCAGTGCCGACTTTCCCCGGACCGGCACCGCGGCCCCGACGGCGGACCGCACCCGCATCCCATGACATGACATTCATCCAGCCGTTCCTCCGGTGACGATCTGGAACAGCCGCCGACGCCAGCCTGGGCCGGACGGGCGTGCTGTCGGCAGACTCGTCTCTTCTGACCCCCACATACGCAGTGACATGGCCCGTTCAACCTAGTCACCATAACCGAGTGGCCGCAAGCATAAGCGCCGCCCATTCCTCTCGCCCATCGTGGATCCGCTCCCTCGATCGCGCTCGATCGCGACAAATACCCAGTTCACAAGGGCTTTTCCAACGCGATCAGGGCACCGCACGGATGTCGCCCGGGCTCCGGGCAAGCCACACGAGACCACGGGGGAGCATTCCGCGACGATGCCGAGCAGGCAGCGAGACCACCCGAAGTGACTAGAGCCAGGTCACGGCCTGGGAGTCCTTGCGTCAGAGTGCTCGGACGACTCTCCCGAGTCATTCGTGGATGCCCGGCCAGGGCTCAGGGGCGCATCGGGTCAGGGTGTGTCGGGTCAGGGCGCGGCCGGACGGCGGCGGCGGCACGACGGCGACTCGGCGACGGCGACCACAGCGACGACCGGCGACGACGACAGCGGCGGCCCGGCGGTCGGCGGGCGCGGCGGAGGCGCCGACCAGCAGCGATCGGCGGCGCGCCGAGAAGGACGGTTCCAACCGGAGTGCTCCGAACACCGGTCCACTCGCGGCCAGGGGGTCAGGGGATCACGACCTGCCGCGACGGCCTGTCACGCGCACCGCTGAGGCGGGGCGCTCATACGGCGGGGGCGGGGCCGTGATCGCGGGGCTCGACGCCTGGCCGGACTTCGCGAGGAAGGACGACCGAACTGTCACAACGGACAGCCAATCCATCCGGTTCCATGCGGGCCGCTCCATACCGGCGACCTGCTCCATACCGGCGACCGCCGTGGCGGGCCGGCCGATCGCCGGCCGGCCCGCCACGCCGAACATGTGACCTCGAGTTGCTTCGACGTTAGCCCGCGGCGGGTGACCGGGATGGGCGGTCCCGGTCCCGCCGGTCTCCCGTCGGGGGTGCGGACGGCCTCGGTCCGCGTGCGCCGTGGCGCGCGGCCGAGCCCTCGGACGCGCCGCGCGCCGGGCGAGCGCGGGCGCGATCCGGTGTACGTTCCGCCTGGGCGCCGATCTCTCGACGTCCGGGCTATGTCGGGCCGTGGGCTGGTCCGACGACCCTGCCGGGCATGCCGGCCGGGCGTTGCTATCCGGGCGCAGGTGCCCCCGGAGGGTGCGGGTCGGGCGAACCCGCACGGACGATCATGAACAGGTTGCGCTGAGGAGAGCGATCGGCACCGGGTGGGCACCCCGCGCCGCCCGCTCGTGCGCCGCCGGTCCGCGGACCCGCGAGCGCCCCGACCACGGCTGGCCGGGATACGACGGCACCGGCTACGGGCGGGGCAGGCCCGGCGCCGGCATCGAGCCCATCTCACGCTGCCAGGCGAGCGCGAGCTGGGTGCGGTTGGAGCAGCCGGTCGCCACGAGCGCGTGCGTCAGGTGGTGCTTGACCGTGTCGATGCTGATGCAGAGGGCCTCCGCCACCTGCCGGTTCGACTGGCCCTCCGCCACCAGGCGGACGACGTCGCGCTCACGGGCGGAAAGCTTCGCCGTCACGGCCGGGCCCGGGTTCACCCGGATGTAGAAGCGCAGCAGGTTGCCGAGGTGGCGGGCGAGCACGGCGCCCACGGCGCGGTCACGCGGCCCGAAGGCACCGGGCCGCGGGTCCAGCAGGGAGACGACCGCACCGACACCGCTTCCCCCGGCGAGCCTGATCAGCAGCTTCGCGTGGATCCCGTGGGCGCGCAGGAAGCGCTCCAACCGCAGCCGGACTTCGGGCCGGTCGGGCACCCCGATCTCGTCGAGCGTGACCAGGCCGCGCTCCCACATCAGCCGCAGGCTCTCCGGGTCGTTGAAGACCTCGAGGCTGCGGTACCGCTCCAGGAAGGGCCCGGCCATGCGCAGCGCGAGACCGCGACCAGTCGGGCGGGCGTCCTGGAAGGTCGCCTGCGGGGACGAGCCGAGGAAGAACGCCGAGTGGCGGTAGCCGAGATGGCGGGCCATCCCGTCGAGCGCCGCCTCGCGGAACGCCGGCAGCGACGCCGCTCGTTCGCAGTCCTCGACGACACGGAGCACGCCGCGCAGCTCCGCCGCGCCGAGCGCCAGATCCCGCGGCACCTGCGGCCCGCGGGCCGCGACCGGGGCGCGGCCGGGCAGACCCGCCGCCACCGCGCCGGGACGGGTACGGGCGCCCGGGTGGCCCACCGCGGACGTCGCCGAGATCGGCGCGTGCCGCATCGTGGGTGCCCGGTGCGGGGCCGCCACGCCGGGCGGCCGAGAAACCCCCGCCGATGTGTCCATCGTCACGGCGAGCCGGCCGGTGGCCGGATGGCCGCTGGGGCTACCATCGGGATTGCTGAGCATTCGGTCAGTCACACATGCCTCCGGGGGCAGACCGACACCAGGTCACTGGCCGGTAGTCGCGAATCAGCCGGCGTATTTCCGGCCAAGCTGGACATGTTCGGCAAGCCTAGGGCCGCGACTACCCAGATGCCAGTCCGCGAAGCCTACTTTCTGACGCCTGATAAGCCTGGCCCGCTTATGTGAATAATGAACCTCAGTTCATGCGTCATTTCCCCGCGGGACACCGTTGATCGTCACGACTGTGACACGCACAGTCACATCAACGCAGCGCCTCCACCACCCAAAGGTGCCAGCAACCGCCCTCAAATTGGCCCGGTCCGACCACCACCTCCACCTTCGGCTGCACGCGTGTAACCGCCCGCCACAGAGGGTAGTTTTCTCACCGAGCGTATATTTGACGATCACATTCGATCACCATTGCGGTCGGCCCACGAGGCCCGCCGAAATGAGGTGAAGCGAGTGACGACCGGATTCGCGATCTTCCTCATCGCCGCGGGCGCAACGCTCCGCTATGCGTTGTCCTATCGGTTGACCGGCATCGACCTGCGGGTCCTCGGTTCGATCATCATGCTGGCCGGTGGAGCCACCCTGCTCGTCTGTCTCGGGCGCGGTCTACGCCCGCCGCGCCGCCGCCGACCGGCAGCCGTTGCCGCGACACTTCCACTTCCTCCGTTTCCCCCGCGTTCCCCCTCGGCGGATGGCACGACCGAGCGGTTCTGGCCGCAGGCCGGCACTGAACGGTTCGGGACAGAGGAGCCAACCGGATTTCGTTTCCCGGCCGCCGGACCACCCCCGGGCCAACATCCCCACGCGGGCATCCCCGCCATGTGGGAGGACCTCGGCCCCAGCGGTTTCCCCGGCCCCGCCGGGCAGGTCTACAACCCCGGGTACCCCCACGAAGGTGGTCCCGAGTGGTGGGGCGCCGGAGAGAGTCCGCCCCGCTCAGACGTCGCACCGGGGTGGTGCGGCACCGGCCCGGACCTGGCCCCGCCGCAAGGCTGCGAGCCCGCCGCGGGCACCTCCGAGGAGCCCGGCGAGCACGCCCGTCACCTGCCACCGAGGGCCGTGTGGCACCTCGACGACGCGGGATGGCCCGACGAGACACACCGCCCGGCGGGCTGACGACGTGTGCCGATCCCAACAGATGCCGATCGCCACAGGTGGCCGATCACAAAAGGTGAAGGGCACGCGCACGGTGGACGGCGTCCCGGCGCCTGGCGACATCCAGCTTGCGGTAGATGCTCTTGAGGTGCGTCTTGACGGTGTTCACCGACACGTACATCTCGGCCGCGATCTCCGCGGTGGTGAGCATCGTGGGCAGGTAGCTGAGCACCGCGAGCTCGCGCTCGCTGAGCCGTTCGGCCGGCTCCGGCCGGTGCTCCCCACTCCCCGGGCGCGGCCCACCACCCGCGCTCCCACCACCGGGGCCGCCTCGGCGCCGGGCGTCACCGGGGCCGCCCGCGGGCGCGCCATCGGGGCGCCACGGCCCCCGGGGCGACCCGAGCCCACCCACGCCCCCGCCGCCACCACCGAAGCCGTCGCCACCTACGCGGTTGCCGTCGACGCGGTTGCCGTCGATGCGGTTGCCGACGATGCGGTTGCCGACGCCATCGACGCCATTGCCATCCCGGCTGAGGCCGCCGTCGTTGATACCGATGCCGCGGTCGACGCCGTTGCGGACGTCCCGACCGCCGCCGTCCGGGGCTCCCGGCGCGCCGGGCCAGGCCGGATCCGGGCCGGCGAACGACCCGGCCGGCCGCCCCGGCCCGGCGGCCGGCACCGTGGTCCGGGACCGCTGCGACATCGGCGGAGCCGGTTGCGGCACGACGACATCGGGCCCGACCACCAGGTCCGTTGGCTCCTCCGTGCGGGCCGCCGACCCAGCATCTGACGAGGCGGGCGCCCGGGCGCCCGCCCGAGGCGGCGCGCTCCCCTGCCCCGACGCGCCGGGCCCCGCGTGCGCCGCCGCTGACCTCGACGCCGCAGGCCGAGGCGACGCGGACCCCTGCGCCGCGGACCGCGACGGTACGGGCACCGGCCGCGGCCCGGACCTCCCCGACCGGGTGAGGACGGCGACGAAGGCCGGATAGGCGTCGGTCAGCCCGGGATGGGCGAGCACCATCGCCAGCGCCTCCGTCCCCGCCTCGAAGAACGGCGCGGCCATGCCCTCGTCCGCGGCGAGCGCCACCGCCCGGGCGAGCAAGCCACCGGCGCGGGCGTGGTCGTCACGCCGGGCGGCCGCGACCGCGCCGAGCACGCACGCCGCGACGAGTCCCGCGCCGCCGTCGTCGGCCCGCAGCAGCGAGGCGAGTGCCTCCTCCGCCGCGGGAACGTCGGCGCAGGCCAGGGCGCAGCGCGCCAGCGCGAGCTGGGTCTGCGGGTCCGGGGCCGCGCGGTCGGCGTCCCGCAGCAGCAGCCGGCGGGCCGCCTCCGGATTACCCGCGGCGACGAGCAGGTCCGCCTCGGCCGCCCGCCTGGCCGCCGCGCACAGCGGCGGCATCGGGCCGGTCCTGGCGACGGTCAGCATCCGCCGGGCCGCGCGCACCTCGTCGGGTGATCCGCCGAGCAGGCGCAGCCGCGCGGCGCAGATCGCGGCGATCCCGCCGAGGAACGCGGGGTGGGCGGCAGTGATCGTCATCCGCGCCGCGCCCAGCCACCGGTCGGCCTCGACCGGCTCCGCACGCTGCAGGTGAACCAGCACGGCGGCCAGATACGCCTCGGGCAGTCCGGGGATGCCCCACTGCTCGCCGGGCCGTGCCCCGCCGGGGACGCTGGTCGCCGCATCGGGCAGGCCGGCCAGCGCACCAGAGCGACCGGCCAGTGCTCCGGACGGGTCGGCCGCCGTGCCGACCACCGCGTACAGGTGGCTCTCGGCCTGGCGCAGCCGGCCGCGCAGCGCGTACTGGAGGGCGAGTGCCCCCAGGCAGGACACCTCGACGCCGCCGAGCCCGGCCCGCCGGGCCACCTCGGCGCCCTCGCACAGCAGGCCGGCGGCGACGGCCAGTCGGCCGAGCCACAGCTCGCCCCGGCCCCGCGCGCACAACGCGAGCGCGCGGGCCCGCTCGTCCGGCACCCGACCGGGCCTCGACGGAGCCCGGTCGGCCCCAGCCCGCTCGGCCCCAGCCCGCTCGGCCCCAGCCCGCTCGGCCCCAGCCCGGTCGATCACAGCCCGGTCGGCCGCGGCGTCCGGATCGCCCCCGGATGCCCGTGCCGGCCCGGCGGCGGCGCCCGCACGCGGTGCCGTCCCGGCGGGCGCGCCACCCGGCGGCCCGGAACGCTGCAGCCGCCGGGCCGCGGCGATCATCGCCGCCGGTTCCCCGGCAAGCTCGGCACGGTACGCCTCCACGATGTCGATCCGGTCGACGAGCGTCCGGCGGCGGGCGGCCGCCGGGCCCGACCCCGCCGCGGGCAGCTGCGCCCGCGCGGAGGACAGGCTGGCCGAACCGGCCTCCAGCCGGCCGGAGCGCAGCTGTGCGACGGCCAGGACGAGATCGCACTCGGCCGACAGCCCCGCCGCCGCGGCAGGCAGCCCGGCGACCAGCGCATCGAGCTCGGGTGAGCGTCCGAACAGGACGTCCACCAGCGCCGGGCCGTCGACGAGCAGACAGGCGAGATACCACCAGTCACCAGCCCGCGACGCGTGACGGGCGGCGTCGGGTGTGCGGTCGTTCGCGGCGAACCAGAGGGCGGCGCGGAGGTTGAGCTCGCGGGGGTCCTCCTCCGGATCACGCACGAGCACACCGCGCAGCATCGACGCGAACATCCGATGGAACCGGTACCACTCCTGCGTGGTCTCAGCCGTGGCCTCCTGGGTGAGGCGATACTCCGGGCGGCCGTCCGGCAACGTGGCGACGGCCGCCCGGAGCGGACCGCCCACCCCGTCGTCCGGGTGGTCGCCGGCACCCGGGTGAGCTGTCGCAGCCGGCCCGTCCAACAGCCGGACGAGGAAGCCGCCCGGGCGCGCGAGCTCACCGAGCAGGTGCGCGGATGTCTGGGCGGACGCGGGCGCCACCGCGGAGACCGCGTGGGCGAGCGGGGCACTGATCCGCTCCAGCACGCTCGTCCGGAGCAGGAACCGTCGGACGGGCTCCGGGTACTCCTCCAGCACCTCCGCGTGCAGGAACTCGGCGATCGCCGCCCGCGCAGCGCGGGACGGGTCGAGCTCGGCCGGCAGAGCGCCGCTCCCCGCGCGGGACGGGTCGAGCTCGGCCGGCGGGACGCCGCTGCCCGCACACTCGGCGTCGCGGCCCGGGACCACATCAGCCGGGCCGGGGACCGGCGGGGCCGGCGCCCACTGCTCGTCCCGGCCGGCGGGCACGCCGGGGGCCGGCCTCCGGGCTCCGCTCGACACCGCGCACGCCGCGGCCAGCCGCAGGCCGACCGCCCAGCCCTCCGTCGCGCGCCGCAGCTGGGCCGCCGCGCCGGGCGGGACGCGCAGGCCGTGGGCGGCGAGCAGTTCGACGGTCTCCGCCGTGGTGAAGGCCAGCTCCGCCGGGCCGATCTCGGTGACCCTGCCCTCGGCGCGCAGCCGGTGCACGCGCAGAATCGGCGCCCGCCCCGACAGGACGATGCGCAGGTGGCCCTCGCCCTCGCTCGCGAGCAGCTCCAGTCCGGCGAGATCATCGGGATCCCGGACGAGGTGCGCGTCGTCGAGGACCAGCACCGCCGGGGCCGGCAGCTCGGCGAGCTGGTTGACCAGCTCCCGCCGGAAGCGCTCAGGGCAGATCCAGGCGTCCGCGGCGACCAGGTGCGCGAGACGGTCCCCAGGGGGCAGGCCGGCGTCCCGGGTGAGCCCGCGCAGGATCTGCGACCACAGGGACACGGGCGGACCAGGCCACCGCGTCGTGCTCCGCGCCAACGGCAACAACGACAGCGCGGACGAAGGCGACCGCGGCTGCGACCCCGGCTGCGACGGCGACGGCGACGGCGGCCCGCTGGCCGCCGGATCGCCACCGGGGTGCTCGGCGCGCGCGGTACGCCGTCCGAGCATCGGGTCGACGCGCAGCCAGACCACCGGGTGCGCGGGCCGGCCCGATCGCGCCCAGTCGGCGAGCGCCATCGTCTTGCCGGCGCCGGCCGGTGCGCACACCACGGTCAGCGGCCGGTCGACCGCCTCGTCGAGCAGCGCCAGCAGCCGCGGCCGGGTCACATGCGGGACGACCGGACGTGGGGGTACCAGCCTCGTACCCACCACCGGCAGGTCGCCGGCCGGCGACGGCTGGATGCGCGGCCGCGCGGCGGCCCCGTCTCCCCCACCGGCCCGGGGCACGGCAGACCCGGGCGTTCCGAAACGATCGTCCGGTTCGTCCGCGCCGGCCACGCGCTCACCCCCACTTCCCAAACTCAGGGTAGTGGTACAGCTACTCCAGGCCACCGGCAACCGGGCGCGAGAGTGGTGTCGGAAAGAAGTCCGCGCCGCTCTCAGGACGCGCGCGCCGCCCGGCGAGCCGAACTCGACGCGCGCAGCGCCGAGGCCGCGGTCGCCACGAAAAGGACATCGAACCCCATCTGGACGATGACGACGACCCGGGCAGCCTGACCCGTGGCGTGGATGTCCCCGAAGCCGACCGTGGTCAGCACGGTGACGGCGAAATAGAGCGCGTCGGTCTTCGTCCGGACGCCGGAGATCTGGGCGGTCGCACCGACCGCCAGCGCGTAGTAGGCGGTGGCGAACAGTACGACGGTGACGCAGATCCCGGCGAACAGCCACTGCGCGCGGACCTGGGCGACAGAGACGTGCCGAGCGAAGACCACCTGCCTGGCGAGCAGGCATCCGGTCAGGATCAGGCCGAGGGCGAACAGCCCCACCCGCAGCGAGAACCATCGCCCGCCGCCGTGGCCGTAGACGGGCAGGGCGTAGTAGGCCGTCAGGCACCCGGCCAGGATCGCGGCCGCGACCACACCCATCCGGCGTGCGGACGGCTCCGGGGGCGGGCCTGGCAAGGGCCTCGCTCCCGGAACCGCCCGTCCGGCGTCATGCGATGGACGTCCATCGCTCATGCTTGCCTGCCCGGGGCCGCGCGCGTGTCAGGCCGCGCAGTCCGCGCACACCGCCCGGCGTGGGTCGGCGAGCTGGCTGCGGTGCTGTACCAGGAAGCAGCTCGTGCAGGTGAACTCGTCCGCCTGCCGGGGCAGCACCCGCAGCGCGAGCTCCTCGTCCCTGACCTCGGCGTCGGGCAGGTCCAGCTCCGCCTCGAGCGCGTCCATGTCGTCGCCGAGGTCGGCCGCCGCTCCGGCGCGCTGCGCCTTCAGTGTCTCCAGGCTCTGCTCCTGGAGCTCGTCCTCCTCGACATCCGTGCTTCGCCGAGCGTCGAAGTCACGAGCCATGCGTCTCCTTACCTTTCCTCGTCCTCACAGACCGCGGCCTGTCGACACCGGCGCCGACCCTGACCACCGGATCGACCATGTGCGGTACCCGAACGACATCGGCTGATCACAATACGCAGTGGCTCTGGCCAGAGAAGTGGGCGACAAGCAGATGTCCGCGTTCCCCGCACCTGGAGCCGGTACCCACGGCCACCAGTTCGGAACGCGGATCTCCAGAGCCGAGCGAAGGATACGGGCCGAGGAGTGTCCGCACCAAGCAGGGGCAGCCCGGCGCGGTGTCACTCCCGCCACATTCGGACGCTCCGGACCACCGGGATGGCCCCGCGATGACCGGCGCCATCGGCATGATCGGTCTGTCATGGGGCGAACCGGGCCGCGACGGCGACCAGCCACACACCGCCCGTCGGTGGTGGGTCGGCCGACGCGAGAACGCCGGCACGGCTCGGAGGTACCCCGACGCGCTCGGACGGATCAGCGGCAGCGATTCAGAGGTAGAGGCCGGTCAGCCCGTCGTCGAGCCGCTCGGCGGCCACGGCGTGCACGTCACGCTCGCGCATCAGGATGTAGGTGGTCGAGTGCAGCTCGACCTCGGCGCGGTCCTCCGGGTCGTAGAGCACCCGGTCGGCCACCTGGATCGTGCGCACCGCCGTGCCGACGGCCACCACGTCGGCCCACGCCAGCCGCTTACCCATCTGCGCGGTGGCCGGGATCACGATGCCCGCCTTCGAACGCCGGTCCGCGGAATCCTCCCGCGGCCGCACCAACACCCGATCATGAAGGAGCCGGATGGGCAGCGAACCACCGGACACGTCGATGCCGGCCGCGCCCCCGACACCGTTGACATCGCCGGAAACTACGCTCACACGCTCGGACCCTACTCGTCCACGGCGGCGGGACCGGCCCGATGCTTCCGATTTCCCGGTAGAGCAGGCCGTGCGGTGCCGCCGGGGCCGTCCCGCCGGGAAATCAAACTGCCCACCAGCCGGCGGCGACACAGCGGATCCCAGCCCTCACGCTCGTCGCCAGGCGGGCGGGCGGATCATCCGCCGCGATCTCGCTCGCGCCCAGGTACACCGCGCCGACACACAGATGAATCCCACGTCTTACCCCCACCCGCGAACACAGGCATATCAACCAGCCCGGATGGGGAATGCCACCTCAACGCGGTATAAGCTGCCGCCCATCGCAGCCCGGCCCTACACGGCCGGCCGCGCAGAGGCACCGGGGGGGAGCCCGGCCTCCAGGAGAAGCGTCCGCGTCGGAAGCCAGGTAACCGTCGACACGCACGAGCCGAGGGATGGGGCAAACCAATGGCGCTGAGAATCAGTGTGGACCTTGAGGGGCTGCGCTGGGCGGACCTCTTCCGGTTCGTCGATCTCGCTCGAAACGGCGGCATCGGGCCAGAGGACCAGGTCGACGTCATCACGTACGGCAGTGACCCGATGTCGGTCAGCCTCTCGGCGCGGATCTACCCGGCCTCCGACGGATTCCTGTCGACCGAGCAGCCGGAGATCGGTTCGGGCGAGGGCATGCGCGGATCGACGCCGCTGTCGATCGGTTCCGGAAGCACCGGGACGGGAGCGGGCTTCGGTTACGACGGCACGCCCGAGCGCGCCGCTTCGTCCAATGGCAGCCACTATCCGGCGTTCGACAACGGATCGGAGCGCCCGCCGTCCGCGGCCGGCAACCTGCCGTCGTACGGGCCCGGCGGTTATGAGGGCCAGCAGGAACGGGGCACCCCGCCGCCTCCGCCGCCCCCGAGCGGCAGCCACTACCCGGCCTTCGACAGCCAGAACGAGCGGATGCCCGGTCAGAACGGCCAGTTCGCCGGCTTCGAGCCGGTCTTCGACCGCGCACAGGGCGGTAAGGACACCGGTGGCGCCGCAGGCGTGGAAAGTCCCTATATCGAGGAGTTCGCACGGCTCCAGGAGGGGCTGATGCGGCAGGTCCGCCGCGACGGAGAGGTCCGGCCCGACCGCACCTGACGCCAGCCGGCCCGGCGCTGGCCCATCTGGGCCGGACCGATCCGACCGCGCGCGGGCGCTGTGTGACGCCGAGCTCCGACGGAGCGCACCGCTATCGCCACTCTGTCGCGGCGGGTGCACACAGCACTCGCTATCCGTGGAAACGGCGGACGCACATAGTGAGGACAAGGTCACCAGTTACCCGCAGTGGTGGTGCCCCCCGCACGTTTCCGCCCGCAATGGTGCATGCTGCCTTCGATGGAGGATCCGCGCGTAGTCGACGTCGAGCGGTACCACGGTCAGTTGCGCTCGGAACTCGAGATGATCGCGAACGGACCAGTACTGGCCGGCCCACGGATCGTCGAGCACATCAATTCCCTGATCACACTGATTGACCTGCACCAACCGAACGAGTTCGACCTCTGCCTCAGCTGTGACCGGCTCTGGCCCTGCGCGACCGTCGTCGCCATCACCGGTGAGCTAGCGGCCACCGAGGACGAGGTGACGCCCCGGCCGCTGCCCGAAGCCCCGGCCACGCGGTCCGGCGACGGCCGCCAGGCGGACAGGCGCCCGGCCGACCCCCGCCACGCGGCGGCGGGAGGCCCCGCCGACCAGCGCCGGCCGGACGTTCGCGCGGCCGCGCCACCACCATTCGACACGGGCTCCTACTCGACGACGACGCAGACCAGCACCGGCCAGTCGACGATGCCGCACGAACTGCCACGGGGCACGGACCCGGTCCGGCAGCGCGGCGCCCCCGGCCCGGCGGACGAGCCGATGGCCGCGCCCCGGCCGACCGGGCCGCACCGCGTGCCGCCGCCGCCCTCCATGCCACCACCCTCCATGCCACCGCCGTCGCATCCGTCCGGCATGCCGCCGGGCACGCGCCCGCCGGCCGCCGTTCCGCCGGCCGCGGCCGCGGCCACCGGCGGGATGCCCACCGGCGGCTCGCGGACGGGTGGGATGCCCCTGGGTGGCGCGGGCAACAGCGCGTCCGCCCGCACCCCCGTATTCGGCGACCCGTTGGCCGGGATCCGCCGTCCGGGCGCCGGCATGCCGCCGCGGGTCGGCGGGGGCCCGCCCGGCGAGCAGGCCCCACCCGGCCGGCCGGGGCCGCCCCCCGCCGACACCGGTCACCGCTCCGCACCGCCCGGCCTCCAACCGCCCGGCCTCCAACCACCTGGCCTCCAGCCGCCGGGGCTCCAACCACCCGGCTTCCAGCCGCCCGGACTTCAACCACCTGGGCTCCAAGCAGCCGGGCCGCCGCCGGGCACCGCCGGGCAGCCGGGACGTCCGATGTCGGCCCCCGGCTTCGAGCGAGCCCGCGAACAGCAGCTTCCCGGTGGCCCGGGCAGCCGGCCCGCGCCCGGGTTCAACCGCCCGGGCGGGCCGCCCGCGCACCGCCCCGCGGCCGGCCCGGCCGGCGGCCCGCCGACCGGGCCGATGGAGCGCCCCGGCTACAACGGCCAGCCCGGCTACAACGGGCAACCGGCGTACAACGGGCAACCGGCGTACAACGGGCCGCCCAGCCACAACGGGCAACCCGGCCACAGCAACGGGCAGCCTGGCTACGCCGGGCAGCCCGGCCAGGGCCGGCAGCCAGGCCATCCCGGTTATCAGGGCCAGGTGGAGCAGTCCGGCCCGATCGCGCGGCCCGGCCTGTTCGGCCAGCCCGCGGCAACGGGCCCGGGACGGTCCACGGGCCCGGTCTCCACCGGGCTCGGTGACCGCATGCCCGGACGGGCCCAGCATCCGGGCGATCCGTCCCGCCCCCTGCCCCACCCCGCGCAGTCCCAACCGGCGCAGCACCAACACGCGGCCGGCGTGTCCCGGTCCGAGCCGTCCCGGGCTCCGGCCCGTCCTGACGGTGTCGAGGCCCCGGCGGCTCAGGCCGACGGTTTCTCGGTGCCGACGTCCCGGCAGGCGCCGCCGATCTCCGGCCCGGTGGAGATGCTGCCCGCCAGCATCGCCGCCGCCCGGGCCGCGGAGCTGGCGCGCGGGCAGGCGGCCGCCGCGGCCGGACCACCGCCGCCGCGGCATCCCGACATCGTCCGCGGCCCCGAACGTGGAACCCGGCCGCCCGTCGGACGGCTCACCTCCGACCCGGCGCGCACGCGCGGCCGGCACGCGGGCCCGGACCAGCCGCGTCCCCAGGGCTCCCCGTGGAGCAGCCAGGCCGCCGAGCAGCGCCGTCCCATCTCCGTCGACGACTCCTGGGCCGGTGTCGGGCGCAGCCCGCGTGGCCAGAACGGCGACGGCGGCCAGGGCGGTCAAGGCGGCCAGCCCGGGCACGGTGGCCCGAACGGCCAGAACGGGCACGGCGGTCAGAACGGGTATGGCGGCCAGAACGGCCAGCATCAGCCGAACGGCCAGCGGGGGCCCGGCGGCCCGGGACGTCCCGACACCGACGTCGGCGCGGTCGGCGCGAACCGTTCCAGCGGCCCGGCCGGCCCGGGCCCGGCGGACCGTGGCCCCGGCCGCGACCAGGCCTCGGACCCGTCGCTGAGCCCTGAGGTGGAGGCCGTCACGAGGGCCTGGCTCGCGCGCAAGGATTCGGTGCTCGACGGCATCGACGTCATCTGACCGCCGACCGCCACCAGTGCGGTCATCGGGGGTTGCGGCGAGTCGCGACCACCCCGCACCGGACCCGGGCCAGGCTGTGTCTCGCGCCTCCGGTCTGGCAGGACCACGCCAATCAGGTTTGAGGTCCACGCGGAGGTGGGAGGAACGCGACGCCGGCCCGGCCGTGGCAACGCGGGCAGACCGGAAACGGACAACCGCCCGGAAGGTGATGCGTGGCCGAAGCTCTGACCGCTGGCTTCGACCTGCCCGCCGATCCCCGGGCGGCCGGGCAAGCCCGTGGGCTGGTCGCCGATCTGCTCGTGTCGTGGGGCTGTGGCAACGCCGCCGAAGTCGCGAGACTGCTGGTCAGCGAGGTCGTCACGAACGCTGTTCGCTACGTGGGAGCCCGTGAGGTGCTGCGCGTGTCGGTCGAGTGCCACGGCGAGCAGGTCCGGGTCGCCGTGAGCGATGGGAGCCCGTTGCGCCCGGTGCTCAAGGCCGCCCAGGACGACGACGAGTCCGGCCGCGGGATGCAGCTCGTCGCCGCGCTCGCCAGCCGGTGGGGTGTCGTCGACGATCCGCCCTCGACCGGCCCGGGCAAGCAGGTCTGGTTCGAGCTGCCGGCCGTCCGGGAGGCGGCGACGATCGGCTGCGTCCTGAGATGAGGGCGGCGGGCTCGCCCGCGGCCACTCAGCGCCGCCGCTAACTCCCCCGGCCGGAGTCCCCGCGACCCGCGTGATCCGTCTCGTCGTCCGGACGGCCGGCGATCAGGTCGAAGAACCTGTCCCGGCGCGGCCGCCAGCGGGCGGCGAACCGGGCCGCGCGCCGGGCGGCTCGCTCGGCCTTGCGGGACCCTTCGGGGTAACGCCGGTGCGCCCAGGCCGAGCCGGGCCGCGCCAGGCGGACCGCCCCGACCACCGCGACCAGCGGAATGAGCAGGCCGACGACGCCGAAGCCGACGCGGCCCTTGAGGAAGCTGCAGCTCACCGCCACGATGTTGATGCCGAGCACGACGATGAGATCCCACAGCGCGAGGTGGTCTCCGGTGTCGAGGCCGTCCACGCCCAGTGGTGTCGCGCCGACGATCAACAGCGCCGTGAACGCCGCGCCCAGGATGACCGCGTCCACCGACATCCGGCCCTGTTCGGACCAGTAGACGTCCTTCAGCCGCAGTACCAGCGCGAACTCGTCGAGGATGAGCGCCGCGCCCACGCCGAACAGAATCGCCAGCAGATCCCACCAGGGCGACCGCCCCCCCGCGGGCGAGAACGCGCCCACCCCGGCGAGCAGCACGAAGGCGATGCCGAAGATGGCGTGGTGGACGTGCACCCCGCCGACCGCGACGTTGCCCGGCCACCAGCGCACGCCCGCACGGATCATGCGCACACTCAGCCGGATGAACAGGAACGTGAGGATGAACGCGACGAGGAGCGCCAGCAACGGCTGCTTCCCAGGCTCGACGATCACCCGTTCGTAGCCGCGCGACAAAGCCGCCCACATTACGTCCCTCCTCCCGCGCCCACGGACCACACACCGGCCCGCCCACATCAACCCGGCAGCGCGCCGCCCCGGCCGCCGCGCGCCAGAGCAGCCGTGCCAGCCCAGCCCAGCGCCGCACAGCGCACCGCGACGCGGCCCCACCGGCAAGCAGGCGGACCGTCACGGCGCGTCACGGTCGGCGCCGGTCCAGTGTGCGGCCGCTCCCCCACGGCCCGGCGACGCCCGCCTTCGGCCACGCCCGGCGGCCGTCCGGCGACCCGGATCCGCGACACCGTGCCACCATTCGGCCATAGTGCGGCGAAATCTTCGGGGGGAGGTGGATGATGGCGACGTATCAGCAGCCAGGTGACGACGGGGCGTCACGATTGGGGGCGGCATGCCGATGTCGACACAGGTCTCTCTGGAAATAGCGCTACTCATCGAGGTCGACGGCGGTCTGCTGGTCCGCGCCGACGACGCCGCGGGCCTGCGGTTCCCGGGCGGCTCCGCCCGGCCGGGCGAGTCGTCCCTGGACGCCGCCGAGCGGCTCCTGCGGGCCGCCCTGTCCGCGGCGGGGCGGCCCGTCTTCGCGGGCTGCGTCGAGCACAGCGGGGCGTGGCGACCCGCCCCGGCACCCAGCCCGCGCAGCTCACCCACGGACGCGACCCCGGACAGAACCCGTGCGGACGGGGCACCCGGGGACACGACGCCCGCGGACAGGACACCCGGGGACACGCCCGCGGACAGGACACCCGCGGAGACGGCGGCCACGACGGACGGAGCGACGTCCGCGCACACCCTGACCGTTCTCTACGCCGTAACCCTCGAGCCGGCGGGACTCGCCGGCGGGCACGCGCTTCCCCCGGGGCTGACGTTGGTCCGCCCCTACGAGAGCGATTCCGGGCCCGCGCTCACGATCCAGCCGCCCGCGGTCGGCCACGCGGCGATGTCGTGGTGGGCCGATCGGTGGCCGTCCTGGCGCGGACTCGCGGTCGCGGACGCCGAGCCCTGGTGGACCGGCCTGCGCCAGTCGGTGCGGACCCTGCGGGCCCAGCTCACCGCCCGCCGCGAGGACGTGCGGGGCGAGGTGTTCCGGGACGCCGCGGTGGCGATGTGCGCGCTGGTCGCGGCCGCCGACGGGCATGTCGACCCCGCCGAGCGTGACGCGATGGCCGCGTCCATCCACGCCGAGGACGTGCTGGCGGACTACCCGCGGGCCGACCTGGAGCTGCTGTTCGACCTGCACGTCGCCCGGCTGCGCTCGGATCTCGCCGCCGGCCGCCGCGCGGCGATGCGCGAGATCGGCAAGGTCCGCGGTGACCCGGTTCGTTCGTGGGCGGTGCTGCGCATCGGGGCGGTGATCGGCCGGGCCGACGGGTACTTCGATCCGGCCGAGCGGCGGGTCGTCCAGGACGCCGCCGACACGCTGGGGCTTCGCTCGGGCGCGCTCGCCGTCCAGGCGGTCGGGCGATGAGCCCGGCCGACGCCGTCCGGCGGCCGCACGCGCCGATGCCCGGGGCGCGGGCGGTGCCCGCGGGGCCGCGGCCGGGCCGGTCGCTGCACGCCCGGGTCTTCCTGACCTTCGGCGATCTCGTGGTCGTCGCCAACCATCGCGGCCAGCCCTGGTTCTTCCTGCTCGGCGGGCACGTCCCACCGGGCGAGGGGGTGGAGGAGGTGCTGCACCGCGTACTGCGCCGGACGGCCGGCTTCGAGGTGCGCTCCCTCGACTTCGTCGGCGGCGTCGAGCATCTCGACCCCGCCGGCGGGACGTCCCAGCGCATCGATGTGGTCTTCGCGGGGGCCGTGCCGCGCTATGCGGAGTTCGGCAGCCGGATCGACGACATCGACATCGTCACCCTCCGGCCGTCCGGGCTACGGTCCGTCGAGTTCCGCCCGGCGCGCGCCGGGCAGGCGATCACCGACTGGCTGACCGACCGCCAGCCCCGCTGGTACACCGACGGGGGGTCGGCACACCCCACGAACGGGTCTACCCGCTGAGCCCTCAGGGCGGCCGGGGGAGGCCCCGGCCGCCGCCCGCAGCGGCGGCACCCCCACGGGCCCGTTACGGCCATCCAACTGTCACCTCCCGGGCCCTTCACAGGGAGCATACGGCCACGTCACAGTGTGTCCGGTAGGCATCGGACAGCGTTGCGGGGGGATGACTACGCCATGCTGTGGCCCGTGCGCTCCGCTGTCTCGTCCGTCCTGATTCCCCGGTCGGCGACCTTGCTCGGCCAGCCGCACAATGAAGCACATTCAGGTGTCGTTCAGGCGTGCGCCGTAGCGTGAGCGGCGAGGGCTTCCGGACACTGGGGGTAGACATCGAGATCCCGGTCGCGCTGAACGCCGACAACGCCGCGGCTGCACCGCTTGTTCCCGGGCCGACGCTGCCCCGTCACCGACGGGTCGGCGAGCGCGGGGCTCCCGCCCATGGCGAGCGTCCGACGTCCGGCCGCGGCGGGTCTCGACCCGCCAGGTCCACCGTCAAGGAGGCGCTGCTCCCGCCGGAGCGGACCGCCCCCGCCGACGCGCGCGCCGGGCGCACTGGCGTCACGCCGGCCGACGTGCCCGCGGTGCTCGGCGGGGTGGACGCCACCGGCGCCGCCGCCGTCGCCCTGGAGCTCACCCGGGCCCCCCGCGGGTTCGGCCTGCGCCGAACGCGCCTGCGTGTCCTGGCCGCCGTCGTGGTCGTCGGCGTCGTCGGCGCACTCGTCGGCACCCGGTTCCGTTCGGACGTTCTCGGCACCCTCTCCGACGTCCCCGCGCCGCGCTGGCACTGGCTCGTGGTCTGCCTGCTCGCCTCGGTGCTCTTCTACGTGGCGCACGGCGTGAGCGTGCGGGCGGCGAGCGGGCTGCGGATGAGCCTGGGCACGGCCACCGCCTCCCAGCTCGCCGCGGCCGCGGCGAACCGAGTCGTCCCGGCGGGCCTGGGCGCCATCGCCGTGCACCTGCGCTTCCTGGAACGCCGCGGGATGACCCGTCCCGCCGCGGTGGCCGCCGTGGCGTCGATCAAGGGCGCCGCGTTCCTCGTCCACCTGGCCGGGATCGCGCTCGTCGCCGGCACCCTGCGCGGCTCCGGCGTCGGCGAAGCGGTGACGGCGCCCGTCCGGATGACGGTGAACGGGATCGGAGCCGGCCCCGTCGCGGCCGGGCTCGCCGTGGTCGGTGTGGGGATCGGCACCGCCGCCGCGCACCCGCGTGTACGCACGAGGCTGCGGCCCGCGCTGCGGGGCTTCCGCGCGCACCTGGCGGTGCTCGCCCGCTCGCCCGGCCGGACGGTCGTGCTCGTGACCAGCACCGCAGCCACGAAAGCCGCACAGGTCATGGGCCTCGCCTGCGCGGTGTGGTCGTTCGAGAGCGGGCTGAGCATCGCCTCGATCACCGCCGTGTACCTGGTCGGCTCGGCCGTCGCGGGCGCGGCGCCGACAGCCGGCAGCGTCGGGGCCATCGAACCGGCGCTCGTCATCGGGCTCACCGCGTCGGGTGGCACGGCAGCGACCATGTTCGCCGCCGTCCTGGTCTTCCGCCTGATCAGCTACTGGCTGCCGATCCTGCCTGGGGTGACCGCGCTCGCGATGATGCGCCGCCGCGGCGACCTCTGAGACCACCGCCACTGGGACCCCCGCCACTGGGACCACTGCACCTGAGACCACCGCCTCGAGGACCATCACTCCTCGACGGCCGCTGCCCGGTCTTCTGACCGGCAGCGGAGCGGGCCCGAGACCACCTGGTCCCGGGCCCGCTCCCTCTCAACCAAGCCTCGTCTTCCACCGACCGCACGCCGCGGACGACCCGGATCGGCGGGCTCGCACGTGGACGATCGATGGTTACTTTCAGTAGTGATCCGGTGGGGCGGGACGGGCGTTGAGCTGCCGCAGCACCCGGTTCTCGTGCTCGAACCCGAGCTCCGAGACTCCCGCCGGCTCGATCACGAAGTGGGCCCCGGCCGTCGGGGGCAGGCCCAGCCACCGCGCCACCAGCACCCGGAGCATGTGGCCGTGCCCGAGCAACGCCACGTCCCCGTGCGCGAGCAGCGGCACCACCCGGCCGAGGACGAGGTCTGCGCGCCGCCCCACCTCGTCGGCGGTCTCCCCGCCCGGCACGTCGCCAGTGAAGACCGTCCAGCCGGGATGATCCTCACGGATCCGCGCGGTGGTGACTCCCTCGTAGTCCCCGTAGTCCCACTCAGCGAGCTCCGGCCAGACGACGCAGTCCTCAGCTCCCGGCGCGGCGGCCTGTGCCCCGGCGGTGTCCGACAGCGCGGCCGGCGTCCCGGCGGCCTGTGTCTTGATGGTTCCCGGCTCGATGGTTCCCGGCTCGCCGGCTGGCGGGCACAGGCCCGCGATCTCGGCGGTGTGCGCCGCCCGGCGCCGCGGGCTCGTCGCGACCAGGACGAACCGCCGGCCCACCAGCACCGCCCGCAGCGCGGCGGCCTGGCGCTCACCCTCGGCGGTGAGGGGAACGTCGGTGTGCCCGGTGTGCCGACCGGTGCGGCTCCACTCGGTCTCGCCGTGCCGGATCAGCGTGACCCGACCGGCGGGAACCACCACCGGACCTGCCGGCTCCGAGGTCACCGCCTCCGGCGCCGGCGGCGGCGCGCCCCCACGAGCAGCACGACCGCCGCCGTCACCAGCGCGACCCTGTCCCATCGAACCGTCCGCACCACCTGGGTCGGGCCGCCCTCGCCCGCCGCGCCGTCCGCACCCGGTGCCGAGCCGACCGTGCCCGGCAGGTCGCCACCGAGTGTGCCGCTCTCGGTCGTGCCGGCCCCGATCGCGCGGTGCCCGGCGGGCGCCGCACCGAGCGCGGACGGCGCGGCGCTACCCGGGGCGAACCGCTCGCGCAGCTCAGCCACCTTGGCCCGGACCTGCTCGTTCGCTCGTTCGGCCACCCGCTTCGGACTGACGATCTCCGCGATCGCGTCGACGGTCTCGGCCAGCTCTGCGCGGGTCTGTTCGATCTGACGCTGGATGACGGCCGGATCCTGCGGCACCGATGTCGCCCTCTCGGTTCTCTTACTGGGTGGACGGGGTCGGGCTGACGACCCGACTCGATCGTGCCAGACCAGCCCCTCCCCAGCGCGACGAAACGGCGGACCCTGTCCGCGGACCTGCGGGTTCCAGGTGACCGGCGCCGCTCCGGTGGCACTTGCGAACCTGGTCAGCACCCCGGTCGGGGCGCCCCTACCGCTCGGTGTGAGTTGTCCCCGCCGACCCCTTATCGGTTGACCCCCCTCGTGAGCGGATGTCCAGCCGCCCGGGACGGACACCGGCAAGCACGCGCCACGCCCGGCGACCACCGGAGCAGCTCCGGAAGCGCGCCGGGCCCGATCCGGACGGGCCGGGAGCGGCACTACGCTGAAGGCGTGCACGTCGGCCGGTGCGGGGCGCGGTTCACCGGCCTGGCCCACCGCCTCGCGTCCGCGGTGCTCCCAGGTCTGGCCTTCGCCGTGCCCACGGTCGCGCTCGCCCTGCTGGCCCACCTGCCGACCGCGCGCACCGAAGCACCCGCGCCCGCCGGCGTGGCGCTGTCTGTCGCCGCCATCGTCGCGCTGTGCGCCGGTAGTGATCTCGCCCGCTCAGCCCACTCGGCCGGGTCACGCGGCGGCCGGCCCGCTGCCGGGGCCACGGCCACAGCCACAGCCACAGCCGGACGGCGCCGGGTCGGTGGTCCCCGCTCGTTCCCCGCGCTGCTCGGCGTCCAGGCCGGGGTGCATGTCCTGCTGCTCGCCGGGGCCGGGCGGCCCGGGCCACCCGGCGGCACCTCACTCAAAGGCCTGCTCTGCGCGCCCGGCAGCGGCCCCGGTGGGGCGCTCGCCTCCCCCGGGCAGCTCGCGGCGGCGCTCGCCGGCCGACCGCTCGGCGCCCCGCCGACCACCGACAGCGGCGGCTTGGCCGCGGCCGCGGCGCGGCTGTCCCAGTACGGCGTCCACAGCCACGGGCTGTACGGCCAGGGCCTCCAGGGGCACGGCCTCCAGGGGCACGGCATCGCGGTGCTGCTCGCCCACACCCTGGCGGCTGCCGCTGCCTCCTGGTGGACCAGCCGCGGCTGCCGGGTGCTGCGCGCCGCCTGCCTGACGCTCGGGTCGTGCCTGTCCGCGCTGCGGGCTCCCGTCGCGCTGGTCCCGGTGCCGCGCCGGATCGTCCGCGCACCGCGCCTACACGCGCTCCGCGCACTCGACCGCCCGTGGGCGGCGACGCCGTCCCGAGGCCCGCCGGCCATCGCGAGCTGCTGAAACGGCGTAGCGACGCGACCGGCGCCAGGCGCCGCGATCCGTCCGCGCGCCCCTTCCCCACCCACCAGGCCCAACCCGACGCCCGGCCGCTGACGCCTGGCCGCTGGCCGTCAGACCGCTGACGCCCGATCTCTGGCGTCAGATTTCTGGGGTCAGGCCGAATGTCCGTGGTCTGACCGTCGCCGCGGGCGTGGCCCAGGCGTGGCCCCGTCGCGGGCTCAGCTCTGGGCGGTGCGCCGTGCGCGCTGCCCGGCACGCGGTGCCCCGCGCGCTGACCACGCCAGCCCGGCGGCGCGGTGTGTGTCGGTATCGCCCAGATCTCCGCAGGAATCAGGTGTCCGTGACCAGGAATCCATCCACCATCAGTTACCTTTCCACTACCCGTCGCGGGCGGACGTCGTCCGCGCTGCTGATCGGGATCACCGTCGCGGTCAGCGCGACACTCGGCGCTTGCTCCAACGGCGGCGACGGAACCGGGGTGACGATCGTCGACGCCGGCGGAACCGACGGGGGACTACACGGCGTTGTCCCAACCGAACGCTTCGCGAAGCCGGCGCTCAACCTGACCGATACCGACGGGCGCCCGTTCGATCTTCGCGCCCGAACGCAAGGGAAGATCACTCTGCTTTTCTTCGGCTACACGATGTGCCCGGACGTCTGCCCGACCACCATGGCCGACATCGCCGCGGCCCTGGACGAGGTCGACCGGTCGGTGCGGGACCAGGTCTCGGTGGTGTTCGTCAGCACCGACCCGGACCGTGACACCGCTCCCGTCCTCGACCGCTGGCTCCGCCAGTTCGACTCGACCTTCATCGGCGTACGCGGGCCGTTCAAGGACGCGCAGGCCCAGGCCGAGGCGATCGGCGTCCCGCTGGAGGCACCGAAGGTCCAGGCGGACGGATCCGTCCTGGTCACCCATGGCAGCCAGGTCATCGCCTTCGGCCGGGACGCCCGCGCCCGCGTGCTCTACCTGGCCGGCACCCCGGTGGCCGACTACATCGCGGACCTTCCCGTCCTCACGGCCGAGACCCTCGGAACCGACCCGCGCGACGGGACCGCGACCGCGACGCCCAGGGCCACCAGCGCGACCAGGGTCACCGCGATGCCGAGGGTGACCGCGGCACCAGGGGCGACCGGGTCGCCTGGGACAGCAGGGACAGCAGGGACGACGAACGCCGTCCAGACAACCGGCGACAGCCGGCCGGCCCGGATCGCCGCAGGATGACCGGGACCACAGCCGCCGGGGGGGCCACCGGGTCCGTTGCTTCCGGAGACGCAGGGGACGCCGGGACACCGCGCACGCGTCGGTTCGCCCGCCTGGCCAGCACCGTCCTGCGGGTCGGCCTCGGCATCCTCTGGCTCGCCGCGGGCGCGCTGAAGATCAACGACCCGGACGGCATGGTGCGGTCCGTCCGCGCGTTCCGGATCCTGCCCGAAGCGCTGGTGGACCCGGTCGCCTACGCCGTGCCGTTCGTGGAGATCGCGCTCGGCGTGCTGCTGATCGTCGGCCTCACCGTCCGGCTGGCCGCCGCCATCTCGGCGGTGCTGTTCGCCGTCTACATCGCGGCGATCGCGTCGGCGGCCGCCCGCGGCCTGCGCATCGACTGCGGCTGCTTCTCCGCGGGCGGCGATCTGACGTCCGAGGCACCCACGCACTACACCCAGGAGATCGTTCGCGACAGCGCGCTGCTGCTGGCCAGCCTGCTGCTGGCGCGGTGGCCCGCGGGCTACCTGTCGGTCGACCGGCTCCTGAACGGACCAGCACGACAGCCCTCGACGACGAGGACGACCTTCTCGGGAGTACCCATGGCATCGCGGACGAGGAAGACATCGCGGACGTCGGCGCCGCCCGGCCGTAGCTCCGGCGGCAGCACGCCCGGCGCCCCTCAGGATCGGGGCCACGCGTGACGGCCGCGGAGCGGCGGGAGAAGGTCGCGGCGGCCCGGGCGGCGGCGGCCGCCCGGGAACGACGGCGCAGGCAGCTCATCATCGGCTCGGTCGTCGCCGCCGCGCTCGTCCTGATCGGGGTGATCGGCTTCGCCGTGCAGAACTCGCGGGAGGAGTCCAAGCCGGTCGTTCTCCCGGCGAGCGCGACAGGGCCCGACAACGCGATCGTCGTCGGGAAAGCTGACGCGCCTGTCACCCTCGACTTCTACGAGGACTTCCAGTGCCCCGCCTGCGGGTCCCTGGAGAGCACCACCGGCTCGACGATCAGCGACCTCATCGACTCGGGTGACATTAAGATCAACTATCACGTCATGTCGTTCCTCGGCGACGAGTCGAAGCGGGCGGCGAACGCCGGTGCCGCCGCGGCCAACGAGGGCAAGTTCAAGGAGTTCCACGACGCCCTGTTCGCCGACCAGCCGGAGGAGCACACCGGCGGCTACCAGACCGACACACTCATCCAGAAGGGCGCCTCGGTCGGCCTGACCTCGGACGCCTTCGTCAGCGCGGTGCGGGACGGCAAGTACGACGGCTACGTCGCGAAGGTCGACGAGGACGCCTCCCGCAGCGGCGTCACCTCGACCCCGACCGTGCTCGTCGACGGCAAGCAGCTCTCCGCCGACCAGCTGACCCCCGACGGCCTGCGCGCCGCCGTCTCCGCCGCGGCCAAGGGCTGACCGGGACGTCCGAACTCCTCGGCCGGCCAGCCAATCGGTTGGCCGGCCGGTGGTCTGCCGGGTGGTCCGCCGGCCGGGTGGTCCGCCGGCCGGGTGGTCCGCCGGCCGGGTGGTCCGCCGGCCGGGTGGTCCGCCGGCCGGGTGGTCCGCCGGCCGGGTGGTCCGCCGGCCGGGTGGTCCGCCGGCCGGCCGGACTGTCGGCCGTGGGGCCGCTTCGCTCGCGATGCCACTGCCACGTTTGCCGGCCCGCCGGGGCCACGACTAGCTTCTCCGTCATGACCGAGACCGAGACCGCCACCGCTGCCCGGCTCTCCCCCGGCGCCCCCGCCCCGGACTTCACCCTGCCCGACGCCGACGGCAAGGACGTCTCGCTGGCGTCGTTCCGCGGGCGCAAGGTCGTCGTCTACTTCTACCCGGCCGCGTCCACGCCCGGGTGCACCAAACAGGCCTGCGACTTCCGCGACAACCTCGCGCTGCTCAACGACGCGGGTATCGACGTCCTCGGGATCTCACCGGACAAGCCGGCCAAGCTGGTCAAGTTCCGGGACAACGAGGGCCTCACCTTCCCGCTGCTCTCCGACCCTGAGCGGACCGTGCTCTCGGCCTACGGAGCCTTCGGCGAGAAGACGATGTACGGCAAGAAGACCATGGGCGTCATCCGCTCGACGTTCGTCATCGACGCCGAGGGCAAGATCGAGAAGGCGCAGTACAACGTTCGCGCCACCGGCCACGTCGCGAAGCTGCTGAAGGAGATCGGCCTCGCCGGCTGAAGTCGGCCGGCTGAAGTCGGCCTCGCCGGCTCTCGCCGGCTGACCGCCGGCTCTCCCCCGTCACTCAGCTCGCGACCCGCAGGTCCCATCGCAGCAGCACGTTGTCCGGGCGGGCGGGATCGACCAGGACGGGCACCCGGCGGCGGAGCTGGCTCGGAATACCGCCCCGGGCGTCACCCACCGGGCTCGCGCCCGCCTCGTCCACGGGAACGACCGCCCGGCGCGTGACCGGGTAGGGCTCCTGGCCTGGGCGCTCCACCAGCAGGTGCACCTCGGCGACGGTGCGCCCGTCGACGCGCACCCCGGTGTCACTGACGGTGTCGATGACCGCCATGGTGGCCCGGCCGTTGTCGATCAGGCGGCGGGCCCGGTCCCGTTCCTCCCGCACCGCGGCGGGAGACTGGTCCGTCCGGTCCGGCGAGGCGTCCGCGATGGTCGTCATGAAGATCTTCCCCCAGAGGCATCCAGGCGCCCACCGGCGCAGGTACACCCTGCACCCGGACGGGGCTGCCTGTCGGTCGCGTCGGCGACACCCGCCCCCTGGGGGCACTAATGGGTCGACGACACCTGCTTCGGCTCGTGCTCCGTGGCTTCGCTGTGCGCCGTCCCCCATAGGCCAAGCGGTCATCGGCGCTGGTCACAGTCCTGTCCAGCCCACGCCATCCCAAACCCGGCGAAGCCCCCAGATGCGGCACGGCAAACATCGACCCCGATGAATGTGATCAACGACATCGCCGCGGACCCCCGCGGAAGTCAGCCGGAACCGATCGTCTCCCCACCCGCACCACCCTCATAGCAGCCGAGCCGCGGGCAGGATCTGGGCAGGATTCGGACGGCGCGCGCCCATCCCGGCCCCGAAGGCCGTCCCGCGGCTCGCTAATCTGGAGGGACGCGGGAGTGGCGGAATGGTAGACGCAGCAGACTTAGGATCTGCCGCCCTAGGGCGTGGGGGTTCGAATCCCCCCTCCCGCACTGCCTGACCAGGAGCGTTCCCGCAGGTCATCCCCGAAGGGGCGGGGCCGGAGACTCCCCCGCTTCCCCGTCCTCTGGGTCGCCGGAATCGCCTGTGTCGCCGGAATCGCCGTGTGCAGCCGATCATGGTGCGGCTGCACGCCCCCGAGCCCTCGACCTCGACCGCGGCGACACCCGCCCCCTCCGCTGCTAGGCCGTTCCGCCGAGCAGCGCCCGGGCGAGCAGCGTGGCCGTGGTGCTCCGCCAGCGTTCCGGCGACCAGCCGAGGGTGCCTGTGGCGACGATGTAGTTCTCGGCGCTGGTGATCAGGAAGGCGAGATCGGCGGCGTCCTCGACGGTGAGCCCCGGGCGGAGCGCCGCGCGGTCGGCGAGCAGGCCGGCGAGAGCGCGGAACGCGACGCGGCGCTGACCCTCGTTCACGTCCCACTGCGCTGCGAGGTCGGGATCGGTGCCGACGGTGCCGCGGACGACGGCGAGCAGCGGCGCCACCCTCCCCATGATCTCGCGGCCGCCGTGCGTCCAGAGCTCGATCACACGGACCGGGTCGGGCTCGGCGGTCAGCTCCTCGAGCCACGGCCGGTCGAGGAGCGCGACCGGCTCGTCGTCGCCGACCGCGGCCACGTCGAGCGCTTCCTTGAGCAGCGTCGCCTTGTTCCCGAAGTGGAAGTAGACGGTCTGCACGGCGACGCCCGCGCGCGCCGCGACCTGGTCGAGCGTCGTCGCGCCGTAGCCCTGGTCGAGGAACAGCTCCGCCGCCGCGGCGACGATCCGCCGCCTGGTCAGCCTGGTCTTCTCGGCCCGACTCGGCTTGTCCTTGACCCGACTCGGCCCGTCCTTGACGGAATCACTCACTCGCTAGAGACTACTCCAATGACTCGCTAGAGTCAGCTCTAGTCAAAGGAGAGAGCATGCCCGACCTCTCACCGATCCACCACGTGAAGATCCCGGTCAGCGACGTCCACGCCAGCAGCGAGTGGTACCGGCGGGTGCTCGGACTGGAGGTGGCGATCGAGTTCACCGAGGACGGCGAACTCCGCGGCGTCGCCCTGGGGGCCCCGGACGGCCCCACCCAGATCGCGCTGCGCCACGACCCCGACCGCGCCGCCGCCCTCTCCGGCTTCGACCTCGTCGCGCTCGGCGTCCCGACCCGGGACGGCATCCACGCCTGGACCGACCACCTCGCCGCCATCGACCAGAAGCACGGCGGCCTCGTCACCGGCCACCACGGCGGCACCGTCCTCGTCGGCCTCCACGACCCCGACGGCATCGAAATCCGCCTCTACGCCGACTGACCCGAGCCACAGACCGAGAACAGTCCAAGAACAACAGACCCAGAACAGGAGAATCTCCATGCGACACACCGACTCCGGCGGCGACGGCGAACCGCTCGTCCTGATCCACGCAGCAGTCTTCGCCGACTGGTTCGTCCCGTTCGAGCGCGAGCCGGCCGTCGCCGGCCTGCGCCGGATCCGCGTCACCCGCACCGGGTACTCGGACCCCGCACCCACCGAGCCGCTGTCAGTGGCCGACCACGCCGCCGAGTGCGCGGACCTGTTGCGCCGCCTCGGGATCGAGCGGGCCCGGGTGCTCGCGCACTCCTCCGGCACCGTGGTCGCGCTACAGCTGGCCCTCGACCACCCGGAGCTGGTCGGCGAACTCGTCCTGGTCGAGCCGCCGCTGATCGACCCGCTCCTGCCGCCGCAGGACCGGGCGACGGTCGCCGCCGCGATCGGCCCCGCCCTGGGCGCGGCGATGGGCGCCGCCGCCCAGGGCGACCTGCGCACCGCCTTCGACACCTTCCTGACGGCGGTGTGCGGACCGCAGCACCGATCCGTCATCGAGTCCGCCCTCGGCCGAGCCGGCCTGGAACGCGCCGAACGCGACTGCGGCTACTGCTTCACCGGCGAGGTGCCCGCGCTCACCGCGTGGCACTTCGACGAGGAACTGGCACGCCGGATCGAGCAGCCGGTCCATCTCGTCGCCGGCGGCGAGAGCCCACCCTTCACCCACCGCCTCGTCGACCACCTCGCCACGATGCTCCCCGACACCCGCACCACCGTCGTCCCCGGCGAGAACCACCTGCTCCCCCTCTGCGCCCCCACCGCCCTCGCCACCCTCCTCCCCACCCCGACCCCCACCCCCTGACCAGCCCGACCATGCGGCGCGCGCTCCCCCGGCTCAAACCAGGCGACCGTGCCCGCGCTGCTCTCGCCGCTCACCCCGTTCACAGTCCCGGCCAGCGTGCAGCCGATCATGATGCGGCTGCGCGCCGTACGGACATCGGCGGACGTCCGCGGACGGAGCGCGCCGATCTTGTAATCGGGCCGCTGGAGCGCCCGCCTGGTGTAGCGACCGCTGCAGCAACAGCCACGCACATCGACGGACGGCTACGGGCGCCAGTGCACAGACCGAGCCGTGATGGGAGTCGTGTCACTTGGTGTAATCCGTGCCTTACAAGCGAGTGGTCGCAGGTTCGGCCCCTGCCGCGCCCACGTGGCCTGTGGGTGAACGGGGGCGTTGACGTCCGGACGGGAGTGTCCGACGTTCATCGGACACTCCCGTCCGCGTCCGGGCCGGCCGCCGGGCACGGCGGCCGGCCCGTTGCGCCCCTTGTCCTGCCGGGTTATCGGGTCGGGATCGCCACGATCACGCTGGTGCCGGTGTGCTGCGCCGTCGGCTGTACCTGCGGTCCGGGCGCGGGCTGGCGCAGGCCGATGAAGTATGTGACCACGCCCTCGAAGTCGCCACCCGACCGCACCTGGACAACATTGGTGGTCGCGCGGACCGGGAACAGGTTGCGCGGAGCCGTAGCCCTGCCCTCCTCGTCATGAGCCGCCGCATTACGGAAGACCACCTTGACGAAGGACCGGCCCCGCACGGCGACGGGAAGGCCGGAGCCGTCCTGTATCAGTTCCGAGGCCGGCACGTACTGGACGGTGACCTCGGCGGGGGCGGCCAGCTGGAAGTGGAACCGGACGAGGTCCGCGCGGGCGCTGGCCGCGTGTGCCGCGCTGATGCCCGTCAGGACCGGCGTGACCGGAGACACCGGTGTAGCCGGAGTTACCGTTGGCCCTCCGGCTCGCGCCGGAACCGCCACGAGCAGCAGACCCAGGACCAGTGCGACTGTCGCACCAGAAATCGCGTGCGCCATCCTCATGATGCACCACCCATTCCTTTTTCCTGGAGCAGAGAACACTGCTCTGGCGTGCGGACGGGCTGATCGGTTTGTCGGGTCGTCCGGCTGATCCTGATTGCCGCGAGAAATCCGCTGGAGACAAGGCCGGCCGGATCGGAGGAAGTCTGTGTCAGCTCGCTGGCCGGAAGTCGGATGGATGGTGAGTGGTGATGGATGTCGGCATGGGCCCACCCCCATTCGTTGTCGGCCAAGCATGCGCGAGCGCCGGGCGGCCCGCCACCGCTGCCAGCCTTCGGCGGCCACCCCACCGGCTTCCCGCCGGCCAGATCACCCCCACCGGGGCTTTACGTACGCAGAGTCGGTGCACGTAGTCGGCGACTGCTTCAGTCGAACTTGTTGTCCACGTCCGGGGGGACCCGAACCATTGCCCCACCTGTACTCTGCACCAGATATCGTGAAACCCGTGTGGCAGCGCCTCGCCCGGGTCCCAGAAACCGCAGCTTTCCAGGAGGGTCGGCCGCCCACCATTCCAACCCCACGAGAACCCGCTGGACGGCGAGTTGGTCCCGGCGGAGCACTGCGACGTCGATGTCGGAGTGCTCCCGGAACTGGTTACCCACAGCGAGTTCGATCGCGTATCCGCCGGCGATCCACCATGGAGCGGGAAACGCGGCGAAAATCGAGGCCACCTCGGCCAGGCTAGCGGGTTCCCAGTGCCCGGTCATGCGCGTAGGAGGCCCGCCGCAACGTCCAGAAGATCCAGTTACTGGATGCGGTTGACGAGGCGACATCCCAGCCCTGCCCACCAAGTTTGCCGAGCTCCGCTACCACCTCGTTGTAGGAACCGGCCACCATCATCTCCCGGCCCCCAGGCAGGTTGATTCGGATGGAACCTTGATCCCAGATCCATTCCATCGTCGCGAACTCGTTGCCGTGCATGATCCCCCCGATTCTTCTGCCCGCGGCAGCAGAATAGCGCGATCCGCATCCCATCTGGATCAATGGCCGCACCACGGCCATCGCCACGTACATCTGTCCTGGTCAGCGGGTCACCGGGCCCACCGCGGCCTGGACGCCAGTCGCCATCGCCCCGACACCCGCTCACCAGCGACGGCCGCCAGGTGGTGCCGTCCGCCGCTTCGAACGCATGGTTGGCGGGAGCCCGGCACCGGCCGCCGCCGGTGGGTGATGCGCCGGTGTCCGCAGGTGGCGCACACCGGCAGGACCGGCAGCGGCGCAGTCGGGGCGGGACGGGCGTCGGCCGGAGCGGTCACGCCGCCTCACCCCAGGCGCCCGAACCCTGCGAGAGCAGCAGCGGCAGCGCCGCCCCGATGCAGCTCAGCACCTGGCGGACGTCAGCGGACGACCACGGACGAGACCCGGCCGGAGTTCAAATCCCCCCTCCCGCACCCCTTGACCAGGCGCGTTCCCGCGGGTCGGGTCCGTCCGGGGGCGAGGCGGCGCGGGTGGGATTCTGGGTGTGTGAACGCCCTCGCGATCCGGGCCGCTCGGCCGGACGACTACGACGCCATCGCGGCGGTCGCGGACGACTGGTGGGGCCGGCCCATCGGCGCCGCGCTCCCACGGCTCTTCCTCGATCACTTCCACGGTTCGAGCCGGATCGTCGAGGACGACCAAGGCCTGGCGGGCTTCCTCGTCGCCTTCCCCTCGCCGTCCCAGCCACGCGTCGCCTACATCCACTTCGTCGGCGTGCGGCCCGACCAGCGTGGCTTCGGCCTGGCCCGCCGTCTTTACCAGGACTTCTTTCACCGCGCGCGGGCGGCGGGCTGCCGAGAGGTCCACGCGATCACCGGACCGGGCAACATCGACTCGATCGCGTTCCACCGCCGCCTCGGCCTCGCCGTCGACGGTCCCGTCCCTGACTACAACGGCCCAGGACGACCCATGATGGTTTTCCGGCGGTTTCTGACGGACGAGCCGTAGCCCAGTAAGTGATGCCCACTCACATCCAGGCCGAGAACTGGAGCTTCTCCAGGATGTTCCGGATATGATTTTTCACCGTGTTCTCACTGATCAACAGGCGGCGAGAAATCCCCTGGTTCGCGCACCCCCCGACCATGAGCTTGAGAACATCCAACTCGCGGACGGTAAGGTGTGGCATTGCCGGCGACTTTTCCGAGCGTGCCATGGCGGCGAATTCTTTCATGACCTGCGATGCCACTCCCGGACCGATGATGCTCACCCCATTGTGAACCGACCGGACGGCCGCAGTGAGCTCGTCCATCGGCCGCGGCTTCAACAGGTAGCCCACGGCACCCGCCCTGACGGCACCGAAAAGGTGAGCTTCATCGTCACTCGTCGCCAATATCAGGATCCGCACGGGTGAAACAGCACGCTTGATCGCACTCACTGCACGAATGCCGTCTTCGTGTGGCTCTTCGACATCCACGAGCGCAACATCCGGACGAGATTCGGAGCCGAGCGTCACGGCCGCCGGGCTGTTCACCGCGCTGCCCACGACCTCGATGTCGGCCTCGGCCGCCAGCGCCACCTCCAGCTCGCGACGGGAAAGCACGTGGTCGTCGACGACAAGGACACGAATCGGCGCGGACACGGGAGCATCCTAAAGCAGGTAGTCGGGCGAATCAGCGCGTTCGGCGCGCGCCCGGCCAGGTTGGCGCAGGCGGGCGACGGCGACTCAGCCCACTACCTGGACGTCGACCGCGTGGCCTTCCGGGTCCTGGAGCACATGACGGCCCGGCGCGAGTTGCGTATCACCCAGGTCCGCTCGCCGTACCGTGAGTCCGATCCGGACCCGTCTCGTCGGCCCCCGGGCTCCTGCCGGGTAGAGCTCGAGAACAGCTCCGTCGGCGAAGGTGGCGGCGTAGTGGCCGGGGCCGGTCCCATGACGCTCCCGCCTGAACTCCAGACCGAGATCTTGGTAGAACTCGTGACAGGCGGAGAGGTCGGAGCAGTACAGGACGATCAGATCTATCTTTGCGTCCGGAGAGAGCCGCCGCTGCCAGGGGTGGGTGGCGGCGAGTGCGTCACTGAGCCACCGTCGCCGATCTGTTGCCAGCAGCGGAAGCACGGCAGCGAAGTCAGTCTCGTCTTTCGGGCGTGACGCCTGGGACTTGTAAAGGAGCTGCACCTCCGGCGCGATATAGGGGATGCCCGTGGGGCCGGCGTTTCCGAGCGCGGAGACCGGACGCCGGATCCGGGGATCACGCCGCGACACCCAGTCCGTCCCGGCGGCTTCCTCCAGCATGACCTGGATCCGCCACGGTCCATCGGGAGTTTGCCTGCACCAGATGTCGTGGATGCCGGACGGCAGCGTCTCGCCCGGCTCCCAGCGCCTTAGTGTGCCGGGAGGATCGGCGGCCCACCATTCCCACCCGGCCAGGACCCGCTGGACGGCCAGCTGGTCCCGGCGGAGCACGGCGACGTCGATGTCGGAGTGCCCGCGGAACTGGTGACCTACCGCGAGTTCGATCGCGTATCCGCCGGCAATCCACCACGGGGCAGGAAACGCGGCGAAGATCGAAGCCGTTTCGGTCAGGCTTGCGGGTTCCCAGTGGCCCAAGGGGCTGTCGGCCCGTGTCACAGGTCGTTGCCTTCTTCCCCGGTATTCCCGTGTCCGGGCATCTCCGCGCTGACAGGGCGTAGTCTGCCCCGATGAAGTTCGGACTGCACCTTGGCGGGGTCAACCCTCGGTTGTGGAACGAGGTCACGGAGGAGGCGGATCGCCTCGGGTTCGAGTCGATCTGGGTTCCTGAGCACCTCGTCGTGCCGGTCGTCTCGGCGGGCAGCCCGCACCAGGGATCGGATCATCCGCCGATCCCGTCCAACGTCCCGATCTTCGACGCGCTGGCGCTCCTCAGCCACCTGGCGGCGCGGACGACGCGGATTCTGCTCGGCACGAACGTCTACAACATCGGCCTGCGGCATCCGTTCGTGACGGCGCGGGCGGCGACGACCGTGGACGTCCTCTCCGGCGGACGGCTCGCGCTCGGGATCGGCGCCAGCTGGCTCCGCTCGGAATGGGAGGCGGTCGGCCTCGACTTCGACCGTCGCGGCCCACGGGTGGACGAGGCCATCGAGGTGTGCCGTCGGCTGTGGAGCGAGGACGTCGTCGAGCACCACGGCGAGTTCTTCGACTTCGGGGCGGTCGCGTTCGAGCCCAAGCCGGTCCAACGGCCGGGCCCGGCGCTGCACATCGGTGGGGACGGGCCGGCGGCCCTCCGCCGCGCCGCGACCGTGGGAACCGGCTGGATGCCGATGAACCACAAGCTCGCTGACCTGCCCGGCTCGCTGGCCCGGCTCGCGGAGCAGGCTGAGCGCGCGGGGCGCACCACCCCCGTCGAGGTCACGTTCAACGGCGAGGTGAGCCGTCCGTCCGACGTCACGCCCTACGCCGAGGCCGGCGTCACCCGCCTGATCGTCCGGCCGTGGACCCGTTCCCGCGAGGCGATCGACGGGATGCGACGATTCGCCGACGAGGTTCTCGGCCCGCTCCAGGACACCGACTGACCCGGCGACGGATGGGCGGGGCTGGCCGCCGTGCGGCGAAGTGAGTTGTCGCAGCCTCTCCGTACACCGCCGGGACAACTTGCTTCGGACGAGATACCCGAACGGGACCCCCGGGCGAGGCGGCGCCTGCGCGAGGCACGTGCGGCCGGTCGTCTGACGGGTTCGCCACGGGCTGACGGCGCTCTCATTGTCATCAGCCGCCCCCGGAAGGTTCCCGGGAACGGGGCTGGACGGCTGGCCGGGACGTGGAGGCGTGGGGGACGGGTGAGGCGGATGTCCGAGGGAGCTTCCGGCGGCATGACGGCGGGCGAGCGGGAGTGGCTGCGGGTCCGGGGCGAGCTGAAACGGCGGCGGCACCCGCTCGCCGTCCTGGCGGCACAGGAGTACCCGCCGGACGCGCGGGTCGCCGGCACGCCGCTGCTGGCGGCACCGGGGTGGATCCCGCCGGAGCCGGTGCCGATCGACTCGGTGGTGATCGACCTCGACCCGGGTCGGGAGCAGTCCGGCGGGCTGACCGGGCGGGAGCCGGTGAGTGAGGGCGTCCGGCCGCTGCGCGCGGATGGCAGCCGTTACGGCGGCTACGCGGCGGCGGTGGCCCACCTGGACCGGCCGGCGCTGTTCGTCGATCTCCCCACCTACCGGCTGTGCGACGCCGACCTGTCACTGCCGGGGGCGTGCGGCACCCTGTCGTTCGGGCTCGGCAGCTATTTCGACGGGCTCGACGTCGGCGAGGCCTGCGCGCACGAGTACGCGGCCGCCGCTCAGGGCGCGGAGGGTCTTCCTGTGCGGCGGGCGGTGGGCATGCCCTGGGAGCTTCACCGGCGGCCGGCGAGCATGGCCATCAGCACCCTGACGATCCGCCGGGATCGCCGGACGGAGACGGCGACCGTGCTCCTCCACCGCCGGGACCCGGCGAAGGTGGGTCACGCCGGTGGTCTGCTGCAGGTGGTGCCGGTCGGAGTGTTCCAGCCCTCCGGGCCGGCGGAGTGGAACATCCGCAACGACTTCGACCTGTGGCGGTCGATCACCCGCGAGTACTCCGAGGAGCTCCTGGGCACGGCCGAGGAGTACGGCAGCGACACGCGGCCCATCGACTACGGGCGCTGGCCGTTCGCGGCGAATCTGGCCGCGGCCCGGCAGTCGGGCGCGGTGCGGGTGTCCGTGCTCGGGCTCGGTGTGGACCCGCTGACCTTCGCCACCGACCTTCTCACCGTCGCGGTCTTCGACGCGCCGGCCTTCGACGAGCTGTTCGCCGGCCTCGTCGGCACGAACGCGGAGGGCGAGAACCTCTCGCGATTGGACGCCTCCAGGCCAGCCGTCTCTGAGCCCGACCGCGCCGGCACCGCCACCGGCCCGCAGCCAGAACGCCGGACCCCGGGGATCCCCTTCACCGAGCGGACCGTTGACCGGCTGGTCCACCACGAACCGATGCAGGCCGCCGGCGCCGCCCTCATCGCTCTCGCCTGGCGCCACCGGCGCCACCTGCTGGGCTGACTCCGCCGCTGGGCCGGCGCGCCGAGGCCGCCTCACCAACTGGGCCCGCCTCACCAGCTGGACTGGCGGCTCACCAGCTGAACACACCGAAGCCGTACGAGGCGCCGCCGGTCGACGAGGAGCCGTCATGCCCGCGCACGCGCCGGCGCCCCTGCCCGCTGCCGGGACGTCCGACGGACCAGTCCTCGTCGGCACCGTCACCGTCGCCGTCACCCGCGTCGGGGCCGTCCCCGCCGGCGTAGTCCCAGCTCGACGACCACGCCTCCGGCTGCCACTCCGAGGACGACGACCACTCCGCGTCGCGGTCGCGGTCGAACGAGCCCCGGCCGGCCGGAAGCGGACGGATGGACGCGACGACGGATCCGATGACCCGCGGGACCACAAGCCAGGCAGTGATGTTGACCCCCAGGACGACGACGAAGATCATTGCGACCAACCACACCCATGCCGACGGCATCGGGACGGCATGCATCAACATCCCCCCGAGGGCGATGCCGAAAACACCGACCGCCGCCACTCTCAACCGCGCCACGATGCCTTCCTACGCCTCGGACGGGGCCGGTGGGGTGGATCGACGCCAAGCCGACAGTGCCACCGAGAGACGGCGCCGCAGGTCAGCGGCACTACGGACCAAAATCGCCAGGTCCACGGACAGTGGGCCGACCGGCCACCCCGCGCCGGGCCGGCCGGACCACCCCGCCACGGGCCGACCGTGCCCGACGCGCAGCTCAGCGACCACACGGGCCCAGGCCGCCGCGTTGGCCGCCGCAGCGGCCGACCACCACTCTCGGGGGTACCGGGGCATGATCAAGGATGCGACTGGGGTGTCACGGGCCGGGGACGGATTGGAACGACCCGGACACCTCAGTCGCGTCCTCAACCTACCTGCTCGATAGCTTTTAGTCACTGATCGATTACAGGCAGTTCTAGACTACACCCTGTTTGCTGCCCCTGTCCCCGTATGGAGTACCCACCTGAACGCGCCAGGCGACCATCAGGAGAGGTTTGGAGACGGGCAGCTGCCGTCCCGGAGAGATCGGTCACGATGACACGTCGAACGGTTCGTCCTTACGCTGTCCGGCGAGGCACTGCCGGGCCGGCGCGGCCTGGCGGAATGCCGGGGATGCGAAGGCCGTCCCGCGGCGGCGGGCATGTCCGCGACGAGACGCCTGTCCGGGATCGGACATTGGTTTCGTGATGACAGCCACAGGGTGAGCAGCAGGTTTCCGGCTTAGTCTCATCGCTCATGAGCGGCGCGCCCATCGGGGTGTTCGACAGTGGAGTCGGCGGTCTCACCGTTGCGCGCGCGATCCTGGACCAGCTGCCAGGAGAGTCGCTGCTCTACATCGGCGACACCGCGCACGCCCCCTACGGGCCGCGACCGATTGCCGAGGTGCGCCGGTACGCCCTCGCCGCACTGGACGAACTCGTCTCCGCGGGTGTGAAACTTCTTGTCATCGCGTGCAATTCCGCGAGCGCGGCATGCCTGCGCGATGCCCGGGAACGCTACGACGTACCGGTGGTCGAGGTCATCGTGCCCGCGACCCGCCGTGCCGTCGCGGCAACACGGAGTGGTCGAGTGGGAGTCATCGGAACGGTCGCCACGATCACCAGCCGGGCCTACGAGGACGCCTTCGCGGCGGCCGCGGGCACCGAGCTGGTCAGCGTGGCGTGCCCGGCCTTCGTCGATTTCGTCGAGCGCGGCATCACGTCCGGCCGGCAGTTGCTGGGACTCACCGAGGCGTATCTGGCACCGTTGCAGGAAGCCGACGTCGACACAGTGATTCTCGGATGCACCCACTATCCACTGTTGACCGGCGTCATCGGTCTCGTCATGGGAGAGGGCGTCACACTGGTGAGCAGCGCCGAGGAGACGGCCAAGGACACCTACCGGGTGCTCGCCCGCGACGGCCTCTTCCGCGACCCCGACCTGCCGCCCCCGGCGCATCGCTTCCTGACCACCGGTGATCCCGCCGCGTTCGCGCGGGTGGGCCGCCGTTTCCTGGGCCCCGAGATCACGGCGGTGAGCATCGCCCCGGCGGCGGCCCCCCGGCAGGCACAGGCGGTGGGACGATGAAACTGACGATCCTGGGCTGTTCCGGCACCTACCCGGGCCCCGCTTCGGCCTGCTCCTCCTACCTGATCGAGGACGAGGGCTTCCGGCTCGTCCTGGACGCCGGCAACGGCTCCATGGGTGAGCTGCAACGGCACTGCGACATCCGGGACGTCGACGCGGTGCTGCTGAGCCACCTGCACGGCGACCACTGCCTCGACCTGGTCGCGACGTCCTACGCCCGGCGCTACCACCCGGAGGGGATGCCGCCCAAGCTCCCGGTGTACGGGCCGATCAACACCCAGGAGCGGCTGTGCGGCGCGTTCGAGCGCTGGCCGGACGACTCCCTGGCCGACATCTACGACTTCCGCACGATCGGTCCCGGCCGCCTGCACGTCGGGCCGTTCGCCATCGACCTGGCCCGGGTCGCGCACCCGATCGAGGCCTACGGGGTGCGGGTGACGGCCGGCGGGAAGACGCTCACCTACTCCGGCGACACCGGGGTGTGCGACCGGCTCGTCCGGCTGGCCCACGACAGCGACCTGTTCCTGTGCGAGGCGTCGTTCCTCGACGGCGAGGACAACCCGCCCGACCTGCACCTGACCGGCAAGGACGCCGGTGAGCACGCGACCCGCGCCGGTGTCGGGCGGCTGGTGCTGACCCACCTCGTGCCCTGGGGCAACGTGGAACGCACCCACGGCGAGGCCGCGGGCGCGTTCGACGGCGATCTGACACTCGCGAGCACCGGCACCTCCTACGAGATCTGAACACGTCTGAGCACGTCTGAGCACGCACGCGGGCCGTCCGGCGCAACCCCGGCCGGCCTGCGCCGATAGGGTCTCCTCCCGTGATCAGAGTCGATGGCAGAACCACGGACCAGCTCCGCGACGTGACGATCGAGCGGGGCTGGCAGGAGCACGCGGAGGGGTCGGCGCTGATCTCCGCCGGCCGGACCAGGGTGCTGTGCGCGGCCTCCGTCACCGAGGGGGTGCCCCGGTGGCGCAAGGGCAGCGGCCTGGGCTGGGTGACGGCCGAGTACTCGATGCTGCCGCGAGCCACGCACACCCGCAACGACCGGGAGTCCGTCCGCGGGCGGATCGGCGGGCGGACCCACGAGATCTCCCGGCTGATCGGGCGCAGCCTGCGGGCCGCGATCGACCTGAAGGCCCTCGGCGAGAACACCATCGCCATCGACTGTGACGTGCTGCTCGCCGACGGCGGCACCCGCACGGCCGCGATCACCGGCGCCTATGTGGCGCTCGCCGACGCCTGCCGGTGGCTGGGACGTCCCGCGGCGATCGTCACCAGTGTCTGCGCGGTCAGCGTCGGCGTGGTCGGCGGCGTGCCCATGCTCGACCTCGCCTACACCGAGGACTCGACCGCCGACACGGACATGAACGTCGTCCGCACCGGCGCGGGTGGCTTCGTCGAGGTCCAGGGGACGGCCGAGGGCACCCCGTTCGAACGGTCGACGCTCGACGAGCTGCTCGACCTCGCCGTGGCCGGCTGCACCCGCCTGACCGAGATCCAGAACGCCGCGCTGGCCGCCCCGCCGGCCGCCGGCCCGCCCGCCCCGGAACGCGCCGGCGCCGGCAGTGGCAGTGGCGGGAAGGGCACGGGGTCACGGTGAGCGCGGTGCCGCGCCAGGTCGTGCTCGCCAGCCGCAACGAGGCGAAACTGGCCGAGCTGGGCCGCATCCTCGCCGCGACCGGGCTGGACGTCGATGTCGTCGCGCTGCCCGACGGCCCCGAGGTGCCCGAGACAGGTTCGACCTTCGCCGAGAACGCCCTCATCAAGGCACGCGCCGCCGTGGCCGCGACGGGTCTCGCGGCGATCGCCGACGACTCCGGGCTCACCGTGGACGAGCTCGCCGGGATGCCCGGGGTGCGCTCGGCGCGCTGGTCCGGGATCCGTGACGGAAGCCGGGCCGACCGGGACGCCGCCAACAACGCCCTGCTGCTGGCCCAGCTCGACGACGTCGACGAGGAGCGGCGCGGCGCGGCGTTCGTGTGCGCCGCGGCGCTGGTCACCCCGGACGGCGTCGAGCACGTCGTCTACGGCACCCTGCGGGGGCGGCTGCTCACCCGGGCACGGGGCACGGGGGGCTTCGGCTACGACCCGTTGTTCGTCGCCGAAGGCTCGACCCGGACCAACGCCGAGCTCACAGCGGACGAGAAGGACCTGATCAGCCACCGGGGCCGGGCGCTACGCAGCCTCGCCGCGTTCATCGGCACGCTGGCGCCGCCTCCACGCTGAAACGGCGTGCGACCGCCGCGCCGGGCGGCCCGGCGCCGCGGTCGCACGCCGGCACCGCCCCGCGCCGATGGGCCAGGGCGGGGCGGGGCGGGGCTCGCGGCTATGCGCTCAGGCCCAGAGCTGCCCCTCGAGCGCGGCCTCGGCCTCGGCGAGCGTGCCGGCGTACGCACCGGTCGACAGGTACTTCCAACCACCGTCGCAGACGATGAAGGCGATGTCGGCCCGCCGCCCCTCCCGCACCGCACGGTCGGCCTGCGCGAGGGCGGCGTGCAGGATCGCCCCCGTCGAGATCCCGGCGAAGATCCCCTCCTGCTGGACGAGCTCGCGCGTGCGGCGCAGCGCGTCCCGAGGGCCGACCGAGTACCGCGAGGTCAGCACCGAGGCATCGTAGAGCTCCGGGACGAAGCCCTCGTCGATGTTGCGCAGCCCGTAGACGAGCTCGCCGTACCGCGGCTCGGCCGCGACGATCACGACGTCGGGCTTGCGCTCCCGCAGGTAGCGACCGGTACCCATCAGCGTCCCGGTGGTGCCGAGCCCCGCCACGAAATGGGTGATACCCGGCAGGTCCTCCAGGATCTCCGGGCCGGTCGTCTCGTAGTGCGCCTGTGCGTTCGCCGGGTTGCCGTACTGGTAGAGCATCACCCAGTCGGGGTTCTCCGCCGCGAGCCGCTTGGCCACCGCGACCGCCTCGTTCGAGCCGCCGGCCGCCGGGGACGAGACGATCTCGGCCCCCCACATCTGGAGCAGCTGGCGGCGCTCCACGGAGGTGTTCTCCGGCATCACGCAGATCAGCCGGTATCCCCGCTGGCTGCAGACCATCGCCAGCGAGATCCCGGTGTTGCCGGACGTGGGCTCGAGGACGGTCGCGCCCGGGGTGAGCAGGCCTCGCTTCTCCCCGTCCGCGATCATCCACAGTGCCGCCCGGTCCTTGATCGAACCGGTGGGGTTGTCCTGTTCCAGCTTCGCCCAGAGTCGGACCTCCGCAGAGGGAGACAACCGAGGCAGTCCGACCAGCGGGGTTCGGCCTACCGAGTCCACCAGGGAGTCGTAACGCATGAGTAGGGACCTGCCGCCCTGATCAGAAGAGCCGGGTAGCCATGCCGGACGAGATCGGCACCCGAGCGCAGCCGCCGGCTAGGTCGTCGGCAGCAAAGTCAACGGTGGCGGAGCCACCGGCGACGGCGGGGAGAATAGTCACCTCACCCAAAGTCGCCGGTACGGTGGCGGAGCCACCGGCGACGGCGGGGAGAATAGTCACATTGTCGCCGTCGCTGAGCTTGGCGTCGAGGCTGCCCAGGAAGCGGACGTCCTCGTCGTTGACGTAGATGTTGACGAAGCGGTGGAGCTCGCCGTCACCCTCGCCGGAGATCAGCCGCCCGCGCAGCCCGGGGTGCCGGGAGTCGAGGTCGTGGAAGAGCGCCGCGAGCGTGTCGCCCGTGCCCTCGACCAGCTTGGCGCCTCCCGTGTAGCTGCGCAGGATCGTCGGCACACGGACCTGGACTGCCATGGTGCTCCTTCCTCTGGTGCCGCCGGCGGGTCCGCCGCGGCGCGCCGCCCGGCGTGGGCGGTGGTACTGCATCGGTACTGCGTCATCGGTGCTGCAGGCCATCGATACTGCAGGCCATCGGTGCTGCGGGGCGTCGGTTCCGCAGGCGTCGGTTCCGCGGGGCCGTCGGTGCCGCCCGGCAGGTCACGGGCTCGCGCGACCGGATGCCCTTCGCTCACAGGCATCCCACCACGCGCGTCCGTCGCCGCCGCTCTATGAGAACGTCACATGGGCGTCAGAGGATTTCCACGGGTTCCTCGGTGACCTCACCGTCCGCGATCCGGAAGGAGCGGAACTCGATCGTCTCTGGATCCCGCGTCGAGGCGAGGACGTAGTGCGCCTCGGGGTACCCCGCGATGGAGATGTCGGTGCGCGACGGGTACGCCTCCGTGGCGGTGTGGGAGTGGTAGATCACGACCGGATCCTCGTCGCGGTCGAACATCTCGTTCCACACCTTGATCTGCTCGGCCGGGTCGAACTCGTAGAAGGTGGGTGAGCGTGCGGCGTTGACCATCGGGATGTGACGCTCCGGCCGATCCGAGCCCTCGGGCCCGGCGATGACGCCGCACGCCTCGTCGGGATGGTCGCGGCGGGCATGGGCGACGATCGCCTCGTAGTGGGTTCGGTCGATGCGCAGCACGCGACAACCGTACGACGCGAACGGGCCGGATCGGGCGTCCATGTGAACACAGACCTGACCACGACCGGCTCGCACCAGGTTACGGCGCCGGGGAACCGCCCCACTTCGGGACCGGATGCACCGATCCGCCCCGGGCCCGGTTCGGGTCAGGGCCCGGGACCGGCCTCGGGCCCTGACCCGGACCGGCCTGGCTCGGCCTAGAGCAACGCCCGGGTGAGCTCGTCGAGCAGCTCGGTCAGGAACGCGTAGACCGCGGCGACCGGCCGGCGCGGATCCTCGGGCGTGAGATTCTCCAGCTCGGCGGTCGACTCGTCGTCAGTGAGACCGAGCCGCGTGCCGAGCACCAGCCGCAGGTCGTTGAGGACGGTCAGCCAGTCCTGCGCCGCGTCCTCGTCGAGCACCAGGACGGCACCGGGCGCCGGCACGGCCGCCAGCACGCGCCGGGCCGCGTCGCGCTTACGGGCCAGGGCCTCGTCGGTGCGCCGGCGCCGGAAGTCCCCGGAGGCCAGCGGGTCGTCCGGGTAGGGGTCGGGCAGCAGCCGCGCGACCGCGGGATCCTCCGGGGGCGGCGGGGCGGTGTCGCGCAGCCCGACAAGCGCCTCCAGCGGATCGTCGACCGGCGGCGCCTCCAGCAACGCGTCGACCTGGCCCAACAGCTCGGTGAGCAGGGACGACTCGAGCCGGGGCAGCCGCAGCTCGATCCCGGCCCTGGTGCGCCGGAACCCGTTCACACGCCTCCGCTCCCGATCATCCGCTCCCGATCACGTTCAGCCCGCGACGTTCAGTCCTGGGCGATGGTGGCCCACAGGCCGTAGGTGTGCAGCCGCTCCGCCGCGGCCTCCATCTCCTCCCGGGTGCCGGACGCCACCGTCGCCCGCCCCTTGTGATGGACGTCGAGCATGAGCTTGGTCGCCTTCCGCTCGCTGTACCCGAAGAGCTTGCGGAAGACGTACGTCACGTAGGACATGAGGTTGATCGGGTCGTTCCAGACGATGGTCACCCAGAGGCGATCGTCTTCGGGGGAGTCCTCGACGTCCTCGACGTCAACCGGAGACACGGCAGTGACGGACACGACGTCTATTGTTACGCCTCCCGATCGGGACTTCACGGGGACCGGCCCTGCGTCGCGCACGGTCACAACGGACACCACTGTGATCTCCGGAACGACGGACATCGTGGTCCCGGCCGCACCAGGCCCGCGCCGCAGGCCCGACCCCGCCCGACACCCGTGATCACCGCCACGCAGCACCGCCAGCCCAGCCCGCCTCGATACCGACAGCCGCCGCGCACCCACCCCCACCCCCAGCACGGCGCGGCGCGGCCGGTCCCCGTGGCCCGGGCGCCCGGTGCGGCATCGCCCGGCAGGCGCCGCTCTGAGGGAACAGTTCGGAGGGCTGGAGTCCGGGCACGGCGGGTCGCGATCCCCGTCGCGAAACAAACAGCGCGGACGGTCCGCGGACCATGCGGAGCAACGGACTCACCCTGAGACCGGAGCAAACGCGCGGAGACGGAGAGCAAACAGGGCGGAGCACCCGGCCCCGCAAGCCCGGACCCTCATGCACGCCAGGACAGGGAGCTCCGGCGACCCCAAAGGCGCCGGAACCGACTGGATCGGCTGTTGGTGGACGTCTAAACCGAGCGGCGGAGTAGCGGGGGGTGTAGGGCGGTCGCGGAGCCGAGGCGGTAGAGCTCGGCTGGACGGCCGCCGCCGCGTGGGGAGGCCCGCTGGCCGACCGCGACGACGAAGCCCGGGGTGGAGAGCACCTTGCGCCGGAAGTTGGGCGGGTCCAGGACCACGCCCCAGGCCGCCTCGTACACCCGGCGCAGGTCGGCCAGGGTGAACGGCTCCTCGCAGAAGGCGGCCGCCAGCGACGTGTACTCGAGTTTGCCGCGCGCCCGCTCGACTCCGTCCGAGACGATCTGCGGATGGTCGAAGGCCAGGGTAGGACCGTCCGGGGAGCCCAGGTCCTCGACCGGCCACCAGCGGGCCTGCGGTCCGTTCCCGCTCGCGGTGGGCTGCGGGAGGTTCGGCAGCAGGGCCAAATAGGCGACGCTGACGACCCGGGTCCGCGGGTCCCGGGTCGGGCAGCCGTAGGTGCGCAGCTGCTCGAGGTGGCCGGCGGTGGTCACCCCGGTCTCCTCGGCGAGCTGGCGCAGCGCGGAGGAGTCGAGGTCCTCGTCCGGTCCGACGAAGCCGCCGGGCAGCGCCCAGCAACCGCGGAACGGCTCGCTGTCGCGCTGGATGACAAGGACGCACAGCCGTCCGGCGCGCAGGGTCAGCAGGACGACATCGACGCTGACGGCGACGGCCGGTATCCGGGCCGGGTCGCCGCCAGTCGCGCCGGACGTCACGTTCGCCGACGAGACGGAGGCCACCGGTCAAGTCTGGCCGTCCGCCCCGGCACCCGCGCCGGCACCCCTCTTCCCGACAGGCGTGCCGGCGCGCCCCTGTCCGCGGTGCCCGCGGCTTCACCGGTCAGAAGGAGGTCCGCGGCTCCGCCGCTGCGACCACGACCGGCAGGCATGGACGTCCGAAGGAGACCTCGCGCGCGCCGGCCGGTAGGGACTCCAGGGCGAGCCGGTGGTGCTCCCGGGCCCGGGCGACTCCGGCCGCGCCGACGAGCGTGTCCGCGACGAGCTGGCCGCCGCGCATCAGGGGGACGAGGAGATGGCGGTCCCGGCGCCCCACAGCCCCGTCCAGCGCCTCTCCGCCAGGTACGCGGGCAGCGGACGCACCGCCGGCGGGCCGCGGGGCGGCGGAGCGGTCGAGGGGTGCTCTGGGGATGACCAGGTCGGCGACGGCCAGTCCGTTCGGGCCCAGGCGGCGCAGGACGTCCTTGCGCCCGCCGCGGCTGCGCTTGCCCACAGAAGTCTTGACGACCGGCTCACCGTCAACCTCGACGAGTTTGTAGACGAAGCCGGCGGTGGGTGCGCCCGACCCGGTCACCAGGCTGGTGCCCACGCCGTAGCCGTCGACGGGGGCCGAGGCCAGGCGGGCGATCGAGTGCTCGTCGAGGTCGCCGGTGACGATGATCCGGGTGGACTCGGCGCCGAGCTGGTCGAGCTGGGTGCGGGCCGCCCGGGCGCCGCCGGCGAGGTCCCCGCTGTCGATGCGGATCGCCCCGAGCTCGCTGCCCGCCGCGGCCACGGCGTTGGCGATCCCGGTCGGGATGTCGTAGGTGTCCACCAGCAGGGTCGTGCCGGCGCCGAGTGCCGCGACCTGGGCCGCGAACGCCGCCGCCTCGTCGTGGTGCGCGAGGGTGAAGGCGTGCGCGCTCGTGCCTGCGCTGGGCACGCCGTAGCGGCGCGCCGCCTCCAGGTTGGACGTCGCGGTGAAGCCGACGAGGTAGGCGGCCCGCGCGGCGGCGACCGCGGCCTGCTCGTGGGTGCGCCGGCCACCCATCTCTATGCACGGCCGGTCGCCGGCGGCGGCGACCATGCGGCTGCCGGCGGCGGCGATGGCGCTGTCGTGGTTGAGCACCGACAGGACGAGGGTCTCCAGCAGGACGCACTCGGCGAACGTGCCCTCCACCACGAGGACGGGGGTGTCGGGCAGGAAGGGCTCGCCCTCGGCGAACCCGTCGACGTCGCCGCGGAACTGGTAGGAGGCCAGCCAGTCGGCCGTGTCGGGATCCACGACGCCGGTCGCGGACAGGTGGTCGATCTCGGCCGGGCCGAACCGGAAGTCGGCGAGCGCGGCGAGCAGGCGCCCGGTGCCGGCCATGACTCCGAAGCGACGGCCGGCGGGCAGGGACCGGGTGAAGACCTCGAAGACCGCTCTGCGTTCGGCCGCGCCGGAGCGCAGAGCCGCCCGCAGCATGGTCAACTCGTAGTGATCGGTCAGAAGCGCCGTGGACATCCGGAACAGGGTAGGGACGACAGGCTTCCGGTGCACCACATCGGACGAACCCGCGGGCCGCGGCGGGTGGCCGGTCGCGGCCCGGGTGGCGGCGGTCGCGGGGGCGGGTGGCGGCACGTGACGGGCAGGAACGTGCGCGGGGCCTAGGGACGACGGTGGGGTAGCCCTCGGGGTGGCCGCGGGGTAGTCCATCAGGCCCGGCGGGGTGGTCCGCCGACAGGGGGTCGGGTAGTCCTCGGGTGCGTGGCCGGGCCGATGGCGGTGCGGCCGGCCGGGCGAGCACCCCTACGCCGTCGAGCGGCTGACCCGGGCCGCCGAGTGCGGGGCCTTGTGTACCCCGGTGGGCAGGTGGGTATGCCTGAGAGCGGCCCCGAACACCTAAGAGGCTATGTGATTCACATCACGCCTCCTACTTACTCAGCGTAATCAAGAACGCCCGAGCAGGGGCTCCGTGATCGACGCCAGGACACGGAATCCGCCCGTTACGCGCGACATCGCGAGTACCCACCCCGTTACTGTCCCGAGAACCCCTCGACCATGAGATCGTCCTGGGCGTGGATCGTAGCTATGCCGGGGTTTTCCTCGTTGTCGTCGGCGGGGCGCTGCTCGCGCTTCTGGTGATCGGCGGGCGCGCGGGGCGCGGCCTGCTCCGCGACGTGTGGGGGCGAATGGGCCTGCTGCGCTGGGTCTTTGCGTTGATCGTCGTGGTCGTCTTCCTTGATCTGGCGGACGGGATCCCGAACCGGTGATCGCTGACGAGCGCTTCGGGGGCGACAAGAAGTGCCCCCGGTGGCCAAGATGTGCTCCCCCGAGATTTCCCGGCGGACGCCCGCCGAGACGGCGGAACGTCGCGCTACGAGTTCGTCATGTCCCCGAGCCATTGACAGCAAGTACATACGGCGTCGCGGTCAGCTATAAAACTCGGCTAATAGACACAGTTCGATTTATGTGTGTGCGCTCCTAGATGCCCGACTCGTTATGCTCACTTCGCGTTACTCCGACGCCGGACGAGAGGACAGCGGGTGACTGGACAAACCTGGCTGTGGACCCCACCGCGACCGACTCCAACAAGCGTTGGAATTGGATCGCTGCTACGGGCGTACCGGCAGGCCCATGGCCTGACCCAGCAGCAACTCGCCGATCTCCTCGGCTTCGACCAGTCCTATGTGTCGAAGGTCGAGAGCGGGCGGCGGGCGATCCACGACATCTCCACGCTGCGCCACATCGCGCGCAACCTCGGTCTGTCACCCGAGGACGTCGGACTCGCCCCGGGCGGTCTGGCCGACCGGCGTCGTGAGCCACCGCGCGGCTCCGCGGTCGAGAAGGTCGCCGGCAGCCAGCGCGCCTGGCGGCTGACCCGGGACCACCTGAACCACCACCGGATCAGCCTGGCCCGCGCCGCGGCCCGGCTCTACCCGGAGGCCTACCGTCTCGGCAACGGGCTGCTGGCCCGTCCCGGCTGGGTGTGGGACACCCCGGTGGACATCAACGACATCGGCCTGCGCTGGGAGCAGTCGGCGGGCGAGCCGGCGATCACCGGCGCCGAGCCGGAGGCCGACGCCACCCGCCCGCTGGTCGGCGACGGCGGCGCGCAGTCGCGTTACCAGCGCTACACCCGGGCGATGCGCGACCTCGACCGGCCGACCCTGTTCGAGAACCGGCTCAGCTTCCGGCTGCTGGACGTCGCCGAGGCCGAGGGTGCCCCCCCTACCCTCACCTTCGGCCACACCACCTACTTCGACGCCGTCGACGTCTGCGAGACCGTGGCGCACGAGACCGCGGCGGCGATGATGGGCGGCGAGCTCGCCTGGCCCGCGCTGCCGTTCCGGCGCCGCATCGGCGATCCGTTCGACCTCGCCGGGCGGGTCGCGCTGCCCTCCATCAACACCCTGACGATCCGGCTCGACCGGGGCAGCGCCAGCTTCGTCCTGCACCGGCGCAGCGCCGGCTCCGTGGCGACGGCGGGCGGGGTGTACCACGTGCTGCCCGCGGGGGTGTTCCAGCCGTCCGGGATCACCCCGTTCCACCACGAGGCCGACTTCGACCTGTGGCGCAACGTCATGCGCGAGCTCAGCGAGGAGCTGCTGGGTAACGCCGAGCACGACGGCAGCTCGTCCCGGCCGATCGACTACGACACCGACGAGCCGTTCCGCTCCTTCGAGCAGGCGCGCCGCGCGGGCACGCTGCGGGTCTTCTGCTTCGGCATGGGCCTCGACGCGCTCACCCTGTTCGGCGAGATCCTCACCGTCCTGGTCGTGGAGGCCGACACGTTCGACACGCTGTTCGCCGACATGGTCCGGACGAACGCCGAGGGGTCGGTCGTCTCGACGGGGCCGGGCCGGCAGGCGCACGAGGGGATCCCGTTCACCCAGGCCTCCCTGCGCCGGCTCGTCGACACCGAGCCGCTCGCTCCCTCCGCCGCCGCCTGCCTGGAGCTCGCCTGGCGCCACCGGGAGACCCTCCTGCCCGGGTTGCGCATGCGGGCATCGGTCTGATCAGGCCGCTGTGCGCATCCTCGTCACCGGCGCGTCCGGGTTCGTCGGCGGCGTCACCGCCGACCTGCTCTCGGCCGCCGGCCACCAGGTGACCGCGCTCGTCCGGGACGCGACGGCCCGGACGAGGCTGTCGAGGGTGATCGAGGTGGTCCAGGCCGACCTGCTCGAACCACGCCAGCTCGCCGCGGCGGGCGTCAGCCGCGGGTTCGACGGGGTGTGCCACCTCGCCGCTCTGACCAGGGTGCGGGAGTCCCGCGAGACGCCGCTGCGGTACTTCGCGGCGAACGTCACGGGCACGACCAACCTGCTGGCGGCCCTCGACGCGGGCACCCGGGCCACCGGGGTGGCCCCGCGGTTCGTCTTCGGCTCGAGCTGCGCCGTCTACGGGGACACGGGTACCTCCCCTATCCCGGAGACACGCGCACCCGCGCCGACGAATCCCTACGGCGCCTCGAAACTCGCCGCGGAGCAGGCGGTGGCCTACCAGGCCGCCACCGGGCGGCTGGGCGCCGTCGTGCTGCGCTCGTTCAACGTCGCGGGGGCGGTCGGCTCGCACGCCGACCGCGACAGCAGCCGGATCATCCCGGCCGCGCTCGGCGTCGCAACGGGCCGGCGCGACGCCTTCCGGGTGAACGGTGACGGCGCGTCGATCCGCGAGTACGTCCACGTCGTCGACATGGCGCGGGCGTACCTGACCGCGCTGCGGGCGACCGTGCCGGGCCGCTGCACCGTCTACAACGTCGGCAGCGGCCTCGGCGTGAGCGTCACCGACGTGCTGCGGACGGTGGAGAGCGTGACGGGCCGGGACGTGCCGCGGGTGACCCTGCCCCCGGTGCCCGAACCCAGAGCGCTCATCGCCGACAGCCGCCGCATCCGGGCCGACCTGGGCTGGACCTCTCCGTCCTCGACCATCGAGAAGATCGTCACGGATGCCTGGCGCTCGACGGCGGTGCCCGAGCCGGTCGCGGCGCGGCGCGGCGACGTCCCGATCGTCTCGTGACGGCGGTGTCCGTCGACCCGTCAGCGATTTCCGGCGGGCTTTCGCCGGTATGCCCGATCGGCTCCGGGCCGGCGTGACACGATGACTGCGGCCGAAGCCCGGCCGATGCCGGTCCAGGCACCGGCCGCAGCGCAGGGAGTTACGTGACCGCGAGCGGGAGAGGACGGTCCGGGCTACGGGCCGTCCCCGGCCGGAGAGGGGAGCAGGTGAGCCGTCCCTTCCATGTCTACGACTACGAGGGTGAGCACCTCGGGTCGTTCGCGACCTGGGACCTGGCGCACGAATGGGCGCACCTGCAGGCGATGCTGAACGGCGTGCCCACGCCGCTTCAGGTCGAGGACAGGTCGACCACCGGCCGGCGCCGGGTGTGGGCGGACCGCTGCGAGCCGCTCGACGGCCCGATAGGCGGTGGTGCCCTCGGCGGCGGCCTGCTCGACGACGACCTGACCGGTGGCGACGTGCTCGCCGGGGGGCCGTGCTCGGCAGCGGCCACCCCGGTGTTCGCGCCGCCGCTCCCACGCCAGCCCAGCGAGCCCGCCGACAGCGGTCTCGCTGAGGCCGGCCTCGCCGAGGGCTGAGGCTCACCGGGCTCACACCAGCCCGGTCCCCGGCCGGCACTTTCGGGCCATCTCCACCAACGGTCACGCATGGGTCGCCGTCCGCCCGGGAAAAAACACCGGACGGGCGGTGACCGGTTGCCGACAGATGTCTGGTGGGTAGGCCTCGATAAGGCGGGTTGAAGCAGGACATATCCTCCCAGGGCGGTATCCGCGTGGATGCCGCGTGCCCGCCAACACCTGGCCGGGAACTGCCCTCGCCCAACCTGACACTCCACCTGGTGAGCTCCGCGCACTAATCTGGCGGCTGTCGTCGGGGATTCACAGCGAGGCACGCTGGACGTGCCCCGCGGCGCGTCACGGCGACGGGCACAGCCGACACGCTCCTTGGGGGAGACGAAGTGGACGAGCAGACCGCAGCCGCCGCCGGAGCGCGACCTACGTCGCGCCTCGTCGTCGATGTCGTGCGAGCGCTGCGGGGGTGGGTGGTCGCGGCGGCGGGCGGAGTCCTGCTACTGGGGTGCTACCTGGGAGTCTCCAAGGAGACCGACGTGGCCTACCAGCTGCCGTACGTCGTGTCCGGCGGTTTCGGCGGGCTTGCGCTCGTCCTCGTGGGCAGTGCCCTGCTGATCGCCGACCGGGTCGACGCGACGCAGGCCGCGCAGAACCGGCTCGCCGGCCAGGTCGACGACCTGCACACGCTGATCATCGCGGCCGCCGCCAGCGGCGCGGCGAATGGGGAGCACACCGGCGCCGGCGGCCACCCCGGTCAGCCCGCCATGTCGAACCACACCGGCGCCACCGAGATCAGCACCGCCGCGCCCGGCCAGCGGTACTGAGCGGGCCCGGGGCGACACCATGGGCACTGAAACCATGGGCACTGAAACCATGGGCACCGACACCATGGGCACCGTCGACACCCTTCCCGGGGTGACCGGATGACCAGTATCGATCTTGCTCTCGCCGGCATCTCCATCGGGGCCATCGCGGCCCTCTCCGGCATCGGGCTGCTTGTCACCTACCGCACCAACGGCGTTCTCAACCTCGCGCAGGGCGGAATCGCGACCCTGGTCGCGTACGTGTTCCGCGAGATGGTCGTCGAGTGGGACCTGCCGATCTGGCTGGCCGCGGTGATCGCCCTCGGCATCCTCTCCCCCGGCATCGGGCTTCTACTCGAACGGCTCGTGTTCCGCCCGCTCGCCCGTCGACGCGCCTCCGCCGCCGAGTCGCTGGTCGCGAGCCTCGGCGTCCTGGTCCTCACGCTCGGCATGACGGCCGGCATCTGGGGCCTGGGCTCCCGCAGCGACGCGCCGAGTATCTTCCCGAACGAGTCGGTCACGATCTTCGGTGACACCCGCATCGGCGTCGACGCCCTGGCCGAGCTGGCCATGGTCGTCGCGTTCTGCATCGTGCTCGGGCTCATCGCGGCGAAGACGAAGTTCGGCCGCCAGATCCGGGCCGTCGTCGACGACCGCCAGCTCGCCGAGCTCTCCGGCGTGCCCGCCGACCGGGTCGCCGCGGCCGGGTGGGCGCTGGGCACCACGATGGCCGGCCTCACCGGCATCCTGCTGGCGCCCCGGTTCCAGCTCAACCCGTACGGGCTGACGCTGCTCGTCCTGGAGACGTTCGCCGTCGTCGTGGCCGCCCGGCTGTCGAGCATGCCAGTGGCGGTGCTGACCGCGCTGGGCATCGCCGTCCTGCAGAGCGAGCTCAAGCAGTTCACCCTCGAGGGCGACGCCGGCCAGATCCTCATCGTTCTGCAGTCCAACCTGTTCATCTTCGCGCTGCTGGTGCTGCTGCTCGTGGTACCCAAGCTGCGCGAGCTGGGCAACGGCGACTCCGGCTCGACCGGGAGCTTCTCCAGCCGGGGCGCTCCCCCCGCCGGCCCGGTCAGCCGGCACGACGCCCGGCGCGACATCCTCGGCAAGCTCGGCGGCGCCGCGCTGCTGCTGGCCCCGCTGACCTTCGCCCCGGCCGACCTGCGCTCGGCGTTCATGGTGCCCGCCCTGGCCCTGATCTTCCTCTCGCTGGTGATCCTCACCGGCTACAGCGGCCAGCTCTCCCTCGGCGTCGCCGGCTACGCGGGCCTGGGCGCCCTGCTCACCCTCAAGCTCGCCAACGGCGACCTGTTCGGCATCCCGGCGATCCCCGGCATGTGGGCGATGTTCCTGGGCGCGCTGCTGGTCGCGCCGATCGGACTGATCACCGGGTGGCCGGCGATCCGCCGGCGCGGGCTGACTCTCGCGCTGACGACCTTCGCGGTCGGCGCGGTCGTGAGCCGCTTCGTCTTCGAGCAGCCGACCTTCGCGACCGGCCTGTACGTCGACCCGCTGACGTTCTTCGGCTCCGAACTGACCGACGAGGCCTTCTACATCTTCGAGCTGGTCTGCCTGGCCATCGGCCTGCTGGTTGTGCGCAACCTGCACCACGGCCGGCTCGGCCGGGCCCTGCTCGCCGTCCGCGACCACACCGAGGGCGCCGCGGCGGTCGGGGTGGACGTCCGCAACCTCAAACTGCTCGCGTTCACCGTCTCCTCGGTCGTGGCCGGCCTCGGCGGCGGGCTGCTGACCTTCAGCTCCTCCTCGTTCTCGGCGGACGACTTCGCGCCGTTGCAGAGCCTGCTGTGGTTCACCGCCGTGATCGTCTTCGGTGCCGACAGCGCCGCCGGGGCGATCATCGCGGCGGCGTTCATCGTCACCATCGACGTGCTGGCCCCGGCCGGCTCGTCGATCCTCGCGGTCGGCATCCTCGCCCTGGCGCTGGGCTGGATGCCCGGCGGCCTCGCGTCCGCGGTCCGGGCCGGCTTCGCGCTGGTCGCCCGCACGCTGGCCGACGAGTTCGTCCCCGCGCCGCGGCCCACCCGCCATGCCAGCGCCCGTCTCGCCGCGGGCGGCGCCGCGGGCCACGTGCCCGGTGTCCCGGGCGCCGGCGGCGGAGCGGCTCTCGGCGAGCTGCGGATCGTGCTGCCGCCGGGAGCACCGGCACCGACCGCCTTCGGCGCGGCGCTGCTGAGCGCGGTCGCCGCACACGCCGCCCGCACCGGGCTGAGCCTGGACGCGCTGCCGAGCGCCCGCACGGCGGCGGACGACTCCACAGACGGCCGGGAGCTGGTCGGGCACCGACCGCACCTGCCCGGATACCCGGTCGAGAGAGGCGCGTCATGAGCCGCGACGATCTGCGGGCCCGTGGCCTGGTCCGCCGCTACGGCGGGCTGACAGCCGTCGAGCATGTCGACATGGACGTGCCCAGCGGCCAGGTCACCGGCCTCATCGGCCCGAACGGCGCCGGCAAGTCCACTCTGTTCAGCCTGCTCACCGGCGTCGAGCAGCCCGACGAGGGCCGCGTGCACCTCGGCCGGCGCGACATCACCAAGATGCGCCCGGACGCCCGCTCCCGGCGCGGCCTGGTGCAGACCTTCCAGGTGCCCTCGCTGTTCCCGAGCCTCACCGTCGCCGACAACCTGCTCGTCGCCGCGGAGAACCGGCGCCGCGACTACGCGGGCGGCCTGCTCGGGATGGGCTCACGCGGCCGGGAGAATGCGCTCGGGGTCGTCGAGGAGGTCCTGGGCTCACTCGGGCTCGAGGACATCCGCGGGACCGTCGCCGGAACCCTGCCCACTGGCGCGCTGCGGCTCGTCGAGTTCGCCCGCGCGCTGTGCGCCCGTCCCGACGTGCTGCTGCTGGACGAGCCGGCGAGCGGGCTCGACGCCGCCGAGACCGAGAAGCTGTCGGTGCTGGTCCGCCGGATCGCCGACGACGGCGTGGCGATCCTGCTCGTCGACCACGACGTGGACCTCGTGTTCCGCGTCGTCGACCGGGTCTACGCGATGGTCGGCGGCCGCGTGGTCGCCGAGGGCTCACCGGAGACGGTGCGCGACGACCCGACCGTCCGCTCGGTGTACCTGGCGCAGGGGCCACTGACCTCGCAGGCGACGACCTCTCTCGGCCCCGGCGTCGCCGCGGCCGGTTCGCCGGCGGCCGGTTCCCAGGCCATGTCTTCGGCCGGGCGATGATCCGCCCGCCGCACCACTACCGCGCCCTCCTGGAGAACCGGTGACCTCCCACAGCGACCCCGACGGGTACGGGCAACACGGGCAGCTCGGCGGCGTCGGCCGGTTCGAGCCCGCCGGCCGGCCCGCGCAGCGCGGCCCGCAGTCCGGCCCGTCCGCCGGCATCGAACAGCAGGCCGGCGCGGGTGAGCTGCCGGCTGACGGTGAGCTGCCGGCCGTCGAGCTGAGGCTGGAGAACGCACGGGCCGGGTACCGGACCATCGAGGTGCTGCACGGCATCACCATGGCGATTCCCTCTGGCGCGGTGACGGCGCTGCTCGGCGCGAACGGCGCGGGCAAGAGCACGACCCTGCGGGTCATCGCCGGGCTCATCCCCCTGCGCAGCGGCACGCTCTCCTGGCGCGACGAGCAGATCACGAAGATGACCACGGTGAACCGGGCGCGGCGCGGGCTGATGCTGGTGCCGGACGAGCGCGCCGTGTTCGCGACGCTGTCCGTCCGCGACAACCTGCAGATCATCGCCGAGGCGAGCGGGAACCCGGACATCTCGCCCGCTCTGGATGCCTTCCCCCGGCTTCGGGAGCGGCTGGGCCAGCGGGCCGGATCGATGTCGGGCGGTGAGCGCCGGATGCTGGCGCTGGCCCGCGCCCTGCTGGCGCGCCCGTCCGTGCTCATGGTGGACGAGCTGTCGCTCGGCCTGTCCCCGAAGGTCGCCAGCGAGCTGTTCGCCTGGCTGGGCACGGTCGCCGACGCAGGCACGACCGTGATCCTGGCCGACCAGTACACCGAGGAGGCGCTCGCCCTCGCCGACATGGTGTACGTGCTGCACCGTGGTGAGGTCACCTTCGCCGGCACACCGGCGGAGCTCGGCGCGAGCGAACTGCTCGCCGCCGGCGCCTGATCCTCTTCTGACCCTGCCGACCCTGCCGGCTCTCCGGGTGCGGGTCCGGGGCCGTCCGGAGTGCTTCCGGACGGCCCCGGCCGGCGTCAGGCCGCCGGGTACGGCAGGTTGCGCACCGTGAAGCAGGTGCTGTTCAAGGCACCGCTCTGGGTGACCCAACCGCCCTTGCCGCCGTTCGCCGAATCCTGCCAGCGGGCGACGTTCACGCAGTTCTTCGACTCCGCCGGCGCCTGGGCCAGCTTGCTGAAGCCGCGCGGGATGAGCAGCCCGTCACCGTCGTAGGGCTCGGAGCGGTTCATGAACTTCTCGACGCACTCACGGGTCAGGTCCGCCCCGCAGGACTCCATCGCGTCGCCCAGCCACTGCGCCGAGGCGTAGCCCTCGAGCATCCACTGGTTCATCTTCGCGACGCGGTCCGCCGGCACGTGCGCCGCCACCGCGTCCCGGAACGCCTTGACCGCGGGGATCGACTCGTCGGAGAAGGTCGCCGACGTGCTGGTCGCGAAGATGGTGTTCCGGCACTGCGGCGAGTTCGCGTAGATCTGCGCGATGTTGCCCGCCATGCCCTGCGCGGTGGTCACCTTCGCCTGCACGGTCAGGTCCTGGCGCTGCATCGCCTGGCAGAGCTGGCCGTTGCCGCCGTCGTCCATCGCGTCGAAGACGACCTGGGCGCCGCGCCGCTTCATGTCCTGCACGGCGGCGTCCCAGTTCGGCGCGCCGAGGTTGATCTGCTCCTCGATGACCTCGTAGCCCTCGGCGCGCAGGCCGTCGGCGATCGAGGTCGCGTAGCGCTGTGACGGGGCGACGTTGTAGTAGACGACACCGGCCACCCGGGCGCCGAGCTTCTCCTTGAACCAGCGGTAGTTCTCGGTGCCCGCGTACAGCGTCCCATCGAAGCCCGGCCGGCGGCCGTCCCGCGGGTAGTAGCTGCCGTAGATCGAGTACAGGTGCGGGTACTGGTCGTACGCCGCGGACACCGGCTGGCCGCCGATGTCCGGCACACCCTTCGAGTTCACGTACTGGGCGCCGGCGTAGTCGAAGGCCGTCACCCCGGCGAGCGCGAACACCTCGTCGTCGTCGATCAGCTTGCGCACGCAGGCGACGTTGCCGTCACCGGAGCCCTTGTCGTCGCAGTCGACCACGTCGATCTTGCGACCGTTGATCCCGCCGCGCGCGTTGAGCGCCTCGAAGTAGGCGGTCGCGCCGTAGAGCGAGGCGGAGAACGTGTCAGGGCCGAGGCCGCTACTCAGCCCCGCGATGACACCCACCTTGATCTCGGTCGGCGACACCCCGGTGTCGGATGCGGTGTTGGTCGACGTGCCACCGGTCGGCGCGTTGTCGGACGAACCGGAATCACTCGCGCGGCTACCGCAGGCAACAAGCGCCAACGACGACAGCACGACGGCAGCGACGAGCGATCTCGCTCGCATGAACATGCACTCCTCATGATTGGTGGATGACGCTCGCGCACAACGAGCTCCGCACGGACCCCGCGCGTCAGGCTACCGACAGCGACCATGTCGCCACCGGTAGCAAACTGCTTGTCATCCGGTGCCGCGCACGAACAGCCGGCGCCACCACGTTCGCCGAACCGCGGGCGCAGCCGGGCCGGCCTGTGCCGCCGGATCCGCTCCAGACGACGGGTTCTCCCCCTCCGCGGGATCGGCCGCGGCGGGTTCCTGGACGGCATGCGCGGACCGGTCGTCCACGGGCGCGTCCCCGGCGGCAAGGCCAGGACCCGCCGCCATGTCGGGCCGCGAACGATCAGTCCGCGGCGATGAAGTCTGCGCGTCTCCGGTGGACGGGGTGGCGAAAGCTAGGGCCTCTGGCTCCGTCTGGGCCACGCGTGGCGACGGCACCGCGGCCGCCGCCACGCTGGTGATCGCCGCGACCGCCTCGTCCAGCGCCGCCATCGCCTTACCCAGCGCCGCGACGGGATCCTCGTCCCGCGCCACGGCGCCCGCCGCGATCACGTCGGTGGCACCGTTCAGGCCTGTGACGGGCGCGTCGTTCGCGACGGGCACGCCGTCGGCCGCGGTGAGACCGGTCGCGTGCGCTCCGAGGTCGACGGGACGGGCAACCACCGGCTCGGTGACCTCGACAACCGGCGCGGCCTCGTCGACCACCACCGGTATGGTCACCACCGCCGCGACCACTTCAGCCGGACCTGTGACCTCGGCGTCGGCGACCTCGGCGTCGGCAGCCTCAACCTGCGCAGCGTGGACCTCGACAGCATCCGCCTCATCCGAGGCCGCCTCATCCGAGGCCGCCCCGTCCGCGTCGACCGCTGAGACTTCGGCCGGCGCCGGCTCCGCAGGGACCACTGGCTCCGCCAATTCCGCGGATGCCGTCGGCACCACGGCTTCGGTCACCGGCGACACGGCCAGCGGAGCTTCGGCCACAGGCGGCTCCGTCGACGGCACCTCGACGTCGGGCTCCGCCACGGCCGCCACCGGGCCTGGCGTCTCGGTAACGGCTGCCGGTGCCGCGACGTCCATGACCGGCTCGGGCTCCGCGGCCAGCTCAGGCTCGGTGCTCAGCTCAGGCTCGGCAACTGGGTCGAGCGCGGCGACCGGTTCGGGCTCGGCAGGCGGATCGGCGGCGGCGACCGCGGCCGGCGCGGGGTTCGGCGGGTCGAGGGGCGGGGCGGGCTCCGGCGCGGGTGTGGGCGGGCCGGTTCGCTCGGGTGTCGCGGCATTCTCGGGGACGTCCACGAGACGATTGACGATCAGCCCGCCAGGACCCGGCGATCGGTCCAACCGGCCCTGCGCAGCGAGCCGGCGGCACGCCTGGTTCACCGTTGCGCGATTGGCGCTGATCGCCGCGGCCAGACTGCCGTCGTCCAGACCGTCGGGAATGCGCGCGAGCTGCCCGAGAATCCGCTCAGCAACAGTAGCCACATTTGGGGACGCTATACGGTATTGCCGCGGCTTCCGTCAGCGGGGGTGGGCGACCGGCCGGGCTACTCGTCGGATGACCCGGTTAGCCCACTCGCTCCCGGGAAGGGCCATGGTCAGAGACTGCGCGGGTGGCGACCGGCCACCCACGCTCCGCCGTTCATGGAGCAGCCGTTCACGGAACAACTCGGCCGTTCACGCCGGAACAGGAGGCAGCGATGACATGGCCCGCCTCGGACCCCGAACAGCCCGACCGGGACGTCCGCGATCCCATGGACGGCAACAGCCCGCTGGAACGAGCCGAGATCACCGACAGCGACGACCTCGGATCCACGGACGCCGGACTCGATCCCCTCGACGACAGCTGGGATCCACCGGACCGGCCGAGTAGGCTGATCAGCAATCCGATCACCCCGCGGGAAGAACGCGCCTCGTCCTTCGACCGGCAGCTCGCCGCCGAGATCCCGGACCCGGATCCCTACGCCGAGGCCGAAAGGAACGGCTCCGGCTCGGCAGACGGTCCCGATATCTACCCCGATGGACCATCCGGCGATTCCGAGTTCGACGACTCGGGGCTCGATCAGGTCGTGGAGAGCACCGACGGCGCCCATCGCGCGCACACGCCGACCGACCACGAGGCGTGGCGACGCACCGCGGAAGAGGACGCGCTCCACCTCGATCCCCGTTCCTGAGCCCAGGCGTTACCGCATCGACGTTCCGGACGTCCGTTCACACGCCGATACCGCCCGGATGTTCCCGAGCTTGTTACCCGGAGGACGTTCCCGCGCCGCGCCACCCCCCGATCAATCACCTCCCGCCCAACAGCACTCCATCCGCAGGCGCTCGACATCCCGTGGATTACGGGGCGGCCGGACGCATCCCGCGCCGGGGTGAGACTGTCGTTCCCGCCCGGTACGCACCACGGCGGGCCGGGAGATCTGGGGGTGAGCATGGCGGACAGCGGTCGTCGGGGCGGACAGATCGAAATGGTCGGGCTGAGCCGACGGTTCGGGGACGTGGCTGCCGTTGACGGCGTCGATCTGACGGTCCAGGCGGGCGAGTACTTCTGCCTTCTCGGTCCGTCCGGATGCGGCAAGACCACGGCCCTCCGGCTGATCTCGGGACTCGACGAACCGTCGTCCGGGCATGTTCGTCTTGACGGCGAGGACCTCGCCGACATGCCGGCCCACCGCCGCCCCGTCAGCGCGGTCTTCGGCGGCTACGCCCTGTTCCCCTTCCTGGACGTCGCCGCGAACGTCGCCTTCGGTCTGCGGCACGCGCGGGGCGTCACCATGCCGGGCCGGGCCGAGACCTCGGCGCGGGTCCGCTCCGCCCTCGCCGTCGTTCAGATGTCGGAGTACGCCCGCCGCCGCCCGCCCCAGCTCTCCGCCGAGCAGCAGCAACGGGTCGTGCTGGCCCGGGCGCTGGTGCTGCGCCCCAGGGTGCTGCTGCTGGATGACCCCCTCGGCTCCCAGGACGAACGGCTGCGCCGCGCCCTGCGCGACGGGCTCAAGGCGTTGCAACGACAGGTCGGGGTGACCGTGCTGCACGCCACCGTCGACCGGGAGGAGGCCCTGGCGCTGTCCGACCGCCTGGCCGTGATGCGCGGCGGACGGATCCTCCAGGTAGGCACGGCCGGTGAACTCCACCAGGAACCGACAGCCGCCTGAGTTCAAGACCCAGCTTTCGCCTTCGGGAGCCCCGCGGGAAGGTCCGCCGTCCCACCGGCCGCGCTACGGCGGCGATGCGCCAACGCCGCGAAAATCTCCATCGCGACCCGGTGCGCGCTGTTCACCGTCGTCTCCGCGTGGTCGTACGGAGGCGAGACCTCGACGATGTCCGCGGCGACGATCGGCGTGTCCAGCGCGATCTGCCGCACGGCCCGCAACAGGTCGGCCGGGTTCATGCCGCCCGGCTCGGGGGTGCCCGTCCCAGGCGCGAACCCCGGGTCGAGGACGTCGATGTCGACCGACAGGTAGAGCGCGCGGCAGCCGTCCACCGCCTGCGCGATCGCCTCGGCGACCACCTCTCGGCTCCCCCGCTCCCAGATCTCGTGCATCAGGTGCCAGCGCATACCCTGCTCGCGCATCCACGCGAACACGTCCGGCGGAGGCCAGTACCCGCGCAGCCCCACCTGGACGAAGTTGCGCCCGCGCACCGCCCCCGACTCGATGAGCCGCCGCATAGGCGTCCCGTGCGAGGCCAGGTTCCCGTCGATGATGTCGGCCGTGTCGGCGTGGGCGTCGAAGTGCAGCAGGCCGACCTCACCCCAGCCCACCGCCTCGGCGACCCCGCTAGCCGCCGGCCAGGTGATCGAGTGGTCCCCCCCGATGATCACTGGGATGACGCCGAGCCGCGCGACGTCGCCGACCTTCGCCCGGATGTTGCGATGTGAGACCTCGGTCAGCCCGTGCGGGCAGTGCGCGTCCCCCGCGTCAACGACGTCCAGCCAGTCAAAGATCTCTATACCAAGATCAAGATGATATGTGCCAGGGTTGTACGCCTGAGCGCGCAGCGCCCGCGGGCCGAAACGCGCGCCCGGCCGGTGCGTGGTCGCGATGTCGAACGGAGCCCCGACCACAGCGACATCGGGCCGGCGCGCCCGAAGATCGCCGAGTCCCGGCATCCAGGGCAGACCGGCGAAGGTCGCCAGGCCGGAGTATCCCGGGGCGTCCGCGCCGGGATCGTCCGCTCCCGCGGCCCGCGCCGCGTACGGCGGCACCGGACCGGCGCTCCCCCGCTCGCGTGCCACGTCCCGATCGCCGGCCTGTGCCATGCACATCACTCCGCTCCGCCGCCGCACCCGGCTGCCGCTGCCACTCCCGACGCCGCCTGCCTCCAGCATCCTCCGCGGACGTCGACGGGGCCGCCGCAACGGCCGGCGACGGTGCGCCGGAGAAGTGTGCCCTCGTCTACGCTCGGCTGGTGGGAACCCGCGCGCCACGCTCCATCAGAGCGAGGCGCTCCGCGTCAGCGCCCTCCGCACCGGCGCCGTCCGCGCCAAGGCCCGCCGCGCAGGCCCCACCCGACCCGGCTCGATCCGACCCGGCCCTCACGGTCGGCCGCCGGTACCGACCCGGAAGGCCGTTAGCGCCGCACCTGAACCGGTCGCCTCGGGCGCGGCTGGGGGGGTTCAGCGCCGTGGGCGCGTTGGCGGTCGGCGTGTGCGTCCGCGTCTACCTGGTCGACCCGGCCGAGCCGGGGCACTATCCGAGCTGCCCCTTCCGGGCCCTCACAACCTGGGACTGCCCAGGCTGCGGGACTCTACGCGGACTGCACCAGCTCCTGCACGGCCATCCGATCGCCGCCGCCGACCACAACCTGTTCTTCGTCCTCGCCGCGCCCGGTCTCGCCCTCGGCTGGCTGATCGCGATGGCACGGTGCGCGGGATGGTGCCGTCGGGTTCCCAGCCTCCCGCCCCGCCTGTTGCCGCTGCTGCCTGCGTTGATCGCCGTCTTCTGGGCCGTCAGGAATCTTCCCGGTCCGGTGGGAAGCTGGCTGGCGTCGTCGGCCTGAGCGGTCGTCACGGGCGGACGCCCAGCACATAACAGGCGATTGCCGCCGTCGCCGCCACGTTCAGCGAATCCACGCCGTGGGCCATCGGAATCCGAACCCGCCGGGTCGCCGTGGCCAGGACCTCGCCGGTCAGGCCCTGGCCTTCCGTCCCCAGTAACAGAGCAACGCGATCACCGGGACCGGCCGTTGCGACCGCCAGTTCGTCAGCGTCGGACGCGGGCGTCAGCGCGAGCACCTCGAACCCAGCCTCACCGAGCAGGGACAACGCTCCCGGCCACGGATCAAGCCGGGCGTAGGGAACCGCGAAGACCTCGCCCATCGACACCCGCACGGAGCGCCGGTAGAGCGGATCCGCGCACCGCGGGCTCAGCATGACCGCGTCCATGCCGAGCCCGGCCGCCGACCGGAAGATCGCGCCGAGATTGGTGTGGCTGACCAGGTCCTCGCAGACCAGCACGCGCCTCGCGACGCGGAGCAGTTCCACGGGGTTGAGCAGCGGACGACGGCACATCGACGCCAGCGCACCCCGGTGCACCTCAAAGCCGGTGATCTGCGCAAGCACGGCTGGCCCCGCAACATAGACCGGCGCCTCATGGTGGTCCGGCCGCTCGCGACCGCTGTGCTCGTCATGCCCGGCAGATTCGCCATGCCCGCCGCACTCGCCGTGCCCGCCGTGCGTCGGCGTGGACCAGAAACCCTCCGGAACTCCCCCCAGCCGCGCCGGCGAGACCAGAACCGAGCGCGGCCGGTATCCCGCCCGTAGCGCGCGGTCGATCACCCTCTCGCCCTCCGCGATGAACAACCCCTCCGCGGGTTCACGCCGCCGGCGCAGCGCCACGTCGGTCAGCGCCACATAGTCCTCAACCCGAGGATCGGCAGGGTCGTCGATCGCCACGATCCGCCGCTCGCGCTCCTCAAGCACGCCGGACCCGTCCAACACACCACCCGCCCCACATGTCATCCGTGTGTAACGCCGAAACAGCAGAATCAGCGCCCATGACCGCATCCGGCTCCGCGACCAGCAGCCCAGGCGGCCCAGCCAGGCCAAGCGGCACGGCCGCGGCTGGCGACGCACCGGCGGGGCAACGCCCGGATCATCTTCCTGTCGATCTCCTGGTGATTGGCGCGGAGCTTGTCGCCACGGTCGATGCCGACCGCCGAGAGATCCCAGGCGGCTGGGTAGCAATCACCGACGGCCTCGTCAGCTCCCTCGGCGGCCCGGCGGAGACACCCCCGACCGCGACCCGGACCCTGCGTGCCGACGGCTGTCTCATAACGCCGGGCCTGGTGAACACACATCATCACATCTACCAGAACCTCACCCGTTCCTTCGCTCCGGCACTCGGCGGCACCCTTTTCACCTGGCTGACCACGCTCTATCCACTCTGGTCACGGCTGGACGAGGAGGCCGTCCACACCTCGGCCTACGTGGGCCTGACCGAACTGGCGCTCGGCGGCTGCACGACATCAACAGACCACCTCTACGTGCACCCGCGCGGTGGCGGCGATCTCATCTCCGCCGAGATCGCGGCAGCCCGGACCCTGGGCATGCGGTTCCACCCGACCCGCGGCTCGATGTCGCTTTCGGTCAAGGACGGCGGGCTCCCTCCTGACTCTGTCGTCCAGGACGCGGATGAGATCCTCGCCGACTCCGCCCGGCTTGTGGCCCAGCATCACGACCCGTCCCACGGCGCGATGGTGCGGATCGCCCTGGCCCCCTGTTCGCCGTTCTCCGTCAGTCCGGAACTCATGCGGGCCACCGCGGAACTGGCCGAGTCCTTGGACGTCCGGCTACACACGCATCTCGCCGAGGACCCCGAGGAGGACGACTACTGCCTGGCGGTGTTCGGACGGCGTCCGATCGACCAGTTCGCGGAGGTTGGCTGGGGCGGCGACCGGGCGTGGGTCGCGCACTGCATCTGCCCCAATGACGAGGAGGTCGAGCAGCTCGGCAGGTGGGGCACAGGGGTGGCCCACTGCCCGAGCAGCAACATGATTCTCGGCGGCGGCCTCGCGCCCGTGGCCGAGCTCCGCTCGGCCGGCGCCCCGGTCGGCCTGGGCTGCGACGGGTCGTCATCCGCCGACTCCGCCTCGCTGTGGTTGGAGGCTCGTACCGCCATGCTGTTGGGCCGGCTGCGACACGGCGCCGCGGCGATGTCCGCCCGGGACGCGCTGGAGATCGCCACCCGGGGCGGCGCAGGCTGTCTCGGCAGGACCGGTGAGATCGGTGAGCTCTCCGTCGGGTCTGTCGGCGACCTCGTCGTCTGGCCGTTGGACGGGGTCGCGTACGCGGGAGCGCTCTCCGATCCGATCGACGCCTGGCTGCGTTGCGGGCCCACAGCGGCCCGGCACACGATCGTGGCCGGCAGGCTGGTGGTGGAGAACGGAGTGCCGGTCCATCCTGATCTCGACGAGATGCTCGTCCGGCACCGCCGGACCGCCGGCGGCATCCAGGCGGCGTTCGACGATGCGGGCATCGATCCGACCGTTCCCATCAATACCGGCGGCAGCAGCGTCGGGGCGGCAAAATCACTTTGAGCATTCTGGCCCATAGAAGGCAGTTCGACGCCCCAACACCGAAATCTCCGCCCGTTGAGATCGACCCGGGTGCTCCGCACCTGACCGCGGAACCTCATATTCCGGTTCCGGTTCCGGTTCCGGAACTGGGTGTGATGGGGGTCAGAAGGGTGGCTGTGTGTCGTGGGGTATTTTCCACCCGAGGCGGTGTTGCCCGACGGTTCATCACCACCCCCTCCCGTTGTACCGGCCTTGTTCTGCGGTTCGATGTATGAATGTGGGTGGGTGACGAGCGTCGCCCCGAACGGACCCGTCCAGACGAACGTTCCCTTCTCCGGTTGTGTCAGCCGCCAACGGCCGGAGTGCTTCATGCGGTGGTGCTTGCGGCATATCGGCCCGAGGTTCCGGGTGAGCGTCGGCCCGCCGCTCACGTGTGCCACCGTGTGGTCGATGTCCGCGCGTCGCGACGTACGGGCGCAGCCCGGGAAGACACAGCTACGGTTCCGTGCCCGCACATGCCGGGCCTGGGCCGCGGTCGGTAGGCGCCGGTCCGCGATCTCGACGAGCGTGCCCTGAGGGTCGGTGAGGATCCGCCGCCATGTCGACCCCGGCCGTGCGGCCATCTCCCGGGCCACCGCGGCGGGGATCGGCCCGTACCCGGGGATCTCCCCGGGATCCTCCGCCAACCCCAGCAGCACCGTCACCGGCACCACGACCTGCACCTCACACGGCAGCGGCACCGCATGCGCGACCCGCCCACACAGGAGATCGACGAGGACGTCCGCGCGGATCTGGTCACGGCTGCGGGTGTCCCCGCCGCCTCGGTGCGCGGCGATTCCCTGGGCGATCTGGTCGACCCGCTGGTAGCAGGCGGTCGCCTCGTCGGCGGGCAGCACCGCCGACAGGCAACTCGTCCCGTCCTCCCCTGGCGAGACCCACACCCGCCGTTCCTTCTTCCGGGCCCGCGCGCGCTCGGCCGCCCCAGCCGGGTCGACCGTGTGCACGGCACGACGGCACGCATCCGTGAACGCCCCCCGGGTCGGCCGCGCACCCCCGGCCAGCACACGGGCCTCGACCTGCGCCGCGAGCGGACGGACCGCGTTCTCCAACGAGCGCAGCCGCTGCACGTCCAGCACCCCGGCCTTCAACGCCTCCACCGCGGCGGGCAGCCGGCGCGCCACCGTGCACGCGAACAGCATCTGACCCGCCGCGGCCTGCGAGGACACCCCCAGCACCGCCGCGACATCCTCCGGAGCGAACTCGTCGGACAGAACCTCCCGGCCGGCCGCCGGGGGCCGCAGGTCGGCGAACTGCGCCAACAACCCCAGCAGGTCCGCGTTCCCCGCCGCTATCGACCGGACCGCCGCACCGATCTGACCCAGCAGCCCACGCACCCGCCCCTCGAACACCCCCTCCTGCTCCGAGGAGTCGACCGGGCCGGAACCGCCGTCGTCGACCTTCACACTCCGCACGGCATTCATGGCGCAGACACCCACCCCACAATCAGATCGAACACACGTTCGACCATAGGAGTGTCCGGGCCACCCCGACAAGCACGAACCAGACGAGACCACACCAAGTCCACATTCACCCAGACACTTAAACTCCTCGACACATCAAGCACGAGAAGAGGTAAAGTGACCGCGACACGGAACAGCCGACTCACCTCTTCCGCGATCGGTCCCATCGATACACACAAGAGATTGCAGCCGCACGAGCATCGGCAGCCGAGAGTCGGCGTACTACCACGACACCGTTAACCACTTATCAGCGAGTGCGCCAAATAGACATAAACCGTTAGCGAATCAGCCTCACACCGTCAAGGTTGACACGCGAATGAATCAACAAAAGATGGCACCGATATCGATATTGAGCTAAGCCCGCTGTCACCATGTGCGTTAGAGGATCATGAGAGAGAACCAGGAATCGGTGTAGGAATCATGACGCACGTAGCCGCGTTGATCGGCAGCCGAGTCGTAGGCCCTGCCAGCAGCCAGAACGGTCCTGCCAATGTGATCTGCGTCTGCGACCGGATCGCGGTGGCGGGTCCCGGGGCAGTCGGGCCCACACCCATTCGGCTCGTGATCGTGAGCGTGCCCCCGAACACGAACGCCGCGAGGGCCTCAGGAGGCACGGGTGGGGGGGTAGTAACTGTTGCCCAAATGGCACTCGTTAGCTCTCTCCAGATTGCTATAGTTGTCATGTGAACCTTAAGGAGTGGGCAGAGTCGCAGGGTGTGGCGTACGTGACCGCCCAGCGCTGGTTCCACGCCGGCAAGCTCCCGGTCCCGGCACGCAAGGTCGGTGGCCTGATCCTCGTCGGCGAGCCCGACCGCCCGGCTACTTCAGGCACGGTGGTCGTGTACGCCAGGGTGTCGTCCGCAGACCAGAAGTCTGATCTCGACCGGCAGGTCGCTTGCGTCACCGGCTGGGCCACCGGGCAGGGGCTGCCTGTCGACAGGGTCGTGACCGAGGTCGGGTCGGCGTTGAACGGGCATCGGCGGAAGTTCCTCGCGCTGCTCCGCGACCCCGCGGCGACGACGATCGTCGTCGAGCATCGCGACAGGTTCGCCCGCTTCGGCGCCGAGTACGTCGAGGCCGCTCTCGCCGCGAACGGCCGCCGCCTCCTCGTCGTGGACCCAGCCGAGGTCGATGACGACCTGGTCCGCGACATCACCGAGATCCTGACCTCGATGTGCGCCCGGCTGTACGGCCGCCGCGCCGCCGCGAACCGAGCCCGCCGCGCGGTCGCCGCCGCCACTGAGGCGGCCGAATGAGGACGTTGCAGGCGTACCGGTTCGCGCTCGACCCGAACGACGCCCAGGCCGCGAACCTGCGTCGCCACGCGGGGGCGGCCCGGTTCGCCTACAACTGGGGCCTGGCCCGGGTGAAGGCCACGTTCGCGCAGCGCGACGCGGAGAAGTCCTACGGCCTGGACGGCGACCTGCTCACCCCGGTGCCGTGGACGCTGCCCGCGCTGCGGCTTGCCTGGAACGCCGCCAAGCGGGACGTCGCGCCCTGGTGGGACGAGTGCTCGAAGGAGGCGTACTCGGCCGGGCTGGACCAGTTGGCCCGTGCGTTGAAGAACTTCACCGACTCCCGGAAGGGAAAGCGCAACGGCCGCCGGGTCGGTTTTCCCCGGTTCAAGAAGCGCGGGAAGGCCCGCGACTCGTTCCGCTACACGACCGGTGCCTACGGCCCCGCGACCGATCTGTACGTGAAACTGCCCCGGATCGGCCGGGTCAAGGTCGGCGAGCCGATGGGCGCGCTCACGTCGCGGCTGGCGGATGGCCGGGCGCGGCTGGGTGGCGCGACGGTGTCCCGGACGGCTGGCCGCTGGTTCGTGGCGTTCACCGTCGACACCGACCGGGACGTTTCCGAACGGCCGACCCGCCGTCAGTGGACGGGCGGCACGGTCGGCGTCGACCTGGGCGTGAAACACCTCGCGGTCCTCTCCACCGGCGAGACGGTGGCGAACCCGAAACGGCACGCCGCCGCGCTGCGGAAACTGCGCCGCGCGTCGCGGGCCTATGCCCGGTCGAAGCCGGGCAGCGCTGGGCGCCGGCAGCGCGCCGCCGGGCTCGCGACGATCCATGCCCGGGTCGCGAACCAGCGCCGCGACGGGCTGCACAAGCTCACGACACGGCTCGCCCGGTCCCACGACGTGATCGTGGTCGAGGATCTACACGTCGCCGGGATGGTCCGCAACCGGCGGCTCGCCCGCGCCGTCTCGGACGTCGGGATGGGTGAGATCCGCCGGCAACTCGACTACAAGACCCGCTGGTACGGTTCGCGGCTGCACGTCGCGGACCGCTGGTATCCGTCCTCGAAGACCTGTTCCGGCTGCGGCTGGCGAAACCCAAGCCTGACGCTGTCGGACCGCACGTTCGCCTGCCAGTCCTGCGGGCTGGTGGCCGACCGCGACCACAACGCCGCGATCAACCTCAGACACCAGGTCGCCGCCAGTACGTCGGAGACCGTAAACGCCCGTGGAGCCGACCATAAGACCCGCACGAGCGGGCAGGTGGCTGGGAAGCGGGAACCTGGCACGGCCAAGGCCGGTCAGACCAGGAGTGCCGGCGCGCAAGTGCCGGCGGCGTGAACGGCGAGCGCTATCGCTCATCGAGCCGCAACGGCCCGGCCGCGCCGACCACGCCATCCACAGGGGCATCCCAGTGATCAACTGCTCGAGGCTCCTCGTGGTGGCCGGACTGTGATCGTCGGATTCAAGGCGCGGGCCACGGTGACCGGCGATCCCGAGGTCTCCCCGTTCCGCGACGGCACGGAGTCCATTGCGGGCAACCGGATCATGATTCATTCAGCTTGGTCTCCGTGTACGGCGAGCCTGACGAACCTGGACGCCCTCGGCGCGCTTCGTCCGGGCGGCCTGGAGGGCATCGTCACCCACGCGTTCCGCGGTCGCTTCGGCGCGCTGACAGACGGCGATCGGGCCGGCGAGGTTAGGGGGCTGCGCGTCGAGAGCGGCCCACCCATGTTCTCGGACGGATTCGACACGATCGTCGGGGAGCGTCGACTCGCACCAGTCGGCTGTGTCCGGGCCGGTTGGTGGTACCTGGCCCCTCCGCAGTACGCTCCTGAACGGAAAGATGCAGCTCAGACGCATGATGACCGCTTGCACGGCGGTCCGTCGGCCGGCCGGGATCCATCGGCCGTTCACGGAGCCGCCACACAGACAGCCGCCGTCGGTGCAGTGCGCCGAATCCCCCGATCGGTGCCAAACGCGCCGGCGGCGGCGCTGGCGGCGGGAGCCACTGGGCACGACGCAGTTGCAAGCCAGAGCAGGTGGGCCGGGCCGCCTGCAATCGGCGGACGGCTCGGCTCGGCATCTCTGACACGCGTGATGGGGACGACACCCCGTCGCTGGCCTGACACTGAAGTCGTGCCGACGCTGTCCGACGACGCCATTGCCGCGCTCACCGCGGACCTCGCCCCGCTCGACGCCGATCTGACCGCCCGCTTCCCCGGCGATCCGGGCACCCGCCAGCCCGTCCACACCTGCTATCTGCCCGCCGACCGGCTGCACCCGGACGTCGTTCTCGAGTGGGGCGAAGCCGCCCGGGAGGCGCTGCGCCACCATGCTCCGGATCCGGATGCCCTGGCCGCGGCGACCGCGGGTGACTCCGACCCGGCGATCGCCGCCGCCGTGTACGCGCACGTCGTGCAGGCGCTGACCGTCGAGCCGATCCAGGATCTGCGGGTCGATCTCGAGGACGGGTACGGGACCCGCCCGGACGAGGTCGAGGACGCCGACGCCGTGCAGGCGGCGCAGGCCCTGCGCACCGCGGCGGCGGCCGGCGCGCTGCCAGCCTCCTACGGGCTGCGCCCGAAGTCGCTGGACGCCGCCGTGCGGGCCCGGGGGCTGCGCAGCCTCGATCTGTTCCTCACCACCCTCGCCGGTGATGGTGGGGAGGGCGGCCTGCCACCCGGCCTCGTCGTGACCCTGCCGAAGGTGAGCGCGCCCGAGCAGGTGATCGTGTTCAGCGAGGTCCTCGCCGAGCTGGAACGGCAGCTCGGCATCCCGCCGGTCGCGCTGGAGATCCAGGTCGAGACGCCCGCCGCGGTCCTGAGCCTGCCGGCGCTGGTCGGTGCCGCGCCGGGACGTCTGACCGGGCTACACGTGGGCACCTACGACTATTCCGCGGCACTCGGGATCGCCGCCGAGTACCAGGCCAGCGATCATCCGGGGGTCGAGCTCGCCACGGCGCTGATGCAGTTGGCCGCCGCGGGCACCGGGATCCGCGTGGCCGACGGCTCGTCCAACGTGCTGCCGGTGGGCCGGGCCTCCGACGTGCGCTCCGCGTGGCGCCGGCATGCCGGGCTGGTCCGCCGGGCTTGGTCGAGAGGTCTCTACCAGGGGTGGGATCTGCATCCCGGCCAGCTCGTCAGCCGGCACGCGGCGGTGGCGGGCTGCCTGCTCACCGGGCTGCCCGACGCCCTGCGGCGGCTGACGGACTACGCAGCCGCCCGCACGTCGGGATCGGTCGCCGACGAGCCGGCGACCGCGCGTGCCCTCGCCGGGCACGTCCTGCGCGCGGTGGACGCCCGCCTGGTCGACGACGCGCGGCTGCGGGCCGCCGGTCTGGACGAGGAGACGGTCGCCCGCCTCGGAGGCCGGCCTCCGCAGGTCCCGCGCTGACCCGCCGGACCGGGCGGGTCAGGCCGGGCCGGGTCAGCTGCCGCGGTAGGTGGAGTAGCCGTACGGCGCAAGTAGAAGGGGCACGTGATGGTGGTCGGCCGGCTCCCGGATGACGAAGACGATCGCCACCTCGGGGTAGAAGGCCGAATGCCCCGTGGTGTCGAACACGAGGCGCCAGGCGCCGGCGCGGTCCGCGGGCAGGTCGCCGACGCGCCCGTCGTCATCGGTCACCGCCTGGGCGACTGGGCGCCAGCCCTTGGTCGCGCCGTCGAGGGTGACCGCGGCCCGTTCAAGGCGCACCGGCACGCCGGCGGCTGGCTTCCCAGAGGCGGTGTCCAGCACATGGGTCGACAAGCTCACTCGCGTCGCCCTCCCCGGCTCGCCGCCGGGGTGCCCGCCGGCGACCCACTCGTCGCTTCGCCACGACCCGGGAACCAGGTGTCAGGCGCCGGTGATCAGATGGCGCAGCCGCAGCGCGGTGATCTCCGCCTGCTGGCCGGCCGCCACCCGCAGCTCGGTCCTGGGGTCGTTCGCCATCCTCTCCCGGAGCAGCTCCAGCATCTCCTGCGCGCCACGCCCCGCCGCGCGAACGAGGAAGATGAACCCGAAGCGGTCCTCGTACTCGGCGTTCCCCTCGGCGAAGGCCGCGCGGACATCCTCGCTCGCCTGGTCCAGGGCGGCCTGCTCCCGTCGGGGGGCGTCGAGGGAGACGACGGTGGCCCGCGAGGACGTCGGCGGCGTCGGCGCGGGTGTCGGGCGCTCCCCGATCCGGGGATGCGCGGTGAACGCCTCCAGCCAGGCGGTTTCGGGCAGGTTCCACCACTCCTGCTCGGCGGCGGGCAGCAGCGTGGCGAGCGTGTCGAAGGGCCGGAGGGCCGTGACGGCGTCCGCCCAGTCCTCGGAACCGCAGCAGGCCAGCAGCTCCTCACGGGCCGCGGCGGGCGTCAGGGAGTCGAACCAGCGCATGGCCAGCGACTCGCGTCCCGCCTCGGTCGGCGCGCCGACCAGCCGCAGCCGGGCGAGACCGCCGTCCGGGATCGCGTCCACCCGCACGTGCGTGGCCTCGACCGGCACCTCCAGGTCGAACAGGTGCCGGGTGTTCGGCTGGACCCGGGTGCGCGGCAGCAGCGGCCGCCAGTCGGTGATCGCCGACAGGGCGTCCGTGGCCAGGTCGTCGTCGCCGGTCGTGGGTGCGTTCGCCGCCCACAGCGCGACGGCGCGCGGCGCGTTGCCGCGGAAGTGGCGGGTGTCGACCTCGGCCCGCACCACGGTCCCCTCGGTGGCCAGCCGCACCACCGCCCAGTCGTGCCCCGGCCCGCGGCGGCGGCGGGTCTCCCAGCCCTCCCCCATCGCCCGGGCGTCGCCGGAGGCGTTCAGGTTGTGCCGGTCGCCGTAGTGCATGTCGCTGGCGGCGACGACGACACCGCCCAGGTAGGCGGCGGCCAGGTCGGAGGTGACCCGGTCGAGCAGCCGCGGGTCGGGCACGACGACGCCGTGCACCCGCAGCCGGGCGACTCCCCCGTCCGGGTGGATGGTCAGCCGCAGGTGACTGATCCGGAGCCGGCCCTCCGCCGACACGGGCAGGACGTTGACGGCGTCCGCGGCGACTGGCGTGCGGGCGACGAGGGGCACCCAGGTGACCGAGTCCTCGGCGACATCCTCGGCGGACGGGTAGCCGGCAAGGGTGGCGCCGTGCAGCTCGACCGACTCCGGGGCGTTGCCGGTGAAATGGGTCGTGTCCACGGTCACCGCGTGCACGATGCCGGGGGCGCCGAGGCGGACGATCGCCCAGTCCGCCGCGGGCAGGTCGCGGCGGCGGCGGGTCTCCCAGCCGTCGGTCCACTGGCCGCGCTCGGTGAACACCCCCGGACGGACTATCGGTGCCTCCGCCAGGAGCATGCGCTCGGCGAGCGCGAAGAACTCGTCATTGACGGCGACGACGGACCCACCGAACCGGGCGGCGGCGAGGTCGACGAGGTTCGTCAGGTCGGGCGCGTCGGTCATGCGTGCGGGCTCCTTCTGCTCGGGCGGACGGGGCGGGCGGACGGTGCGGGCGGCCGGAAACGGGCTGAGCGCCGGGACGGGCTGGGGCGTGGCTGGTGGGTCATCGGGAGAGCAGCCGGCCTCGCGCGGGCCGGTCACCGTCCGCCCGCCGTCCCCGCAGGTACGTCGCCAGAACCACGCCGTCAAGCGTTCGCCCAGCGTAGGGCGTGAGCGGATGGCGGTGGCGCAGCAGGGACGGTTCGACGACGAACGTGGCGTCGGGGTCGAAGACCACCAGGTCGGCGTCGGCGCCAACGGCGATGCGTCCCTTGGTGCCGTTCGGCACGGAGCCCGCCCCGCCGGTGCCCAGTCCCGGGGTGCCCAGTCCCGAGGTAGCCAGTCCCGGGGCGCCCAGCCCGACCAGGTCGGCGGGGCCGGAGCACATCCACCGGACGACGTCGACGAGGCCGTGCCCGCGGCGGCGTGCCTGGGTCCACACCGCGGCCAGGCCCAGCTGGACGGAGGCGATGCCACCCCAGGCCGTCCCGAAGTCACCGGTCTCGACGGACTTCAGCGCCGGGGTGGCTGGCGAGTGGTCGGTGACGACGCCGGCGAACAGGCCGGCGGCCAGGCCGTCCCAGAGCCGGTCCAGGTTCGCGCGTTCCCGGATGGGCGGCGCGCACTTGAAGACGGTCGCGCCGTCGGGGACCTCCTCGGCGGTGAAGGTCAGGTAGTGCGGGCAGGTCTCGACGGTCATGGGCAGGCCGGCCTCGCGGGCGGAGACGACGTCGTCGAGCGCCTGGGCCGCCGCCAGGTGCAGGACGTGCAAACGCGCGCCCGTCGAGGCGGTGAGCGCCGCGAGCGAGGCCACCGCGGCCTTCTCGGCGGCCGGCGGGCGGGAGCGCAGCCAGCTGGCGAACGTGCGGCCGGCCGCCTCAGGCGCCTCGGCGAGCACGGAGGGCGACTCGGCGTGGACGACGGTGAGGGCGTCCATCCGGGCGGTGTGCCGGGAGGCGGCGGCGAGCACGTCGAGGCTCACGTGCGGGAACTCCTCGACCCCTGAGGGTGCCAGGAACGCCTTGAACCCGAACACGCCGGCGTCGTGCAGCGCGGCTAGGTCGTCGAGCCGGCGGGCGTCGGCGCCGATGATCCCGCCCCAGAAACCGACGTCGACGGCGACCTGGCCCTCGGCCGCCGCCCGCTTGGCGGCCAGCGCGTCCAGCGAGGTGGTGGGGGGGATCGAGTTCAGCGGCATGTCGATGATCGTCGTCACGCCGCCGGCCGCCGCGGCCCGGGTGGCGCTGGCGAAGCCCTCCCACTCGGTCCGGCCGGGCTCGTTGACGTGGACATGCGTGTCGACCACGCCGGGCATGAGCACGAGGTCGCCGAGATCGGTGACGGCGACGCCGGATGGCACCTCGCCCGGCGCGGTGACCGCGGTGATCCGGCCGTCGACGACGTGGACGGCCGCGGGGCGCTCGCCGTCGGGCAGTACGACCCGACGCGACCGGATCACCTCGACGGCGTCCGGCGGCGTCGCGGCACCGGCCTGCCCACCACTCATCCGCTCATCCGCGTTCCATCTCCCCGGGCTGCCTTATTCCCCAGATACGGAGCACCGCCCAGCGGATCGACCGGATCCGCGAGATCGACTAGGTCCACCGGGCGGACCGGTACCCGGCGCAGGTCCCGCCCGACCGCTGCCCGGACGGCGGCGAGGACCGCGGCGGTCGCCGTGCAGGTCGGGGTCTCCCCGACGCCCTTCACCCCGTAAGGCGCGTCCGGCTGCGGGTAGGTGAGCGCCACGAAGTCCAGCGCGGGGACGTCCGCCGCGGTGGGCAGCAGGTAGTCGTGCAGCGTCGGGTTGGTCACCACGCCGTCCACGGTCACCAGCTCCTCCATCACGGCCAGGCCGAGCCCCTGGGCGGTGCCACCCTCGACCTGCCCGCGCAGCGACAGCGGGTTCAGCACGGTGCCGCAGTCCTGCGCGAGCGCCATCGACACGACGCGGACGAGCCCGAGGTCGAGGTCGACGTCCACCACGGCCCGGTGCGCCGCCGCGGCGAAGGCCACGTGCGGATCACCCTGGCCGTGCGCGTCCAGGGCGGTCGTGCGCCGGTGGTGGAAGGTGTGCTCGGCTTCGACCGGTCCCTCGGCGAGCGCCTCGGCCAGCGTGAGCCGGGTCCCCGTCTCGGCGCCGACGATCTCGCCCCCGGTGATCACCAGGGCGCGCCGGGGCGCCTCGACAACCTCCGGCGGCAGGCCCAGCCGACGCGCCACCCGGGCCAGCAGCCGGTCGACCACCGCCACGCACGCACCGCGCACGGCGCCGCCACTCATCCACGTCTGGCGGGACGCGCTCGTCGACCCGGCGCTGCCCACCCCGGTGTCGGCGGGGCGCAGCACGACCTCGTCGACACCGAGCTCGGTCCGCGCGATCTGCCCGGCGACCGTGACGAACCCCTGCCCGACCTCGGCACACGCACTGTGGATCGTGGCGACCGGCCGGCCGTCCGCGTCAAGCTCGAGCCGCGCCCGCGCGGTGGAGGAGTCGTCGAAGCCCTCGGAGAACAAAAGGTTCTTGTAGGCCAGGGCGTATCCGACGCCGCGGCGGACACGGGCGAGGTCCGCATGCGCGCCGCGCCCCCCGGGACGGGCCGTCACCGGCGAGGCGGCGGTGAGCGCCGCCGGCAGCGGGCGCGCCGCGACCGCCTCGATCGCCTCCCGCGCCGGCAGCGGCGGCCCGAGGACCTGACCGGTGGGCAGGACGTCGCCGGGCCGCAGTGCGTTGCGCACCCGCAGCTCGACCGGGTCCATCCGGAGGCGGTCCGCGAGCCGGTCCATCTGCGCCTCGTGTCCGATCGTGACCTGCGGGACCCCGAACCCGCGCATCGCCCCGCACGGCGGGTTGTTGGTGCGCACGACGAGCCCGTCCAGCCGCGCGTTCGGCACCCGGTACGGGCCGGCGGCGTGCGTGACGGCGTTGGCGATCACCGCGGGTGACGACGAGGCGTACGCCCCGCCGTCCATGATGATCCGCGCGTGCACGCTGACCAGGTCACCCGCCGCGGTCGCGGTGTGGCGGAACCACATCCGCGCGGGATGGCGGTGCGGGTGGCCCAGGAAGGACTCGACCCGGTCGTAGGCGATGCGGACCGGCGTCCCGGTGGCCCGGGCGAGCAGCGCGCCGTGGACCTGCAGCGTGACGTCCTCGCGGCCACCGAACGCGCCGCCGACGCCGGCGAGCTCGAGCCGGACCAGCTCCTCGGGCAGCCCCAGGCAGGCGGCGATCTGTTCGCGGTCGGAGTGCAGCCACTGGGTGGCCAGCCACATGTCGACCCCCCCGTCGGCGGCCGGCACGACCAGCGCCGCCTCCGGCGCGAGGAAGGCCTGGTCCTGCATGCCGACGAGGTAGCTGTCCTCGACGACCACCGGGCCGGCGGCGTCGGGATCGCCGTGTCTCAGGGTGATCTCACGGAACACGTTGCCGTCCGGGTGGAGCGGTTCGGCACCCGGCCCGGCGGCCACCTCGGGATCGACGAGGGGCGGCAGCGGCTCGTACTCGACCTCGACGGCCGCCAGCGCGCGCCGGGCGGTCGGCGCATCGACCGCGGCGACGGCGGCGACCGGCTCGCCGGCGTAACGGGTCTCGGTGGCGGCGAAGACCGGCTGGTCGGCCACGATGAGGCCGTAGGTCGCCACACCGGGGACGTCCACCGCCGTCACCACCGCGGCGACTCCCGGGATGCGCAGGGCCGCGGCGGTGTCGACCCGCCTGATGCGCGCCCGCGGGTGGGGCGAGCGCAGGGTCCGGGCGTGCAGCATGCCGGGGGCGCTGAGGTCGCCGGCGTAGACGAACGTCCCGCCGGCCTTGGCCGACCCGTCGGGACGGAGCACCGATCCCCCGACGCCTCGCGCCCGGCCGGTCATGCCCACCCGGGCGGGCCGCCCCGCCCCGCCTGGACGGCGCGGACCGCCGCGAGGATGCGGCCGTACCCGGTGCACCGGCAGATGTTGCCCGCCAGTGTCTCCTGAATCTCATCCTCGTCGGCGCCCGGTCGGCGGGCGAGCAGGTCGGTGACCGCCACGACCAGGCCCGGGGTGCAGAAGCCGCACTGGACCGCCCCGTGCGCGACGAAGGCGGCGCGCACCGCGGCGGCCGGCCCACCCGGGCCCAGCCCGGCCACGGTGACCACGCGGGCGTCGGCGGCGTCGGCGGCGAGGACGGTGCAGGCCGTGACCAGCCGGCCGTCCAGCAGCACCGAGCAGGCCCCGCACCGGCCCTGCTCGCAGGCGTCCTTCACGGAGGTGACGTCGAGCCGCTCCCGCAGGACCGTCAGCAGCGACTCCTCGAGCCGCGCCCCGGTAACGGCGCGCCGGGAGCCGTCGATGCTCAGGTGGTAGGAAAGCCGGCGCTCCCCGCCCAGGTGACCAGGCACGCCGCCGCTCACGGGGCACTCTCGCGCCGCGGCGCCGACCGGGCCGTGAGGCATCGGGCGAAGGCCCGGGCGGCCAGCACGCCGGCCGCGTGCACCCGGTACTCCAGGGGATGGCGCGGGTCCTCTCCCAGCGGCGGCGCCGCGCGGACACCGGCCGCGGCCAGCTCACCGAAGCGCCGTGCCAGGGCGGCCGGGGCCGTCCCAGTGGACCAGTCGACGTCGGCGGCGGCCAGCCGCTCGGCCTCGGCCACCCGCCACGGCCGGGCAGCCACGCCGCCCACGGCGCAGCAGACCCGCTCGCGGACCCGGTCGACGAGCAACGCGCAGGACACCAGCGACGGGAACGCGGCCTGCCGGCCACCGATCTTGAGGTAGGTCTGCGGGCCGCTCGGGCGGGGCACCCGGACAGCCGTCACCAGCTCGCCCGGCAGGCGGCCGGCGCTCAGGAAGTCGTCCAGGCCCGCGGCGCGCGACCCGTCCTCGGAGGCGAGCAGCACCTCGGCCTGGGCCGCGGTGAGGAACGTGAGGAGGTCGCCGCGCGGGTTGGCGGAGCCGAGCGCCCCGCCGACCGTCCCGCAGTTGCGGATCTGGACGGACCCGACCACCCGGGACGTCGCCGCCAGGCCGGGCGAGAGTGACCATCCGGCCAGCTCGGTGTAGGTGACCCCGGCGCCGATCGTGAGGGTGTCCGCGCCTGCCCCGCGCACCCGCAGCTCCAGCACCCGGCGCAGCGCGACGATCGCCGCCGGCCGGCGCGTCCCGGTGCGCAGCGCGGGCACCAGATCGGTACCGCCGGCCAGCAGCTCGACCGGCCGGCCCGCCCGTGCCTCGGCGGCGAGGGCTGCGACGGCCTCGCCGACCGTCCCGGGCCGGTGCAGAGCGGTGGACGGACCGCCGGGCGTCGTCATGGGCCCGACGATAGTGGGGGGACGTTACGTCGATGTTCAACGAACACTGCTCTACGTATCTTTGTGTTCACTGCTGAGAGTCGCCGGAGGCGACCCGGTACGTACGGACGACGACCACCCCTCGAAATGTCACGGAGTGACACACATCGGACGCCCACCCGAAACCCCGGATCGCTTCGGTGATGGGATGGCGCCGAGAACCGGAGCCGAGACCGGAGCGGAGACAGGGACGGATACCGGAGCGGGAGATCTGACCGCCGGGAGGCAAACGCGATGACCGGTCGCCTGACCAACACCGACCCGGCGCTGCGGCACGGCTGGCACCCGGTCGCCCGGTCGCCCGAGCTCGCCGACGAGCCGATCGCCGTCCGGCTGCTCGGCGAGCCGTGGGTGCTGGCCCGGCTCGACGACCAGGTGGCGGCCTTCGCCGACTGGTGCCCGCACCGGCTCGCCCCGCTGTCGGCGGGACGGGTCGAGGGCCACGAGCTCGTCTGCGGCTACCACGGATGGCGGTTCGTCGCGTCCGGGGAGTGCACCGCGGTACCGGCGCTCGGCCCGGGAATACCGGCGCCGCGGCGGGCCCGCGCCATCCCGCCGTGGGGGGTGACCGAGCGGCACGGGCTGGTGTGGATCGCGCCCGCGGAGCCGTTCGCCGACATCATCGAGCTGCCGGAGGCGGCCGAGGACGGGTTCGACGACGCCTGGCTGCCCGCCGCGCGCACGACGGCCTGCGCGGGCCTGCTCGCCGACAACTTCCTCGACACCGCGCACTTCCCGTTCGTGCACGCCGCCACCATCGGCGCCGGCGAGGAGACCGTCGTCGCGCCGTACCGGGTGGACGCCGACGGCGACGGCTTCCTGGTCCGGATGGATCAGGAGGTCGCCAACCCGGAGGATCCGGGGGTCGCGGCCGGGCTCCGTCCGCTCATCCAACGCCGCACGTCGACGTACGTGTACCGCCCGCCGTTCATGCTGCGGCTGCGGCTGGAGTACCCCGACGCCGGGATCACCAACACGATCCTGTTCTGCCTGCAGCCCGAGGAGGCCGCCGCGACCCGCGTCTACACCCGCATCCTGCGCGACGACCTGGGCGGTGATCCCGCCCGGCTGGCCGAGGCCGTCCGCTTCGAGCAGGCGGTGCTCGACGAGGACCTCGCCCTGCAGGAGCGCTTCACCATCGACGGACTCCCGCTGATCTCCGGGGACGGTGGGACGGCCGCGGAGGTCAGCATCCGCGCGGACGCGGCGGGCGTGGCGCTGCGCCGGGTGCTGGCCGCTGTCGTCGCCAGGGCAGCCCGCAGCTCTCCCACCAGGGCAGCGGATATCCGACACTGAAGCCGGCACGGCGGACGGCGGCACCGACCTACCATGTGATCAGGCAGGTGGCCGACGTGACAGTGGCCGACATGAAGGGGGCCGACGTGACAGTGGCCGACTTCGCCGCGAGCGTCTCGGCGGCGAGCTGGGACGACCTCGACCCGCGCGAGTTCGACCGGTTGCGCCGGCTGGTCGGTGCCGCCGGGGGCCGCGGCGACAGCACGCTCGCCGCGATGTCGGACAAGCAGATCGCGCGGTCACTGGGCGTCGCGCTGGTGGAGGACGGCCGCACCCACCTGTGCGCGGGGGCGGTGCTGCTGTTCGGGCGGCCCGAGGCCCTGCGGGCGCACGTGCCGAACCACGAGGCCGCCATCCAGGTCATCGGGCCGGAGACCGGCGAGCCCACGGACGGGATGAACGACTTCTTCCGCTGGCCGCTGCTGCGTCTCACCGAGGAGCTGCTGGCCCGTTTCCGGGCCCGCAATCCCGAGCGCGAGATCCGTTACGAGCTGGTGCGCACCGGCGTGCCCGCCTACGCCGAGCAGGCGTTCCGCGAGCTGCTCGCCAACGCCTTCGTCCACCGCGACTACACCGCGGCCGGTGCCGTCCACGTGCAGTGGACCGGTGAGGGCGTCGAGATCTCCAGCCCCGGTGGCTACGCCGACGCGGTGCGCGACCCCACCGCTCGGCTGCTCGCGCGGCCCCCGCGGCCGCGCAGCCCGCTGCTGGCGGACGCGTTCCGCCGGGCGGGGATCACCGACCGCTCCGGACGGGGGATCCGCCGGGCGCACGCCGCCCAGCTCCGCAACGGCCTGGCCGCGCCGGACCACACCGGCTCGACCGCCGACACCGTGGTCGCCGTGTTGCCCAGGCAACCCGCGGATCTCGCGTTCGCGCTGTTCGCCGTCGGCCGGGAGTACGGCGGACGTCCGCTGGCGCTGCCGGACCTGCTGGTTCTCACCGCCGGGCTGGGCGGGCGCACGCTGCGGACGGCCGACGTCGCCGAGCTGCTCGGCACCGACAAGGACCGGGCACGCCGGCACCTGACGGACATGGTTCACAACGGCCTGATGGACGTCGCCAGCGGAGGCGGCGTGCGGATCTGGGTGCCGTCCGTCCAGGTACGCCGCGCGCTGCGGGATGACGCGAGCCAGCTGCACGCGCGTTCGCCGCGCCCCGCGCGGCGCGGCGAACGCGCCGGGTCCACGACGGCCAGCGCAGGCGCGCCGCGCGGCTCCGCGACGGCCAGCGCAGGCGCGCCGCGATGGCCGGCAGCCGCGGCGCACCCCGCGCCGCGGGGCTGGGCCATCCCGGAGGGCGGCCCGGCGCTGCCGGCGCGGCGCGTCTCGGACGGCTGACCACCGCGTCAGGGCCGGACGTACAGCTCCCTGCCGAGCTGGGCGATCAGACGAAGCGGCGAGGCGAGCCGACAGCCGAGGTCGCGGGCCGCGGTGTCGACGGCCGCGAGCTGGCCGAGCACCGCCTCCCAGGGGGCGTCGCTCATCAGGCCCGCCACCGGCAGCGGGCAGGCGGCCAGCACCCAGCCACGCTCGACGACGACGAACCCGCCCCCCATCCCCTCCAACGCCCGGGCCGCGGTCAGCATGTCCGCGTCGCCGGCACCGACGATCACCACGTCACCGGGGGCGGCCCCGGCGGTCGCCCCCAGCGCCCCCCGGGTGAGCCCGAGGCCGCGAACCATCCCGACCCGCACGCGGTCGGCCCGGCCGGACCGGTCGAGCACCGCCGACTTGAGCAGGTCTCGGGACGGGTCGGCGACGACGACGCCGTCGCGCAGGGTCGGTTCCACCCGGGCGACGGTCACCCGCGGCGGCTCCCCGCCCGCGCCGAGCGGCCCGAGCCCGACCGAGGACGCCGAGACCCCCGAAACCCCGATCGAGGCCGCCGGGCTGGTGGCGACGGCGGGGGCCCGCACGTCGACGACGGTGAGCCGGGTGTCGCGCCGGCCGCTCCAGTGCATGCAGGGTGAGGTGAACGAACCGGTGTAGAGGCCGGCGGGCAGGCGCACCGAGGACGACGCCCACGTCGGGGCCACGTCGAAGTTGTCGAACAGCGCGCGGCCGCGCTCGGCCGCGATCCGCCCACCGGCCACCACGACGTCCGGGGGGAGCCGCGCGGTCAGGTCCTGCACGATCTGCAGGTCGGCGAGCCGGGCCGGAGCGATCGAGCCGAGCACGTGGTCGAGGCCGAAGGCACGCGCGGGGGTGAGGGTGGCGTCCCGGACGACACGGACGGCGGCGCCGCCCGCTCGGATCTCCTCCCGTACCCGGTCGTCGAGGTGATCGGAGATCAGGCCGCCACCCACCGGCGGCATCTCGGCTCCGGCGGGCCCGCCGACGAGATGGGCGGCGCCCGGCAGGAACGCGGCGGGCCCGGCGCTCCCGATGAACGGGCCGGGCACCCCCGTCAGCGGGCTCACCTGCCGGGGGACGGCACGCGCGACGTCCACGGCCTCGACGGAGGCCTGGTGCGGCGCGGTGGCCTCGTACGGCGTGGTCGCTTCATATGGCCCGGTGGCGTCGTAGGGCCCGGTGGCGTCGTAGGGCGCGCTGCCCTCGTGCGGCGCGGCGGGACGGGGCGGGCCGGCGAGCCCGTCGCGGGTGCCGGCGGGGCCGCGGGGCAGGACACGCAGCGGTGTGCCGGTGCGCAGCACGAGCGAGCGGCCGCGCGGGCCGTGGATCTGCTCGATCTCGGCGAGGTCGGTCAGCACCGTCACCGTGCCGCGCGGGACGACGAGCCGGGCGAGCTCCCCCGGGCCGAGCAGCGTCCGCTCGACCGACGCGCGGGCGTCGACGTAGGCCGGGAGCACGAACCGGCCGGCCGCGTCCAGGCTGCGGCGGGCGCCCACGGCGCTCGGCCGGGTCACCGCGGCGATGTAGCGGCCGGCGATGAGAATGTCGCGCCGCATCATCTCGCCGGTCTGGACGACGAAGACCACCCCGCCACGGATCGCGAAGTCGGCCTCGGCGCGGCCGGTGGCGATGTCGCGCAGCCGCTCGAGCTCGTCCGGGGTGGGGGTGAGGGGCTCGCGCAGCGGAGTGGGCACCGTCACCGGGCGGGGGGCCCGGCCGCCGCGCACGACGCCGGTGCGGCCGGGGACAGGCGTCGCCCGGCGGCGGCCGGGCACCCGCGCCACCGCGGGCGCGGCGAGCGGCGGAAGCGACCGCAACGGCCCGACAGGCACCACCCCCGGAGCCATCGGGACCGGCGCCATCGGGACCGGTGTCATCGGGACCGGTGTCATCGGGACCGGAGCGGCCGGCCCTGGTGTCACCGGCACGGGTGCGGCCGGGAGCGCGTGGGAGGGAACGGCGTCGACCGTACGGTCAACGTCCCGCTCAGCGGTCATGACGCCCTCCGGAACTCACCGGTCGACGCCGCCGACCGCCCGGCCACGGACCCGCGCAGCGAGCCCCGCAGCGGCCAGGCCGACCTCGACCCCGCCACGACGCGACCGCGCCCACACGTTCCGACGCATTTCTGTACAACCGCATTCTCGTACGGGAGCGACACGTCGCGTGGTGGGGTGTCAGGAAGCAAGCAGTGCCAGGTGCGCCACATCACAGCCTGTGACCTGCGGTTGCGCACTCGGACGGCCGCCGGCTGCCCACCGCGGGGTGCCACGCCGCTCATCCGCGCCGGGCCGGGTCGGGCCCGTACCGGGCGAGCACGACGGCCTCGGCGAGGCCCACCAGGGCGTAGACCGCGACACTGGCGGTGGTGATCACGACCACCGAGGCCCACACCCCGCCGTAGTCGAACGTCTGTTGCGCGCGTTGCATGAAGTAGCCCAGGCCCTTGCCGGTGGCCAGCCATTCCGCGAGCAGCGCGCCGATGATCGCGCCAGGTACCGAGATGCGCGCCGAGACGAACAGCGCGGGCAGGGAGCTCGGGAGCGCCACCTTGCGCAGCACCGTGAACGGCCCGCCGCCGTGGGCGACGACGAGGTCGGCGGCGGCCGCGGGCCCGGAGCGCAGCCCGAACACCAGGTTCACCAGGGACGGGAAGAACACGACGATCCCGGCGATCACCGAGACCGCCAGCAGGCCGCGGCCGAAGACGAGGGTGAGCAGCGGCGTCATCGCGACCAGGGGCACCGAGCGCAGCATCATCGCCACCGGCATCAGCGACTGCTCGACCGCGCGGTTCAGCACGAACGCGACGGCCACGCCGAGCGCGGCGAGGGTGCCGGCGACGTAGCCGACCGCGGCGTCACCGAGGGTGTGCCACAGGCCGTCCAGGATGACGGAACGGTTCTGGGCGGCGTCCGGCTCGGTGAACAGGTACTTCCAGACCGCCCCGGGGTCCTTGGCGACGAGGGCGTTGAGGTCGAAGACCTCGATGAAGGCGTACCAGAGCCCGACGATCACCGCGGTGGACGCGACGACCGAGAGCAGGGTCCGCCCGGCCCGCGCGGCAATCGCCCCCGCCACCCGGCTGCCACGACCGCCGGACGATGCGGTGTCCGGCGTCACGGTGCTCATCGGGCGCCTCCAGGGTTACCGCGGGGGGCCCAGGGCGTCAGCAGCCGGGCCAGCAGCGCGGTCAGGGCGTAGCCGAGACCGGCGATGGCGGAGGCGACCAGGGCCAGCGCCCAGGTGCGCGGCACCTCCAGTGCCTGCTGCGAGTTGACCATGGCGATCCCGAGGCCGCGGTCGGCGCCGAGGAACTCGCCGATGATCGCACCCAGGATCGCGGCCGGCGCGGCGATCTGCAGCGCCGCGAAGGTGCTCGGCAGGGCGGCGCGCAGCCGGACGTAGCGCATCTGGTGGACGACGCCGCCGCCGCTGGCCCGGATCACGTCGAGGCTGGCCGGGTCGGCCGCGCGCAGGCCGAGCAGGGTGCCGACCAGCGTCGTGAAGAACACCGAGATCCCGGCCAGTGCCTTCTGCGGCGTGCTGCCGTCGAAGACCGTGGTCAGGATCGGGCCGATCGCGATGATCGGCAGGCAGTAGGAGGCCACCCCGATCTGGAGCAGCACCCGCTCGACGACGGGGACGCCGAAGAACAGCACCGCGAGGCCGATCGCCAGGCCGTTGCCGATGAGCCAGCCCTGGGCCGCGATCGACACGGTCGACCGGGCGGACGTCCAGAGCAGGCGATGGTCGTCCCACAGGGCGTGGACGACCTCCCAGGGCGTGGGCACGACGCTTCCGCGGTCGAGCAGCGTCACGGCGAGCAGCCACCACACGGCGACCAGGCCGACGACGCCGATCGTCCCGCCGAGCCACGCCGGCCGGGTCATCCGGCCTCCCCTGCCGTCGGGCCGGTACCGGCGAACAGGAGCGTGGACAGCTCGTCGTGCAGCTCGTGGAACCGGGCGGTGCGCAGCATCTCCGGGGTGCGCGGGCGCGGCAGGTCGATGTCGACGCGCGCCGCGACGCGCCCGGGGCGGGCGGTCATCACCGCGACGGTGTCGGAGAGGATGACCGCCTCGGGGATCGAGTGGGTCACCAGGACGGTGGTCGTCGAGCGTTCACTCCAGATGCGCAGCAACTCGAAGTTCAGGCGCTGGCGGGTCATGTCGTCGAGGGCGCCGAACGGCTCGTCGAGCAGCAGCACCTTGGGCTGCACGACGAGGGCGCGGGCGATCGCGACCCGCTGGCGCATGCCGCCGGAGAGCTGCGCGGGCCGGGCCCGCTCGAAGCCGGTCAGCCCGACGAGAGCGATCAGGTCACTGATGACCTTGCGTTCGGCCTTCAGACCGCTGACCTCAAGCGGCAGCCGGATGTTCGCCTCGACCGACCGCCAGGGCAGCAGAGCGGCGTCCTGGAAGGCGATGCCGAGGTGGTGCGCCCGGCGGGCCACCGACGGCGCCTCGCCGCGCACCAGCACCGTCCCGGCCGTCGGGGCGTCCAGGTCCGCCAGGATCCGCAGCACGGTGGACTTGCCGCAGCCCGAGGGGCCGATCAGGGTCAGGAACGAGCCCTCCGCCGTCGCGAGGTTGACGTCGTCGAGGGCCACGACGCGACCGCGGCCCATGCGGAACTCCCTGCCGAGCCCGGTCACACTCACACCGGACCCGTCGGGCGGGGCCGTCGGGGTCGGGACAGCGGCAGGGGCAGGGGCAGGGGCAGGGGCGGGTTCCGGTGTGGGCGTGGCCGATGTCGTCATCGGGCTTGCGGCGTGGAGGCCCCGGTCTTCAGGCCGGGGAGGAGACGCCCCATGCTGGAATGCATGTTCGTATCCTTTCAATAGAATAGCGGCGTGTCCCGGTTCCGGCTTTACCCGGCGTCCGAGCAGGCTGCTGTAATGGAGGCCCACTGCGGCCACGCACGGTTTGTGTGGAATCTTGCCGTAGAACAGCAGTCGTGGTGGACGCCGCGACGCGGGCCGGCGCCGGACTACCACGAGCAGTCCCGGCAGCTCACCGAAGCGCGACGCGAGTTCCCGTGGCTCACCGAAGGGTCGCAGACCGTTCAGCAGCAGGCGTTGCGGGATTTTGCACAGGCCATGGACAACTACTTCCGGGGCAGTCACCGGAAGCCGACGTTTCGGAAACGTGGCCGGTCGGAGGGGTTCCGGATCGTCGCTGTCAAATCCTCGGATATTCGCACGGTGAACCGGCGCTGGTCCGAGGTGAGGGTTCCCAAGGTCGGCTGGGTGCGTTTCCGTCGCTCGCGGACTGTCCCGAAGGCGAAGTCCTACCGGGTCACCAGGGACCGGGCTGGCCGGTGGCATGTGGCGTTCGCCGCGATCCCCGAACCGATCGACGCACCGGGTACCGGTGCGACCGTCGGTGTCGACCGTGGGGTGGCTGTGTCGGCGGCGCTGTCGACGGGCGAACTGCTGTCCTGCCCGAGACTGCCGCCCACAGAGGCGCAGCGGCTGGTCAGGCTGCAACGGCGACTTGCCCGGGCGAAGCGCGACAGCAACCGGCGCAGCCGTCTCAAGGCCCAGATCGCCCGGGTGAAGGCCCGTGAGGTGGACCGGCGGAAGGACTGGGTGGAGAAGACCAGTACCGACCTTTCCCGCCGATTCGACCTGATCCGCGTCGAAGACCTGAAGGTCAGGAACATGACCCGCTCGGCGCGGGGCACCGGGGAGGCACCGGGCAGGAACGTCCGCCAGAAAGCCGGCCTGAACCGGGCCATCCTGGCAAGCGGTTGGGGCCTGCTGGTGCAGCGCCTCGAGGACAAGGCCCCCGGCCGGGTCGAGAAGATACCCGCCGCGTACACCTCTCAGTGCTGTTCTGCCTGCAGGCATGTCGCTACCGAGTCGCGTGAGAGCCAAGCACGATTCGCCTGCGTCGCCTGCGGATATGAGGACAACGCCGATGTGAACGCGGCTAGGAACATCGCGGAGGGACACGCCGTGACTGCGCGGGGAGGCATCGGACTGCCGAAGCCCATGAACCGCGAACCTCAACTAACCGCACCTCCTCCGGTCACTGCGTGATTAGTTGGAATCTCCGCCTTTTAGGGCGGGGAGGATGTCAAACGAGATCAGGCTTCTCCTCGTAGAGCTCCTTAATGATGGACAGGTCGAACAGCTCGTCGGCAGTGATGCTCACGCCGGCGATCCCGAGGGTGTCGATGTTCTCCTCGACAAGCTTGTCGGTGACCGTGAACAGGCCGTTCGCCTTCGTGTCGGCGGTGAGGATGAGAGCGTTCTGGTCCTTGCTCTCCAGGGTCTGCTCCTCCTCGTCCAGGCCGAGGTCCTTTCCGTAGACGGTCGCCGCCAGGTGCGCGCCGAGCGCGGGATCGGCCAGCGAGTCCTTCCATCCGCGGATCTCGGCGGTGAGCGCGGACTTGATCTTGTCCCGTTCCTTGTCGATGGACTCGGTACGGACCATGTAAGTCTCGGAGACCAACGGGTAGTTGTGGTCGGCGAGCAGGAAGGTCGTCACCTCGAAACCCTTGACGCGCAGCAGGTTCGGTTCGTTCGTGACGAAGGAGAACCAGCCGTCCACGGTGCCCGTGGTGAGCGGGAGCGGGTCGAACTCGACCGGCACCTTTTCGATCGACTTCGGGTCGATCTTGTTCGCCTTGAGGAACGCCGTCCACACGCTCTCATTGGTCGCCTGCACACCAATCTTCTTGCCGATCATCTCCTGGGGGCCGGCGATGGGCTTGTCCGCCATGGAGACGATCGCGAACGGGTTCTTCTGGTACTGCGCGCCAATGATCTTGATCGGTGCGCCGTTGAGGATGGCGTTGCCGGTGATGTCGGGGGCGGAGATGCCGATGAACGCCTTGCCGGTCGCGACGTCGGTGTCCTGTGGCGTCGCGGACGGGCCGCCGGCGATCATGTTGACGCCGGAGAAGCCGGCCGCCTTGTAGTAGCCCTTCTGATCCGCGATGTAGGCACCGGCGAACTCGGTGTTCTTGATCCAGGAAAAGCGGATGTCGAGGACACCGAAACCGCTGCCGGACGAGCCGCCGTCACTGCTGTCATCGCCGCACGCGGCGAGCAGGCCACCGCCGCCGAGCGCGAGCAGCGCCACCCCGGCCGTCGTCCCCATTCCCCCGCGGAGGAACCCGCGTCTGTCGAAACCCGTACTGCTGCCAGTTGCCACCGAACCCCCATCGAACGCGCCCGCGGCACCCCGTTCAGCCGTTCCCGTCCGACCTGCCAGGCGGTTCCACGGACGCTAGAAAGCAGGAGTATCGGACCTATCGCGGTCACGTGAACAACCAGTTACCAGGCATCGGGACCCACGGTACCCGGGACATCGGGCCATTTCACGATCCGGGCCACCGAATCCGAACACGGGGAGATCACCGACGTCATCTCGGCGGCACCGTCGGGAAACACCGACGAAAAGGGAAACCGGCGGGCGGGCGCACCGGCCGGTCGAAATGACGATGTCCGCAAACCGGCGGCCGGGCCCGCGCGAAGACGGCACGAAGTGGGCGCGAAGGGACGTCGACAGGGCTGGCACGCGGCCGGGGTGCGGGTGGTTCGGGCCGGCGGGCGGGTGCGTGTAGGCTTCGCGCTCGTGCTGCTGAGCCCGCATGAACAGGAACGCCTGCTCATCCATGTGGCGGCCGGACTGGCCCGGGAACGCCGCGCACGCGGGCTGCGCCTCAACTATCCGGAGGCGACCGCGCTGCTCACCTCGTTCCTGCTCGAGGGCGCCCGGGACGGGCGCACCGTCGCCGATCTCATGGCGGCCGGGCGGGGCGTGCTGACCCGCGACGACGTCATGGAGGGCGTGCCGGAAATGCTGGCCGAGGTCCAGGTCGAGGCCACCTTCCCGGACGGCACGAAGCTCGTCACCGTCCACCAGCCGATCCCTTGATCCCCGGCGATCCCTTGATCCCCGGCGAGATCGTCACCGCGCCCGGCACGGTGCGGCTGAACCCGGGCCGGCCGACCCGGGTGCTGGTCGTGCGCAACACGGGCGACCGGCCCGTCCAGGTCGGGTCGCACTACCACTTCGCCGCCGCGAACCCGGCTCTCGACTTCGACCGCGAGGCCGCCTGGGGCTACCGGCTGGCCGTCGCGGCGGGCACCGCCGTCCGGTTCGAGCCCGGGGTCGAGCGCGAGGTCGAGCTGGTCGCCCTGGCAGGCGCCCGGGTCGTCCCGGGGCTGCGCCCGGAGTGGGCCGGCCCGCTCGACGGTGGCCGCGGTGACCGTAAGGGGAGCGGCAGTGAGTGAGCTGGAGCGGTCCCGGTACGCCACCCTGTACGGGCCGACGGTGGGCGACCGGATCCGCCTCGCGGACACCGACCTGTTCATCGAGGTCACCGACGACCTCAGCCGCGGCCCGGGCGGCACGGCCACCGGCGACGAGGCGGTGTTCGGCGGCGGCAAGGTCATCCGCGAGTCGATGGGCCAGGCCCGCGCCACCCGCGCGCAGGGCGCACCCGACCTGGTGATCACCGGTGCGGTCGTGCTCGACCACTGGGGAGTCGTCAAGGCCGACGTCGGCATCCGGGACGGACGGATCAGCGCGCTGGGCAAGGCCGGCAACCCCGACACCATGGACGGCGTCCACCCGGATCTGGTGATCGGCCCCGGCACCGAGATCATCGCGGGCAACGGGAAGATCCTCACCGCGGGCGCGGTCGACACCCACGTCCACTTCATCTGCCCGCAGCAGGTTCCCGAGGCCCTCGGCACGGGCGTCACCACGCTCATCGGCGGCGGCACCGGGCCGGCGGAGGGCACCAAGGCGACGACCGTCACCGCGTCGCCGTGGAACCTGCACCGGATGATGTCCGCGATGGACGGCTGGCCGGTCAACGTCGCCCTGCTCGGCAAGGGCAACACGGTCAGCGAGGACGCGATGTGGGAACAGCTGCGCGCCGGCGCGGCCGGCTTCAAGCTGCACGAGGACTGGGGCACCACCCCGGCGGCCATCGACGCCTGCCTGCGCGTCGCCGACGCCTCGGGGGTACAGGTGGCACTGCACTCCGACACCCTCAACGAGGCCGGGTTCGTCGAGGACACCCTCGCCGCGATCGCCGGCCGGGCGATCCACGCCTACCACACGGAGGGTGCCGGCGGCGGGCACGCGCCGGACATCATCACCGTCGCCTCGTTCGCGAACATCCTGCCGTCGTCGACGAACCCCACCCGGCCGCACACGGTCAACACCCTCGACGAGCACCTCGACATGCTGATGGTCTGCCATCATCTGAACCCGTCGGTGCCCGAGGACCTGGCGTTCGCGGAGAGCCGCATCCGGCCGTCCACGATCGCGGCCGAGGACATCCTGCACGACCTGGGCGCGATCTCGATGATCGGCTCGGACTCGCAGGCGATGGGCCGCGTCGGCGAGGTCGTCACGCGGACCTGGCAGACCGCGCACGTCATGAAACGCCGCCGCGGCGCACTGCCCGGCGACACGGTCGCCGACAACAACCGGGCCCGGCGCTACGTCGCCAAGTACACGATCTGCCCGGCGGTGGCGCACGGCCTGGACGCCGAGATCGGGTCGGTGGAGGCCGGGAAGTTGGCCGACCTGGTGCTCTATGAGCCGGCCTTCTTCGGGGTGCGGCCGTCGCTGGTCCTCAAGGGCGGTTTCATCGCGTGGGCGGCGATGGGCGACGCGAACGCCTCGATCCCGACCCCGCAGCCGGTGCTGCCGCGGCCCATGTTCGGCGCCGCCCCCGGCCCGGCCGCGGCGAGTTCGCTGATGTTCGTCGCGCCCGCGGCGCTGCAGGACGGCCTCGACGAGCGGCTGGGCCTGGCGAAGCCGATGGTCGCCACGGCGGACGTCCGCCGGCGGGGCAAGGCGGACCTGCCGGAGAACACCGCGACGCCGGACATCCGCGTCGACCCGGACACCTTCACCGTGCGCATCGACGGCGAGGCGGTGGAGGCGGCTCCGGCCGCCGAGCTGCCCATGGCCCAGCGGTATTTCCTCTTCTGATCCTGCCTCTCGTCCAGGGCCGGCGGCGCCCGCCGGGGATGGCGCGCGGCCGGGTTTTCGGACCTCCGGGGGCTTGACCCACGGCCGCCGCCGTGCCCGCAGCCTGTAGTGGTCCCGTCTCGGCGTGTCGCCGCCGGAAGGCGGGGCCGGTCGGGAATCATGTGCTGTGCCGCCCCTGGCCCGGCTCACGAAAGGCACCCCGATGGACGCGACCACGCCCCGAAAAGCCCGGGCCACCGTGCCCATCGTCGCGCCGACCAACTACAACGACTTCTCCCAGCCGGTGGACCGCCTGCGCGACGGCATTCCCATGCTGGTGGACCTCGAGCACGGCGGCGAGACCCTGGAACGCCGGTTCCTCGACTTCGCCGCCGGCGCCGTCTACGCCCTGGCCGGGCACATCGAACGGATCGCCCCGCACGCCTATCTCGTCGTGCCGGCGGGCGTGGAGCTGCCCGTCGAGGACGTCCACCACCTGCGGGAGACGTACCTCGGGCGCGGCCACAGCACCGTGCCCGGCATCAGCGTGCGGCGTTCTTGACGAACTGCGGGCGGTAGGACGACTCGTCCCCGGCGAAGTACGAGCCGCGCACGTGCCGGCGCACGGCCGAGTCGTCGGTCGCCCGTGCCGCCGCGTGCCAGGTGTAGGCGTCGTGGAGCAGGACGTCGCCCCGGTCGGCGTACACCGCGATCTCGCCGGGGACCTTCTCGAACCCGAGCGGCATCTCGAACGGCGGCGGCGTGTCGGTGTACCCGCCGGCCGGGCGGGCGTCGGCCGGGACGGCCACACCGTTGATGTTGCGGTACGGGGCGGGTGTGGCCCACTGGTGGCTGCCGGGCACCATCCGCAGGAAGCCGTTCGCCGGGCTCGTCGCGTCGATGTGGATGGTGAACGCCAGCCCGGGCCAGATGTCCAGGCTGGGCATCGCCTGCCAGTCGGAGTGCCACCCGATGCGGCTGTAGCCGGACTCGCGGCCCGGGCGGGCGTCCTGGTAGATGATGCCGGCCTTGTCCGAGTCGTTCAGCCAGATTCCCGGGCCCGCCCCGGGACCGATCAGGTTACGGACGACGTCCACCAGCACCGGATGGGCCGCCGCCGCGCGCACGGACGGCGCGAGCTCCTCGACGTGCTCGACGTAGTTGACGAAGCGCGCGGCCTTGCCGGCGTCGTCGAGGTACTGGGTGGAGCCGTGGCGGGCGGGAAGAGCACCGGAGAGCACACCGGCCTGGGCGGCGGCGCACTCGGTCTCGATCTGGGTGGTGAGCGGCTCGCCCAGGACACCGCGGAGGATCACGAACCCGTACCGCCGGTAGAACGCCACGATCTCGTCCAGATCGAGCTGGCCCGGATCGAGTCCGGCGGCCGCCACCGGCGGGGTGGCGTCCGTGGGCCGAAAGGCCCCCAGCTCGGCGAACGGTGTGAGCACGGACGATCCCATCGGTTGCCTCCAGCGGCACGTCGGACGGTGCCGGACAGATGTCGGGCGGATGCCTGGCGGTGTGGGCAGGTGCCTGACGATGTGAGCGGATGCCTGACGGCGTGGTCAGCGGCGACCGGACCGGTGCGAGCTGGAGCCGCCGGCGGTGCCGCTCGAGCTCGACGTCCGCCGCTCGCACTCCCACTCGTGGTCGTCATCATCCCATTCGGCCACGTAGCCGGCCCGGCAGCTCGGCTTCGGCGGGCGGTCCGAGCAGGCGGCCAGTCCTGAGGACAGTCCCAGGACCGTGACCAGGGTGAGAGCGACTCGGGCACGGGTGCCCCCGGGCCGCGCGGGTCGCCCCGAGCTCAGAACAGACACGGTCATCCCCCATCTCCGACGCGGCCGGACCGCTGCCGGCCGCACTTCAGGCTTGCCGCCGGCTCCGCGGCGACGGCCGCAAACGCTGCCATATCCGGGAGCTCACGATGGTGGATCTGTCGCCGACGTGACCTACTGCCGGACCCGGTCCGGCGGTCGATTGCGACGGCGCACGCGATCCGGACCGGCGGCCCGGGCCGGGGGCACAGGGCGTGGTGGGCAAAGATAGGCGGATGGACGCGGACCCACCAATGACAGGTCACGTGGAGGCACGGGCAGCGCTGCTGCTCCTGGCCGACGGGCGTCTACCCGCCGGCGGGCATGCCCACTCCGGAGGCGTCGAGGCCGCCGTGCTCGACGGGAGCATCACCGGGCTCAGGGACCTCGCCGAGTTCCTTCGCGGCCGCCTCGCGACGTCCGGGCTGCTCGCCGCGTCCTTCGCGGCGGCGGTGTGCCGGTCGGTCCGTGCGGCCGGCCCCGCTACCGAGCTGGCGGCGGACGTCCTCGCCGTCTTCGAGGCCGAGGTCGACGCCCGCACGCCCTCGCCCGCCCAGCGGGCCGCCAGCCGCGCGCAGGGCCGCACCCTGATGCGGGTGGCCCGCGCGGCCTGGGAGGTCCCGGCGCATCCGGCGGCGCCACACCACTGTGTCGCGCTCGGCATCGTCGCCGCCGCGGCCGGGCTCGAGCCGCGGGACGCGGCGCTGGCGGCCGCCCACGCGTCCGTCAACGGCCCGGCGACGGCGGCCGTCCGCCTGCTCGGGCTCGACCCGCTGGCCGTCACCGGTGTCCTCGCCGAGATCGCCGCCGAGGTCGACCGCATCGCGGCGGCCGCCGACACGGCGTCGGCGCTGCGCGCCCCGGAGCGCCTGCCCGCCGGGAGCGCGCCCCAGCTGGACCTGCTGGCCGAACGGCACCGCACCGCCGAGGTCCGGATGTTCACCTCCTGATGGAGCTACCGGGTCAGCGGGCGGCGGGCCGCGCGCTGGCGGCGAAGGCCGCCGCGGTCAGCTCCCGGAAGCAGCGCAGGGCGCCCTCGCCCTCCAGATGACCGGAGATCTCCAGGCTGACCGCGCCGTGGGCGGCGGCGTGCAGGAGACGGGCGACCGGCTCCGGATCGTCACCGCCGAGCAGCCCGGCGGCCATCGCGTCACGCACCGCGTCGACGAGGACGGCCAGGCTCGCGCGCGCCACCTCCAGCGACTCCGGGCCGGGCTCGTAACCGGGCACGGCCCGCTCGAACATGACGGCGTAGAACGACCGGTCGGTGAGCGCGCTGCGCCGGTAGGCGTGGGCCAGCTCGTGCAGGCGGACGAGCGGGTCGGCTGCCACGACGGCCTCAAGCCGGGCCCGCAGCCGCTCGAACCCCTCCCGGTAGAGCGCGTCGGCCACGCCGTCCTTGCCGCCGAAGACCGTGTAGAGCACGGTGGTCGACGCGCCGATCGCCGTGGCGACGCGCCGCATCGTCAGCGCCTGCGGGCCGGCGCTGACCAGCAGCTCGGCGGCCGCCTCGACCGCCTCCCGTCGCAGCGCCTCCCCCGCCGCGGCACGGGAACGGCGGACGGCGCCGTCCGCGACGCTCACCGGTCCACCAGCGAGCGCCCACCGCCACCGCAACCCGACCCGGCCGCTTCGACGGGCGGCGGCGGTGCGGGGCTGGTCTCCTCCGCCTGCCAGTCCGGGAGCGGGCGGTAGATCGGGACGCCGTTCGCCTCCAGCTCGGCCCGCAGGTCGAAGTACTCCTGGCCGAACGGGTCGGCGCCGCGCAGCCGCGTCGTCCCGCGCCGGATCGCCACCTGGTGGGGCGCCAGCCGCCCCGCCTCCTCAAGGTAGGCCGCTGCCGCCTCGGTCTGGCCGGCGCGGTGCAGGTGGATCCCGATCGCCGCGGCCAGCCGGGCGCGCTGGTCGTCATCGGACGGCGGGCGCAGGTGCCGACGGACGTCCTCGGCGCCGAGCCCCGGTCGCCCGGTCGTCACCCACCTGCGCAGCGCCGCGAGCGCGCGGGCGGAGTCGATGCCGTTCATGGACCGGAAGGTGTCCGTCGCGGTCTGCGTGTCGGGCGGCCGGACGAGGCGGCCGGCCTCGTCGATCCAGTCCTCCGCGCCGAGCCCCCGCTCCCCCACGCCGAGCCGCCGCGCGGCGACGGACGCGGGGATGCAGACGCCGCCGCGGCACCACCCCTGTGGCCGCAGGCGCCACCCGAGCAGCCCGCCGCCCTCGGCCGGGCGGACGAGCACCCGCCCCGACCGGCCCGGGCCACCGGGCTCGACCCGCGCGTGCAGCAGGCTCGTTCGCCCGGCCTCCAGAACCGTCACATCTACTGTCTCGATCCCGCCCACCCATCGACCGTAACGCCGTTCCCAATAAAAAACAACGTTATCGATCTTCCGTTTCCATACTGTCGCAGCACGGGGCTACGCTGCGCAGGCCGGGCTGTGGTGCCAGCCCGGGGCGCGCGCGACTGCGCCGATCAGCACAGACCAGCGCCGACCAGCAAGACCCAGCGAGACGAGGAGCGACCGGTGCACCTGGAACACGATCGGCCTCTCGGCGGCGGGGGCGCGCCGGCCGCGTCCGGGGGCGCGGGCCCGCGCTGGCAGAGCCCGCCGGGCACGCCCGCCGGGCCGGCGCCCACCGACCGGGCCCTGCGGGTGGGGGTCGGCGGCCCGGTGGGAAGCGGGAAGACGGCCCTGGTGGCCGCGCTGTGCCGGGCGCTGGCCGGGCGGATCAGGCTCGGCGTGGTGACGAACGACATCTACACCACCGAGGACGCCGACTTCCTGCGCTCGGCCGGGGTCCTCGACCCGGGGCGCATCCGCGCGGTGGAGACGGGATGCTGCCCGCACACGGCGATCCGCGACGACATCACCGCCAACCTCGACGCGGTCGAGGATCTCGAGTCCGACCTCGGCCGGCTCGACCTCATCCTGGTCGAGAGCGGTGGCGACAACCTGACCGCGACGTTCAGCTACGGCCTCGTCGACCGGCAGATCTTCGTCATCGACGTCGCCGGCGGCGACAAGGTGCCCCGCAAGGGCGGGCCGGGCGTGGCCGGCAGCGACCTGCTGGTCGTCAACAAGACCGATCTCGCTCCGCTCGTCGGCGCCGACCTGGCCGTGATGGCCCGGGACGCGGCCGCGATGCGCGGCGGGCGCGCCGACCGCCCGGTGCTGTTCACCAGCCTCCGCTCCGACGCGGGAGCCTCGGACGTCGCCGACTGGGTCCTCGCCCAGCTGCCGTCGCCCGCCCGCCCGCAGTGAACTCGTCCGCAGCGAGCCCGCCCGCGGTCAGCCCGCACGCGGCGCCGTCCCGCACAACCGTTCGGGCGCGCGCCGCGCTCCAGGTCGAGCTGGACGGCGGCGGGACGGCCAGGATCACCGAGCTGCGCGCGGCGGTGCCCGTGCTGCCGCGGCGCACCGGCGGGTCGGGGCGCGTCGTGGTGGTCCACCTTGTGGGCGGTGCGGGTGGCCCGCTCGCCGGCGACGACCTGGGCCTGGACATCATCGTCGGCGCCGGGGCGCACCTGGTGGTGCGGTCGGTGGCCGCGACCGTGGCCCTGCCCGGCCACGGCGCCGGGCCGTCGACGTTCGCGCTGCGGGCCCAGGTCGGGCCGGCCGCGATGCTGTCGTTCCTCCCGGAGCCGACGGTCGTCGCCCGGGGAGCCCGCCACCGGATGACCACCGAGATCATCCTGGCAGCGGACGCGCGGCTGCGGTACCGCGAGGAGATCATCCTTGGCCGCTTCGGCGAGCCGGGCGGCGACCTCGAGACCTCCCTCCGGGTGGACGTCGACCAGGCACCGGGCCCGGCGCCCACCACCGACGCCGGTACCGCCCCCGCCCCCGGGCCGCGGAGACGGCCGCTGCTGCACCAGGAGCTGCGGCTGGGCCCGCGCGTCCCGGGGGTGGCCGGGCCGGCGGTACTCGCCGGCGCCCGTGCCGTCGGGTCAGTCCTGGTCGCCGGGCCGGCGACCGGTCTCGAGCCGGTCACCGCCGCGGTAGGGGACAGTGTCGCCCTGATGCCCCTGGCCGGACCGGGGGTCCTCGTCTGCGCGCTGGCGGACGACGCCCTCGCCCTGCGCCGCCGTCTCGACTCCCTGGCCGGCGTCCTGACCGGCTCCCTGGCCGACCCGCTTCCCGTCGGGAGCTGAGTAGGTGCGCCCCTTCCAGGCCGCGCCCCGGCCGGCACGGTGCCGCCGGGCCGAGTCCATGGTCATGGCCAGGTAGAGGGCCGCGGTGAACGGCAGCGCGAGCGAGGAGAGCACGGGCTGGTCGTAGTACCGCAGCATCGGTCCGAACGTCGTGATCATGACCGACCAGGCGAGCAGCCCGGCGGCGGCCACTGCCACATTTCCGGCGGCGATGCCGGCGATGGTCGCGACGACCGGGGCGACGAAGACCAAACCGAGCCCGAGAACCGTGCCCACGAGTAGCAGCGGCGACCAGAACAACTGCGCGTAGGCGGTGCGCGCCACCATGTGCCACAGGTCCGCCAGCCGCGGGTACGGCCGGCGACTGGAGACGTGGTCGGCGAGCCCGAGCCAGGTCCGCCCGCCGGACTTCTTGATCACGCGGGCCAGTGCGACGTCGTCGATCACCGCGTCCCGGATGGCGTCCAGCCCCCCGGCGTCGGCGAGCGCCCGGCGGCGGACGAGCGAGCATCCCCCGGCGGCGGCGGCGATCCGCGAGTCCGGGTCGTTGGACCACCGGAACGGGTAGAGCATCGCGAAGAAGTAGACGAAGGCCGGCACGATGAGGCGTTCCCATCCGGTGTTGACCCGCAGCCGCGCCATCTGCGAGACGAGATCAAGCCGGCGGGCCGTCGCCGCCCGGACGAGCTCGCGCACCGAGCTCGGATCGTGCGCGATGTCGGCGTCGGTCAGCAGCAGGAACTCGGGCGCGCCGGCCGCGGCGATGCCGTGCCGCAACGCCCAGAGCTTGCCCGTCCAGCCGGCCGGCGGCTCGCTCGACCCGATGACGGTGAGCGCCACCGCCGCCTCGGGACGGGCCGCCGCCGCCCGCGCCGCCAGCTCCCGGGCCAGCTCGCCCGTCCCGTCGGTACTGGCGTCATCCACCAGAATGATGCTCAGGCGCCCGGGATAGTCCTGCGCGAGCAGTGAGGGAAGCGTGTCGGGAAGGACGTCCGCCTCGTCACGCGCGGGGACCACGGCGACTACCGCCGGCCACTGTTCCGGTAGCGGTCCGTCGCCGGCGGGCAGTCTTTGATCGGTCCGCCAGAAGAATCCTCGGAACAGCGCCAGGAAAATCCAGGACGCGAGCGAGATCAGCGCAATCACCAGCAGTGGAAGCACGCCAGGGAGGATGCCACACAGCCGGCGCCGCCGGTATCCGAAGAAAGAATCGAGGGGCACCCGTCCGACTAATGTGGCAGGATGCGGTGAGCCGGGTCCGTCAGGCTTCCAGCCGATATCCCATCCCACGTACGGTGGTTATACAGTCCGCGCCGATCTTGCGGCGTAGATATCCGACGTAGACGTCCACGACGTTACTGCCCGGGTCGTAGTCGTAACCCCAGACCGCAGAGAGCAGCTGTTCGCGGGCCAGTACCTGGCCGGGGTGGCGCAGGAACGTCTCCGCGAGCACGAACTCCCGGGCTGTCAGGTCGACCGTCCGGCCGCCCACCTGGGCCCGGCGGGTACGCAGGTCGAGGCTGACCCCCCGGACCCGCAGGACGGTCGCCTCGGGCGCCCGGTCCGCCCGCAGCCGCAGCCGGATGCGCGCCAGCAGCTCCTCGAACCGGAACGGCTTGGACATGTAGTCGTCGGCACCGCCCTCGAGGGCGGCCACGGTGTCACGCACGCCGTCGCGCGCCGTCAGGACGACCACCGGCACGTCCACCCCGGCTCCGCGCAGCCGCCGCAGGACGGAGAAGCCGTCCATGTCGGGCAGGCCGAGGTCGAGGACGATCAGGTCGACCTCGCCCCGCAGGGCGACCTCGAGCGCGGACGCGCCGTCGCCGACGCAGACCGGCAGGAACCCGTTCGCGCGCAGGCCCTTCTCGATGAACGAGGCGATCCGGTACTCGTCCTCGGCGATCAGCACCCGGTTGGCCATCTCAGTCCCGCCCTCCGACCACGACACCGACCACGGCACCGGGCCGTCCCGTGCCGGAGGGGCCACGGCGGGGCACCGCCAGCTCGAAGGTCGCGCCCTCGCCGGGCCCGCCGAGGACCTGGACGTCACCGCCGTGCGCCACCGCGATCGCCCGCACGATCGCCAGGCCGAGCCCGGCACCCTCGGACGTCCCGCGGCCCGGCCGGCCACGGGCGAACCGCTCGAAGATCCGGTCCCGGTCCTCGGGGGCGACCCCTGGACCAGAGTCAGCGACCCAGAAGCGGACCACGCCGGCGCGCGGCCGGCAGCCGAGGCGCACCTCATCACCCACGCCCGTGTGCTGCACGGCGTTCTGCGCGAGCTGGACCAGTGCCTGCGTGATCCGGTGCCGGTCCATCATGGCCGTGCCCGAGCCGGCCTCGGCCAGCCGCCACCGCCGCGGCGCCAGCGCGCCGACCCGCGCCATCAGGTCATCGGTGAACGCGACGAGATCGACATCGGCGACCCGGAGGAAGTCGGGCTGCCGGGCCTTCGCCAGGGTCAGCAGGTCGTCGACCATCCGGCTCATCCGGTCCAGCTCGTCGGTGACCAGGGCCACGGTCTCGGTCCGCTCCGCCGGATCGTCGGAGAGCAGCTCAAGGTGCCCGCTGATGATCGTGATGGGCGTGCGCAGCTCGTGGCCGGCGTCGTCGACGAACGCGCGCTGGGTCGCGAAGGCGTCCTCCAGGCGGTCCAGCATGCTGTTGAAGGTGCGCGCCAGCTCGGCGATCTCGTCGCGGCCCGCCACGGGGATGCGCCGGGAGAAGTCCGTGTCGCTGATGGCCTGGGCGGTGCGGCGCAGCTCCCGCACCGGCGCGAGCACGCGGCCGGCCACCAGCCATCCGCCTGCACCGGCCAGAGCCAGGGCCGCGAACCCGGCGATCGCCAGCACCCGGACCACCTCCTGTACCTCGGCCCGCTCCCGGTCCGCGAAGACAGCGGCGGCGAACACGCCCCGCTCCGGTGCCCCCGCCACCTGGACCGGGACGGTGGCGAACCGCACCTCCCCCGCCGGCGTCGTGATTGTCCCGTACCGCGGCTGCGGGCCCACGACGAAAGCCGCGACCGCCCGTGGATCGTTGTCCAGCCGGTAGACCGGCTCCTCGGCGCTGCGCCGGAACGGCCGGCCGTCGACGAGCGCGAGCATGGTCTCGTTGGACCCCGGGATGGTGCGCTCCAGATGCGCCTCGAGCAGCTCGCGCACGTCGGTGAACGGCCGGGACGTCCGCGGGTCGACGCTGGCGGTCGCGAGGCGGCGCAGCTCGGCGACCTGGCGGGCCAGGCCCCGGTCGACGCGCTCGTCCACCCTGGCCAGGAGCACCTCGCGCGAGACCAGCACCGACCCGGCAAGCGCGACCCCCACCAGCAGCACCTGCCATCCGAGGATGTGCAGGCGTGCGGAGGTCGCGACATGGCGCACGACGCGGCGCGTCCGGGACAGCCTCACGACCTACCAGCCTGGTCGACGGATCCCCCGGCACGCATGTGCGCTGGATGAGAATCTCCTCATCTCGCCGGCGCCGGCGCGGGTACCGACGAGACCTCGGTGGTCACCGGCTCGTGCCCTGGGGTCGGGTCCGGCTCCGCGGCCTGCGCGGGGGCCGCGCTCGGTACGTCCGCCGGCAGCGGGCGGTACGTCACCGCGGGGACCCCGGTGGGGTCGACGAACCACTCCGCCCCAGGCGTGAGCCGGCCGGCCTCGACCATGGCCTCGAGCCGGCGCCGGGTGGCCAGGTCGCTCTCGACACGCGGCGCGGGCTCGGTGGGAACGGGCATCGCGGACGGCGGGCTGGGCGATGCCGAGACGCCCGCCGGCAGGAGGATCGGTCCGCCGAGGTCGGGCGGCGGCGGCAGGCTGCCGCCGGTCACGGCGACCCCGAACCCGGGCGCGGCGATCGCGGCCGCGACGACCACCGCCAGCACGACACCGGGGACGGCGACGAGCAGCCGGCGGACGACGTCCGCGGAGATGACACGGGCGGGGGTGGTCCGCCGGTGCCGCCGGTCCCGCCGGATGGGCCTCACGGGGACTAAGGCTAACGGGGGTCTCCGGCTCCCGGCGCGGGCCGGGCTCCGCGGCCGATGAGAAGGGTCTCACCCGCGTCTCACCGCGAGCCCACGATCGGCGACGAGTGTCGCTTGCGCGCCGCGGGCTCGCCGCGGCGCGCAGGCACCGAAGCGAGGTCACAACTCCATGGGTCACACCGCTCACGATCACGCGGCGCGGGGACGCCAGGCCGCCACCCGCCCGGCCGCCACCCGCCGCACCGCGGCGCCCGGGTCCAGGCTGCTGGGCGCGGTCGGGCTGGCCGCCGCGCTCGTCGGCGCCGGCGCCACCGGCACAGCGTCCGCGGCCAGCACCCCGGCCGTGCCGACACCGGCACAGTCCACGCCGTCCGCGGCACCCGCGCCGGTCCCCGCTGACCCGGTGGCGCCGTCCGCCGTGCCCGATCCCACGCGGCCGGGTGCCTCCTCGGTGCCGGGGGCGCCCGTCCCCGACTGCGAGCACCTGCCGGCGACGGTGACCCGCGAGGAGCTGATCGAGCTGCGCCGGCGCTGTGAGGCCGCGGCGACCCGGGACGACGACTCCGCCCTTCCCGTCGGCGGGATCGACACGGGGGCCGGCGGGGCGGGCCAGGCCGCCGCGGCCCGGGACGAGAGTGGGCGGGGGCCCGGGCTCGCGCTCGCCGCGGGCGGCACCGGCATCGGGGCACTGGCCGGTCTCGGCGTGCTGACCGGTCTCGGCGCGCGGCGGCGCCGGGCTCGGGCCGAGAGCTGACCGGGGCCCGGGCCGGGGACGGACACCGGATCGAGACCCGGGGCGGGACCGGGCCGTCCGGGCGGCGTGGGCGGCGCGCGTTGCTGCCGGCCGCGGCCCTCGTGCTGCTGCTCCCCTGGTCGGTGTCCTGCGGGCCGCGACCGGACCGGCCGGCCGCGGCGCCGGTGACCCCGCCCGCGGCCGCCGACCGGTCGGCGCCGCCGGCGGTGACGTCCTCCACCGTGGGCACGGGCACCGGAGCCGGCACGGGCACCGCGGCCGGCACGGGCGCGGGTTCGGTCCAGGCCGCCGACCCGGTACGGGTCCGGATCCCGGCCATTGCCGTCTCGGCGCCCGTCGTGCCGTTGTCCCTCGACGGTGGCGGGCGGCTGCGGGCACCGGACGGGTTCAGCGAGACCGGGTGGAACGCCGCGGGTCCCGAACCGGGCGAGACGGGCACCGCGGTGATCGCCGGCCACGTGGACTCGAGGACGGGCCCGGCGGTCTTCTTCCGCCTGCGGGACCTCGCCCCCGGGGACCGGGTGGAGGTCGAGCGAGCGGACGGGTCGTCCGTGGCCTTCGTGGTGCGCAGGCTGGCCCGCTTCCCGAAGGACGCGGTGCCCGCCGCCGACGTCTACGGCTCCACGGGGGCGCCCGCGCTGCGGCTCATCACCTGCGGGGGTGTCTTCGACCAGGCCCGTTCCAGCTACCGGGACAACGTCGTGGTGTTCGCCGACCTGGCCTGACGAGCGGCCGGCCGGGAGTCGGGCGGCCCGATGTCGCCCGCTCCCGACCAGCCCCGGGAGCGCAAGCTCACACCCCTGCGGGGGAAAATCGGCGCGGGTCACTCCCCAGCACCCCTCACCCCATGCTTTACTAAAACTTAGTTGTAACAACCAATCAACAGGCGAACCAGTCAACAGGGGAGCAGGCCACGTCGACCTCGATGACGCCGCCCCCCGGCTTGCCGCCGGGCGGCCAACCGCACGCCGTGACCCGCGCACCGGGATCGGACCATGACTCAGCCGAGGAGCGGCGCCAGCGCCGGGCCAGCCCGGCAGGCCTGACCCACCGCGAGACCATGCGGGCCCTCTCCGGCCTGCTGCTGGCCCTGTTCGTATCGATGATCTCCTCCACCATCGTGACGAACGCGCTGCCCAGGATCGTCTCCGACCTGCACGGCAGCTCGACCAGCTACACCTGGATGATCACGGCGACGCTGCTGGCGATGACCGCCACCACGCCGATCTGGGGCAAGCTGGCGGACCTGTTCAACCGTAAGGTGCTGGTCCAGACGGCCCTCGGGATCTTCGTGGGCGGATCCCTCCTGGCCGGGCTGTCGACGTCCACGAGCATGCTCATCGCGTTCCGCGTGGTGCAGGGCGTCGGCGTCGGCGGGCTGTCGGCGCTGGTCCAGATCGCGATAGCCGCGATGATCGCGCCGCGTGAACGCGGGCGCTACAACGGCTACCTGGGCGCGACCTTCGCCGTGTCGACCGTCAGCGGCCCGCTCATCGGCGGCGTGATCGTCGACATCCCGGGCCTGGGCTGGCGCGGCTGCTTCTACCTGAGCCTGCCGATTGCCATTGTCGCGTTCGTCATTCTCCAGCGGACGCTGCAGCTGCCCACGGTGCGCCGCGAGATTTCCATCGACTACGCGGGCGCGACCCTGATCGCCGCCGGCGTGAGCGCCCTGCTGATCTGGACGTCGCTGGCGGGGTCGAGCTTCCCGTGGGCGTCCGCGCAGACAGCACTGCTGCTCGGCGGGGGGCTGACGCTACTCGCCGTGGCCGTCTGGGTCGAGGCGCGCGCCACCGAGCCGATCGTCCCGCTGCGGCTGTTCCGTAACCGGACGATCGTGCTGGCCGTGGCCGCGAGCGCCTGCCTCGGCACCGTCATGTACAGCGCGAATCTGTTGTTCAGCCAGTACTTCCAGCTCGGCCGCGGGGAGAGCCCGGTGCTGTCGGGGCTGCTCACGGTGCCGATGGTGGGCGGCCTGGCCGTCTCGTCTCTGGTGGTGGGAGGTGCCATCAGCCGCACCGGCTACTGGAAGCGCTACCTGATCGCCGGCACGATCCTGATCGGGACGGGCCTCGTCCTGCTGAGCACAATCAGCGAGCACACGAACCTCGTCGCGGTGTCGGTGTTCGCGAGCCTGGTGGGAGCCGGACTGGGCATGACCCAGCAGAACCTGGTGCTCGCCGCGCAGAACTCCGCCGACGCCGCCGATCTCGGGGTGACCAGCTCCACCGTGGCGTTCTTCCGCAGCGTCGGCGGGACGAGCGGCGTCGCGGCACTCGGCGCGCTACTCGCCCATCGCGTCAGCGTGTCGTCCGTCTCCGGACTGCGCTCGCACGGCCTGCCAGCCGACACTCTTGGGGACGGCCGCTCCGTGCCCGATCCCACAGCGCTGCCCGGCCCGGTCGCCGACGTCGTGCACCACGCGTACGGGCTCGGAGTGTCCGACGTGTTCCTCGCCAGCGCGCCACTCGCGCTGCTCGCGCTGGTAGCGGTGCTGTTCGTGCCGGCCACACGGCTGCGTTCCAGCGCGGGGGTTGCGGGCGGCGAGCGTGTAACGCCCGAGCGCGCCCACCCCGGAGGGGCCGTGACGGACCTCGACGAGGATGTGGAACGGACCGCGTGGCGGGCAGCCGCCGGTGTCTCGGCCGAACCTGCACCATAATCAAGGGGTGACACGCAGCCGTCGGCCCGAACAGACGGCCGATACCCGACAGGCACTGCTGGCCGCGGCAAGGCGCCGGTTCGCCGAACAGGGCTATGCCGCGACCGGCACCGAAGAGATCGTCGCGGACGCGCGGGTCACCCGGGGAGCTCTTTACCATCACTTCCGCGACAAGGCTGACCTGTTCCGCACGGTCATGGAGCAGGTCGCGATGGAGGTCGCGGAGCAGCTGGTCGCGGGTGAGCTGGCCCGCGGCGCGGAGCTGCCCAGCGACGCCTGGACGCAGCTGCGCACGGGCTTCCAGTCGCTGCTGGACATCTCCACCACCGACAGCGACTTCCAGCGCATCGTGCTCATCGACGGCCCGGCTGTCCTCGGCAACGACGCCTGGGACCAGCTCGTCGAGCAGCACGGCTACCGCCTGCTCTCGGAATGGCTCGAGCGGGCGGTGGCCGAGGGCCGCATCGACCCGCTGCCGGTGGCACCGCTGACCAGGCTCGTCGCGGCGCTGCTGTCCGAGGCGAGCCTGTACACCGCGCGGGCGGCGGATCCCGACCGGGCCCGCACCGATGTCGGGATCGTGCTCGACCGTCTCCTGCGCGGCCTGGGCCGGCGCGGCGGCGACCTGGCCGACCAGCCCGCCGTCAGCGCCGGCGCTCCTCCCGCGTCCGACTGACTGACCGACTGCGACAGCACGACGGACCGCCGAGATCCGGCGGCCGCTACGAAGACACCCGGCCGCCTACCGCTGTCCCGCGGGCACGTCCCGCGGGACAGCACGACGGCCCCCCGCGGGACAGCACCGCAGTTCGGCATCGGGTGCGGTAGGTATCGGGTGCGGTTGGCCTCGGTACGGAGAACGACAAACGCCGCCCCGACCCGGAAACGGGTCGGGGCGGCGTTTGTCGTCAACGCGCCGATCTGGGTGTCAGGCACCCATCCGCGCGGCCCGGATGGACTCCTTGAGCGAGCCCATCGTCGCCAGCACGGCGGACGTCTCGTAGCCGCAGTGCGCCATGCAGTTGGCGCAACGCGGGTCCTTGCCGCGGCCGTAGGCGTCCCAGTCCGTCGTCTCGACGAGCTCCTTGTAGGACGTCACGTACCCGTCCGACATCAGGTAGCAGGGCTTCTGCCAGCCGAACAGCGAGTAGCTCGGAATCCCCCACGCGGTGCAGGAGAGCTCCTTCTTGCCCTCGAGGAAGTCCAGGAAGACCGGCGAGTGGTTGAGGCGCCACTTCTTGCGCCGACCGTCGCCGAACACCTTCGAGAACATCTGCCGGGTCTCCTCGACCGCGAGGAAGTGCTCCTGGTCAGGAGCCTTCTCGTAGGCGTAGCCCGGCGAGAGCTGGATCTGGTCGACCTTGAGGTCGTCGTTCAGGAAGTTGATGATGTCGATGACATCCTGCGGGCTGTCGTTGTTGAAGAAGGTCGAGTTGCTGCCGACCTGGAAGCCCGCGGCCTTGGCCGCCTTGAAGGCCTCGATGCACTCGTCGAACGTGCCAGGCTTCTCGACGATCGCGTCGTGACGCTCCTTCAGCCCGTCGATGTGCAGCACGAAGGTGAAGTACGGCGACGGAGTGAAGTTCTTCAGCTTCTTACGGAGCAGCAGCCCGTTGGTGCAGAGGATGACGAACTTCTTGCGCTTCACGAGGGCGTTGACGATCTCATGTATCTGAGGGTGCATCAACGGCTCGCCGCCCGCGATCGCGACGACGGGCGCGCCACACTCCTCGACTGCGGCGAGCGCGTCCTCGACGCTCATCCGCTGCTTGAGGACGGATGCGGGGTGCTGGATCTTGCCACAACCCGTGCAGGACAGGTTGCAGGCGAACAGTGGTTCGAGCTCCAGAACGAGCGGAAAGTGCTTCCGGCGGAGCAGCTTCTGCTTCGCCAGATACGTTCCAACGCGGAGTGAGTACCGCCAGGCGACAGCCACGGCTCACGCCCCCCTTTCGTCGGCCGCTCAGAGGCGACCCGAGGTCTTGGGAAGACCATACAGTGTGTACGTACAGGCTGCATGTGGATCAGCGAATGAGTTCTGGCACACACCGCGGGCAAACAGGGGGCAGTCCCGGCGAGTGTGTCCTCGAGAAGTCCGGCAGCCGACACGGCGAACACCGGCCATAGACCGGGGATCTCGAACGCGCTACTGGCGGTGACCATGACCAGGGCATTTACCGGGCTCTGGTCACCCTGCGCGAATTGGCTCCGGCACCCGGTCCGCTAATCCCGGAGGAGGCAGCGGGCCGTTCCCGGTGGGTCGCCGGATGAGTGGCTTCCGGCGCCGGCGGTCCACTCTCCGGGCTGACATTTACGCGACACGTACGCGGCCGGGCACATACCCGAACGGGCTGTCCGCCCCGTGGCGATGTCAGGAATTGACCGCACGGCGCGCCCGATGTCAGGAACCGGCCGACAACGCCGGCGGCCCGGGTTCATCGGAACCCGGGCCGCCGGCGCTGAACTGACGCGTGCCTGTCTGACCGCGCGTCATCTCCGTTCGGAGAGCGGTCGACGGACCTCCTTCGGCAGGTGGAAGGAGATCGACTCCGAGCCCACGGAACGGACCGACACCGACGCCGACCCCAGCCCCGACAGTGCCGCCGTCAGCTCCTCGACGAGCAGCGGCGGCGCGGAGGCCCCGGCGGAGATGCCGACGGTCCGCACCCCCTTGAGCCAGTCGAGCTGGACGTCCTCGACGCTCTCGACAAGGTGCGCGGCGACGCCGTCCCGCTCGCTGACCTCGACCAGCCGGCGCGAGTTCGAGCTGTTCTCCGACCCGACGACCAGGACGAGCTCCGCCTCGGCGGCCACCCGGCGAACCGCGTTCTGCCGGTTGGACGTCGCGTAGCAGATGTCGGCCGAGCCGGGGCCGACGACGGCCGGGAAGCGGTCGCGCAGCGCGTCGACGACCTCCTCGGCCTCGTCCACGGCGAGCGTGGTCTGCATGAGGTAGGTGACCCGCTCCGGGTCGGCGACCTCGATGTCCTCGACCGCGGCGGCGGACTCGACCAGTTGGATCCGCCCCGGTGCCTCGCCGAGCGTCCCGTCCACCTCCTCGTGGCCGGAGTGCCCGATGAGCAGGACGGTGTCGCCACGCGCGGTGAACCGCCGCGCCTCGGCATGCACCTTCTCCACCAGCGGGCAGGTGGCGTCGATGACCGCCAGGTCGCGCTCGCCCGCCTCGTCCCAGATCGCGGGGGCGACCCCGTGCGCGGAGAAGACCACGGTCGCGCCGGGCGGGACCTCGTCCAACTCCTCGACGAAGACCGCGCCGCGGCTGGCCAGGTCGGCCACGACGTGGGTGTTGTGCACGATCTGCTTGCGGACGTAGACCGGTGCGCCGTGGATCTCCAGCGCCCGTTCGACCACCTCGATGGCGCGCTCGACCCCGGCACAGAAGGCGCGCGGCTCGGCGAGGAGCAGCCGACGGCTGCTGACCGCCTCCACCCACGCGCGGATCGCCGGGCCGAGCTGGTTGATCGTGCGCAGCCCGGCCACCCCGCGCCGGACCAGGTCAATCCGGCCCAGCGGCTGGTCGGGGGTGTCCACGATCACCCGGATCACCGCGAACGGGCGGGTGCCAGCACCGGGGGCGAGGGCAGCGGACTCCATGTCCACGGCGATGGCACCGGTCGCGGCCAGCTCGGCGCGGGCCGATCCGACCGCCACCTGGGCTACCGACACGACCGGTCCGACGTGCACCCGGAGGCCGGCACGGCGCAGTTCGCCGGCCAGCAGCGGGGCGGTCGGGCAGGTCCCCGTCACCGTGCCGTCGGCGAGGCGCACCTCGCTCGCGACGACCACGTCGCCGGGCTTCGTCTCGACGGTGAGCCCACCGGCGAGACCGACGACGGCCACCGCGTCCGGCCGGGCATCGCGGACCACGCGGTTCGCGCGGTGCGCCTTGTCCGGGCCCATCCCGGTCCGCACGATCACGGTGCCGGGCGGCAGGTCGGCCCGGCCGATCGCGAATCCCTCGAGACGCAGCGGGGCGGCGACGACGAGACGCGGGGTGCGGGGCGCCGGCTGGACCGGCGACCCCTTCGCGCTCACCGTGCGTGCCCGGGCCGCGGCCCCGTTCGGGGCCGGGCTCACCGCCGCAGGCACCGCCCGGGTCACCAGCGGGCTCGCGGCCGAAGCCGCCCCCCGCCGCGACCCGACCGACGGCAGCGCCGAACCGGCCCGCGACGGCCCGCCGGCCGGCGGCACCGCGCCGGCCTGCTCGGGGATGGCCGCCCTCGGCACCGCGCCCGCGGGCACCGCGGCACCTGCGGGCACCACCGGTGCCGCCGGCACCACAGGCACGACCGGCGACGCGGGCGCGACGGGCGACGCGGGCCGCACGGCGGCCGGGCCGAAGCCCGGCGGTCCGAGGCTCGGCGCCGTGGCGTCGCGCGGGGTAACGGTGGGCGAACCGCCGTGGTCGGCGTCGCCCCCGTTGTCTGTTGCCGGGATGCTCATGACGTCGACCTGCCGGTGAGGGTCACGTACCGACCGAGTGCCGTCACGGGAAAGACCAGCCGGTACAGGTGATAGTTGATGGAGAAGTCCCAGGGGAAGCCCGTGCCGGTGAACTGCGGCTCGTCCCAGGTGCCGTCGGGGCGCTGGGTGTCGCAGAGCCAGCGCACGCCGCGTTCGACCGCCTCCCACTCGGCGGTCCCGGACGCCGGTTCGGCGGCCAGCAGCGCCAGCAGCGCCCAGGCGGTCTGCGAGGCCGTCGGCTCGCCGCGCCCGATCCACTCGTCGTCGCGGTAGGAGCGCAGGTCCTCGCCCCAGCCGCCCTCCGGCGTCTGGTGCTCGACGAGCCAGTGCATCGAGGAGACGATCGCCGGGTGCTCCGCGTCTACACCCGCGGAGATCAGCGCGGGCACGACCGCGCCGGTGCCGTAGACGTGGTTCACGCCCCAGCGACCGAACCACGACCCGCCGGCCTCCTGGTTGTCCAGCAGCCAGCGGACCCCGCGCTGGGTGATCGGGTGGTCGGAGCGACCCAGCAGGGCGAGCATCTCGACCATGTGCGCGGTGACGTCCGCCGACGGTGGGTCGACCACCTCGCCGAAGTCGCAGAATGGGATCTTCCTGACCAGGGTGCGCACGTTGTCGGCGTCGAACGCCGCCCAGGCACCGTTCGACGAGCGCATGCCCACCGACCAGTCGACGCCCCGCTCCGCGGCGGCGCGCAGCCGGGCGGCGAGCTCCGGATCCGCGGCGGCGATCGTGCCGGCCGCGGCCACCGCGGCCTCCGCCGCGGCGGAGGCCGCGGTGGCCGCGGCCGAGCCGGGGCCGGAGCCGTCGGAGTGGTCCACCGGGCCGTGACCGTCGCCGAGCAGGCGGCGGATGGCGATGACCACCTCGGCGGTGTCGTCGACGTCCGGGTAGAAGTCGTTGTCGAACTCGAACGCCCAGCCGCCCGGCGCGAGGGTGGGACGGCGCACCGCCCAGTCACCGGCGACGCGCACCTCCTCGTCGGCGAGCCAGCGACCGGCCCGGACCATAGCCGGGTGGTCACCGCCCAGACCGGCGTCCGCGAGCGCGACGACGGCCAGCGCCGTGTCCCAGACCGGCGACTGGCACGCCTCGATACGGCGCACCGTGCCCTCCGGTGTCTCCTCGCGGATCGTGAACCGGTCGAGGGCGCGGAACGCCATCGAGATCACCGGGTGGTTCAGGGGGTAGCCCATGAGATGCAGGGCCATGATCGAGTACACCATCGGCGGCTGGATGCCGCCCCAGCAGCCGTCCGCCTCCTGGCGGGCGATCACCCATTCGGCGGCGCGGCGCAGCGCGAGCCGGCGCAGCGGCTGGAAGGGCCGCTTCTCGTAGCGGTGCAGCACGGAATCGAGCCGCTCGAACGCGCCGGCCCAGCTCCGCAGCGGCGCCTTCGTCGCCTTGGGCGCCTGGACACGCAGTTCGTCCAGGGTGAACCCGAACGAGCGCACCGGCCGCAGCGAACCGACGATCGTCAGCGCCACCACGGTCTGGCGGGCCCAGCAGGCGAAGTCGTAGATGTTCAACGGGAACCACGGCGGAAGGAAGGTCATCTCCGCCGGCAGCACCGGGACGTCGTCCCAGGACCACTCGCCGAACAGCGCCAGCCAGATCCGGGTGAACACCCGGGAGGCGGCGATGCCGCCCGCGGAGCGCACCCACTCGGCGGCGGAGCGCATGTGCGGGGCGTCCGGGTCGTCCCCGGCGAGCCGCAGCGCGACGTAGGCCTCGATGGTGGTCGAAAGGTCGGACGGGCCGCCGTAGAAGGTAGCCCAGCCGCCGTCGGAGAGCTGTTGGGAACGGATCCAGCGTCCGGTCTCAGTGGCCGTCGACGGGGTCAGGATGCCGAGGAACTGCCGAAGCATGAGGTCCTCGGCGTCCATGGTGACGTTGGTCTCCAGCTCGCCCTTCCACCAGCCCTCCTCAGCCTGCAGGGAGAGCAGATGGTCGCGGCCACGGCGCATCGCGCCCACCACCGGGTCGACCGGCGTGCCGGTCGACACCGAGTCGATCGACACCGAGTCGGTTCGCACTGCGCCGGCGGTCTCGAAGGACCCGGCGTCCGCCGACGGCCGTGCCACCGACGGGTTCGGGATCTTCGGGCTCTGCGCCGCGGCCGTCGGGGCAGCCGAGGACTGGTCCGAGGTCAGGCTCATCGACGACTCCCCTCGTCGTATATGTACTGGTCGTGCGGATGACCGCCGGGCGACCGGCGGGCGGGTACTGCCACCTCGCTCCCCCTCAGCGATCTCGTTCGGTCACGAACCGCGCCATCGCCAGCAGCTCCGCCTCGGCCGACGCCGGGATCGAGATCGAACGCAGCGCGTTTTCACACGCCTTGAGCTGGCGGTCCGCCTCGGCCGTGGTCCAGTCGCGGCCACCGGCCCGCTCGACCAGGGCCGCGATGCGGTGCAGGTCGTCCTCGGAGGCCTCACCCTCCTCGGTGAGGAAGGCCCGCAGCTCGTCGGCGTCGTCTCCGCCCGCCTCGAGCGCGACGACCACCGGCACCGACTTCTTCCGCGAGCGCAGGTCGTTGAGTACGGGCTTGCCGGTCACCGCCGGGTCGCCCCAGATGCCGAGCAGGTCGTCGATGAGCTGGAAGGCGGTACCCAGCCGCGAGCCGTACTCGGCGAGGCCGTCGACCACCTCGTCGGGCGCGCCGGCGAGGACCGCGCCGAGGGAGGCCGAGCAGGCCAGCAGGGCACCGGTCTTGCCGTCCTCCATGTGCAGCGTCTCGGCCACCGAGACGTCCGAGCGGCTCTCGAAGAGGAGGTCCTCGGCCTGCCCGCGGACCAGGTCCTGGACGCCGGCGCCGAGGATCACCGCGGCGCGGCGGCCGGGCTCTCCCTCGACCTCGAGCAGGACCTGGGTGGCGAGGCCGAGCAGTGCGTCGCCGGCGAGGATGGCTCCGTCGGCGCCGAAGACCGTCCAGGCGGTGGCCCGGTGGCGGCGCTCGCGGTCGCCGTCCATCAGGTCGTCGTGCAGCAGCGAGAAGTCGTGCACCAGCTCGACCGCGACCGCGGCCGGCAGGCCGACCTCGGCCGGGGCGCCGGCCGCCTCGGCGGAGAGCAGGGCGAGCGCGGGCCGGACGAGCTTGCCGCCGTTGCCGGGCACCGGCTCACCGGCCGCGTCCACCCAGCCGCGGTGGTAGGCGACGACGTGGCGCAGCCGGGGGTGGAGCCGGTCCACCGTGGCGCGCAGCGCGGGCACCGCCAGGGCGCGCCCGCGCTCAATCGCTTCCGGAACCGTTGTGGTCATACCGGGAATCCCCCCGTGGACTTAGACGTCTCTGTCTGGGCCGTCGCTGTGTGTGGCGTCGCTGTGTGTGGCGCCGCCGGTTCAGCCGCTGTCGCCGCGGCGCTGACCGTCCGCACGTCCACGGTGCCTGCCTCCGTCGCGACGGCGGAGGCCGGGGTGAGACCTTCGATGTCCCCAGAACGGGTCGGTGCCTCGCCGCGCGACTCGCCGCGTTGCCCAGGCGGACCGTGACCGACCACAGACAGTGCGCTTCCGACTACCCCCATGCCGGCGAGCGTCTCACGGGCCGCGGCGATCCCGCTACGCACAGCACCTTCCATGGTCGCCGGCCACCCGGTGTCCGTCCACGTGCCGGCCAGCGCGAACCCGGGCAGGCTGGTCGCCTGATCCGGGCGCAACCCGAGCGAACCGGGCGCCTGCCGGAAGGTCGCGGTGCGCTCCCTGGTCACGAACACCTCGAGCAGCTCGGCGGCCCGGGCGGCCGGGAACAACCGGCGCATCTCCTCGACGAACAGCTTTCGCAGGTCGTTCGCGGGCTGGTCGACCCATTCCTCCGCCGCCGACTGCGACAGCGCGAGGTACTGCGCCCCGGGCGGGCCCACCTCGGCCAGGCCGGAGGAGACCGTCCGGTCGAAGATCCACTGAATGGGCGAGCCGACGACCGCGAGCATCGGACCGTCGAGCACCGGCCGATCGAAGATCATGTGCACGTTGATGATGGGCGAGACGCCGAGCTCGCGCAGCTTCGCCGGGTCGACGCCGGAGCCCTCGGGCAGCAGGCCGGCGGCGGCCGGCGGCGGAACCGCCAGCACCACCCCGTCCGCGACCAGGACCTCGCCGCCGTCCAGGGTGACCTCCCAGCCGGCCGCCGACCGGGTGATGGCCCGGGCCTTGGTCGCCGTGCGGACCGTGCCGCCCACCGCCTCCAGTGCCCGCACCGCCGCGTCGCCGTGCAGTTGCTGCAACGGGGCCTCGGGCCAGCCCAGGTCACCCGCATCGGCCCCGTCGAGCAGGCCGGTGCGGACCACCTTGGCGGCCAGGCCGAGTGAAGCCTCGGACGCCGGCGCGTTGAGGGTCGCGACGGTCAGCAGCTCCCAGAGGGCCTCGGTGGCCGCGGCGCTCTGGCCGTGCCGGCCGAGCCAGCCGCCGAAGGAGTCGCCGTCCACCGAGGGGTCGCGCTGATCGAGGCGGCCGATACGGAAGGCCGCCAGCGCCGCGCGGATCCGGTCGGCGGGCGGGATCGCCCGATACCCCAGCAGGGCCGGGGCGAGGTGCAGCGGAGCCGGCAACGGCACCCTGGTCCGGCGCAGCCTGGTCCGGGTCAGCGAGCCGGCGATCAGCACCTCGACGTCCAGCCGCGGCTGCAGCGTGGTGAGGTGCGTCACCCCCAGCCGGGCCAGCAGCCCGCGGTAGGCGGTGCAGCACCGCATGAACACGTGCTGACCGGTGTCGATCCACAGCGTGCCGTCCTGGAACTTGCGCTGGAACGAGGTCGTCGCCCCGCCCAGACGCGGCCGGGCCTCCAGCAGCACCGCCTCGGCACCCTCGTCCGCCGCGACCAGCGCGGCGGCGATACCGGCGAGGCCGCCGCCGATGACGACCACCCGCCGCCCCCGCGCCGCCGCACCGGTCCCGGCCCGATCTCCCGGCCGGTGACCCGGCCGCGTGTCCCCCCCGGCGCTCATGCCGCTCTCGCCTCCGATCTGCCGGCGAGGCTGCGGGCGGCCACGACCGCCTTCTCCCAGCCCGGCAGTGACAGCCGGCGTTCCAGGACCGCGGTGGGGTCCTGCCGGATGCGCCGGTTCAGGCGCAGGTAGATCCCGGCCATGGCACCGCAGCAGGCGGCGCTGCGCCGGTCGAGCAGGCCGAGCAGCGCCAGGCCCCGCGTGTACCACTCGTCGGCGCGCGCGGCGCAGTCGCGCAGATAGTCCACCAGTGCGTCCTCCGGCCCACCGAGGCGCCCGGCCGGGCTCACCACCAGGGTGACGCCGGCTTTCTCCAGCTCCGTCGAGGGCAGGTAGATGCGGCCGTTGAGGAGGTCCTCGCGGACGTCGCGCAGGATGTTGGTCTGCTGGAGCGCCACGCCGAGCGCGTCGGCGATCTCGGCCGAGCGGGCGTCACCGGCCGACCCGTCCACGCCGAAGATGCCCAGCGAGAGCCGGCCGATGGTGCCCGCCACCAGCCGGCAGTACCCGACCATGTCGTCGAACGTCTCGTAGGGGACCCCGTGGACATCGCTCTCGACCCCGTCGGCGAGCTCGATGAAGGCTTCCATCGGGACGGGGAAGCGGCGGGCGGTGTCCGCGAGCGCCACCATCACCGGGTCGGAGCTGTTGATGTCCAGCACGCGGACGTCTGCGCGGACCTTCTCCAGGCCGGCGAGCTTCTCCTCATCTGGCAGGTCGCCGTCGCCGATGTCGTCGAGGCGACGCGCCAGGGCGTACACCGCGGACAGCGCGCCCCGCTTCTCCGCCGGCAGCAGGCGGATGCCGTAGCTGAAGTTCCGCGCGGCCTCCCGCGTCAACGCCTCGCAGGAGGCGTAGGCCTCGGCGACGGTGGAGCTGCCCGGGACACCCGCGCTCATCTGGCACCCTCCGGGACGTCGACGTCGGATCCGGCGGGCGCCGGAGCCGGGACGGCACTCGCCACCGCGGCGCCCCCGCCGGGGGTGGTGGTGGGAACGGTGCCGCTGGGAACAGGGCCGCTGGAACCGGTGCCGCCAGCAGCGGCGGCGCCGGGAGCGGTAGTGCTGGGAGCGGTAGTGCTTGAAGCAGTGGCGGCGGTGGCGGCGGTGCCGGCGGCGCGGGCGGCCGCGGCCTGCCCGGGCACCAGCGACCGGGCCCACGCGGCCGCGGCGAAGGCCGCCATCCGGGGCTTGGGGGCCTTGGGCGCGCCACCGAGCATGTCGTAGTCGGCGCGGCGGATCGCGTCGAGCGCGGCCCGGCCGCCCCCCACGAATCCGGCCATCGCCAGCCGCAGCCGGCCACCGACCAGGTTCACCAGCGGTGCCCCCTGGTCCAGCAAGGTCCGAGCCCGGGCCACTTCGAAGGCCATCAGGTGCCGCACCGCGGGCGAGGCGACCGGCGCGGCCAGGTCGGCCTCGGTCACCCCGAACGCGTCCAGGTCCTCCAGCGGCACGTAGATCCGGCCGGCCGCGAGGTCCTCGGCGACGTCCTGGAAGTGCTCCGCGAGCTGCAGCGCGGTACAGATGCGGTCGGACAGCGCGATCCGCGCCGGAGTCGCCAGACCGAACACCCCGAGCACCATGCGGCCGATCGGATCCGCCGAGAGGGTGCAGTACTGCACGAGGTCCTCGTAGGTGTCGTACCTGGTGACGATCTGGTCCTGCTGGTTGGCCTGCACGAGCCGCCGGAACGGCTCGGCCGGCAGGTCGCAGGCCCGCACTGTGTGCGCGAGCCGACGGTGGACGGGCAGCTTCGGCTCGCCGCCCGACCAGATCAGCTCGAGGTCGGCGGCAAGCTCGTCGAGCAGCGCCAGGCGGTCGCCGGGGGCCTCGTCACCGATGTCGTCAACGAGACGTCCGAAGACGTACAGCGCGTTGAGGTGATCCCGGGTCGCGGCGGGCAGCAGCCGCGAGGCGACCGGGAAGTTCTCGGCGGGCGCGGCCAGCAACACCTGCTCGGTGGGCGTGGTGAGGTCGGTCGCGCCGGGGTGGGCAGACGGTCGCGGTGGGCCGGTTCGGGCGTCGATTGCGGTCATACGCCTCTCCTTAACGTGGCGGTCTGCGCTCCGGGTGCGCGGTGCGGTGTGCGTCGTGTGCGTTGTCCGTGCGGTGGTGGCACGTGCCGGTCATGGCGCGTGCCTGCCGCCGGTACGCGCCGTGTCGCCGCCAGCCGCCTCCGGTGACCGGGCGGGCACCGGCCGGATGGGCACCGGCCGGGTTGCCGCCGCGAGGGCCGGAGAAGGCCCGGTCCCGGTGGCGGAGCCCGGTCGTTGTGACGGAGTCCGGTCTCGGTAGCGTGACCGGGTCACCCGGTTCGGTGGCCCATACCGGCTCCGCTCCGGATCCCGCCGCCGGCTCCCCGCCGCCGACGCACCCACTCGATCAGGTGACGACGCGACGAGCCACTCGACAGGCACCTCCGGGGACCTCCCAGGTTGTGTTCGACGGCGACCTGGTCAGCGTGTCGGTCAGGCGGAGCGCGAACCCGAGCGGTGGTCCACCCGGGCAGAGCACGCCATGGTCAGGGGCGCGGCGGGCGGCATTCCCGGAGTCGGGTGCCCGGGGCAACGGGCACACCTCCCGGTCCGCGGGCGGACCCGCCCCCGCCGCCGGTGAGACGGCGGCGACGGGCCGCGCCGCGGCTGCCGCCTCGCCGCCGGTGGGGGTGCCACCGGCGGCGACTCAGTAGTCGACCTGCTCACTCACCTCCTGGGCCGGCCTCGGGCTCATCCGAAGACACCGGCCAGGCGGCGGTACAGAGAAGGAGCCGCGCCGTGCACGCGCGCGGCCGCGGACAACCACCGTGGCACCCATACTTCGGCGTCTCCCCGACCGGCGGCAGCGATCATGCGCTGCGCCACCAGACCGGCCGGGATGGGACGCGGCCACCGGCGCACATACGGTGCGCCACGCCGGTGAAAGAAGGGGGTGTCGACCACTCCCGGTAAACACAACGTCACGCTGATGCCGCGTCCGGCTACTTCGGAACGAAGCGCGTCGGCGAAGCCCACCATCGCCGCCTTCGTCGCCGAGTACACGACCTCGCCTCGCACACCCAGCGCGCCGGCGACACTGCCGACCAGGAGGATTCGCCCCTCCCCCCGGTCGAGCATCGCCGGCAGCATCGCCCGGACCAGCATCATCGGGGCCAGGATGTTCACGGCGACGAGATCGTTGATGGCAGACGGGGGCATCACGTCGAACGGCCCCGCGGCGCCCAGGCCCGCCGAGCAGATCACCAGATCCACGTCGCCGAGCAGCTCCGAGGCGCGAGAGGCCACCGTGACCTCGGAGCCGGGACGTGCGAGGTCCACGGCGATCCGATGGCCCTGCGTAGCGGCTGCCACCTCGTCCAGGGCCGGGCCGTTCCGCCCGACCAGGAGCGATCGGCAGTTCTGGTCGGCGAGCAGGAGCGCCGCCTCCCGGCCGATGCCGGAGCTGGCTCCGGTCACCACGGCTGTCCGTGGCGGCCATCCCCCCGGCGAGGCGGATCGCGCACCGCTGGATACGACGGTCAGGTTCCCCTCGCGGGCGGCTGCGCGGGGCCGAGTGTTCACGGCCCACCACCTCGGGTCACACGGTCCCCCCCGTGGTCCCGTTCCGGCACAGGTTTCACGTCACCTACTGCTTCCGTTTATGTCGCCCTCCACCATCGGCGTTCCACGTGCGGCGGGATCAGACCTGCACTCCCGCCCACCGCCGGCTCGCTTCGAGCGGCTCCACCATTTCATCGTCCCGAGGCCGGGTCGTCCATCGTCAGATGGACGACATCGGACCTTGCTCCCTTACCACACATTCCTGAGACCAGCGGCGGACCAGATGCGGATTCACCTCACCGAAGCCACCAGTCAATTCCACCCTGGTTTTCGGCGTGGAATGACACAGCATTGACATCTACCGGACATCGAGACGTAGCTCACGCCCGCGGGAGCCACCACATCTGCCGACCATCGGCTACACCCTGCCGTCAGTCCGAACCGATCGCCACCGGATCACTGGTGGCGACTCCGGCGAAGGTGTGTGCCGGTGCCTCCACTGCGTGTGTGTATGCCCCGTCCGGGTAGTAGACCGGGCAGGCCGACGGATCGTCGCCCGAACACGGCGTCATCTCCCGCACGCTGACAACCCTACCGTCTCGGACAAACATGATCGAAAGAGGCAGCAACGTCCGGAACATGTAGAAGCCGGACGTCGTCTCACCGCCAAAATCAAAGATCATGCCGTGGTCGGGCGGAAGCCAGGTTCGATACATCAGGCCACGGCGCCGCTCGTCGTCACTGTCGGCGACTTCTGCCGTGACCGTCCGGTCGCGAACCCGCACGGTGACGGTCTCGGTGACCGCCCCCGGTGCTCCCGCGCCCGCCGCGTTCCGGGCAGCCGCCCCGGGGGGCTCGGGCACCGGCACGCTCCCGGCACCCGTGAGCCCGGCGCACGCCGCCACGGAGGCCGCCAGGGCGACCACCGCCAGCACGCCGGCCGCCTGTCGTCCGGCCGACATCCCGCCAACCGACGTCCCGCCGGCCGATCTTCCGCCGGACGGCGTCCCGCCGGGGTTGTGACGCGGGGGGACGACGCGCCCGGAGGGCACGTCCTCCCGCCTCCCGTCACCGCGCCGGCGGGTCCACGGGCTGCTCGGATCCGAGCGCGGCAAGAGCAGCCTCCACGATCACACGCTGAAGTTCTGTCGGCAGCAGCGGCGCGAGTGGGGACAGCGCACCGACGCCGCCCGGAGCACGGACACCCCTGTCTCGTGCATGGGTGTCAGTCGCGGTGCGCACCGGGCGGGCGTCGCCGACTGTCTGGATGCCGTCCGCCGCGGGAGTGCCCGGCTGCGATGCCGGGTCCGCCGCGCCGTCCGGAACAGCCGCGCCGCCGCATCCAGTAAAGCTGCTCAGGGCCCGGATGCCACGCGCGATCCCCACGCCGGTGGTGGTGACGCTGGTGGCACGCCCGGCGCCGGCGGCCTCGGGCCCGCCCGCGGCGCCCCGGACCCGCTCGACGGCGGTCCCAAGGACCCCGCTCTGGATGCACCCGACCGCGCAGCGGGCCCGCAGCATCCGAGCCGGGGTGGGATCCGGCCCGGCGATCGCCCGGACGATCACCTCCTGCTGGGAGGTGATGTCGTCCTTTCCGATTCGCCGGTGCAGCACCGACGGATCGTTCGCGAAGGCGCAGAGCACTCCCCCGGTCTCCACCAGCAGGGCGACCATGCCCTCGAGGATCGCCCGCGGCGGCGGATCCTGGCGGGCGAGCTCGACCAGTTGCTCCAACCTGGAGACGAACGGGGAGATCAGCGCGTCAAGGATCGTCTCCTTGGACGAGAAGTGGTAGTAAAGCGCGGCCTTCGTCACTCCGAGTCGCTCAGAGATGTCACGGACCGAGGTGCCCGCATACCCTCGTTCCGCGAAGAGCTCCACAGCGGCCGACAGGATCCGCGTGCGAGTGTCCACCCCCTGCGGACGCACGTGCCCAGCGACCACCAGCTCTGCACCCCCAGAGAACGAGTCAGCCGCGAATGTTACTCTGACTCCTACCTACTGAACGATCGGTAAGCTGGCGGGCGGCCAGATCCCCCCGATCAGGTGCACCTCGATCAGGGGCACGACGAACGCCGCCGTCGATCAGTAGGTCAACTGGCAGACCAGCCACAGACCGGCACAACCAGCATCTCCGAGGGGAAATCGTGGCAACGCTCGCGCGCTGGTGCTTCCAGCACCGCCGGCTCGTCCTGTTCCTGTGGATCGCCGCCCTCGTGGGGCTGACGGCGCTCGGCCGGGTGACGGGCAGCGACTACAAGGACGCCTTCTCCCTGCCTGGGACCGACTCCCAGAAGGCCATCGACATCCTCGAACGCGACTTCCCGGCGCAGTCCGGCGACAGCGCGTCCATCGTGCTGCACGCCCGCACCGGTGCGCTGAGCGATCCCGCGGTCGAGCCCCGGGCAACGGAGATGTTGGCGAAGATCGCCGACCTGCCCCACGTCGCCGAGGTGGTCAGCCCGTTCACCGTCGACGGCGAGGGCCAGACCAACCCTGACGGCACCACCGCCTTCGCGACCGTCGCGCTCGACCTGCCCGGCAACGAGCTGCCCCTCGACGACATCGAGCGCCTGGTCGACACGGCCCGCTCCTATGACTCCGGCGCGCTGCAGGTCGAGCTCACCGGGCAGGTCGTCGCGATCGTCGAGCAGCCGCAGCAGAGCGCGAGCGAGCTCATCGGCGTCGTCGCCGCCGCGGTCATCCTCTTCCTCGCCTTCGGCTCCCTGCTCGCGGTGACCCTGCCCCTGATCACCGCCATCATGGCGCTCGGCGTCGGCATGGCCCTCATCGTCCAGGTCTCGCACCTGACGACCGTCGCCGAGTTCAGCACCATGCTCGCGACGCTGATCGGCCTCGGCGTCGGCATCGACTACGCGCTGTTCATCGTGAACCGCCACCGCATCGGCCTGCGCGCCGGCCGCACGCCGGAGGAGTCCGCGGTCACCGCGGTCAACACCTCCGGCCGCGCCGTGATCTTCGCCGGCATGACGGTCTGCATCGCGCTGCTGGGCCTGTTCGCACTGGGGGTGACCTTCCTCTACGGGGTCGCCCTCGCCGCGGCCCTGACCGTCGCGATGACGATGCTCGCCTCGGTCACCCTGCTGCCCGCCCTGCTCGGCTTCTACGGGTCGAAGGTGCTCAGCCGCCGGCAGCGGCGCCGGATGGCCGAGCACGGCCCCGAGCCGGAGCAGCCCTCGGGGTTCTGGTGGCGGTGGGCCAAGGGTGTGGAGCGCCGCCCGGCGGTGCTCGCGGTGCTCAGCGCCGGTGTGATCGTCCTGATCGCGATCCCGTTCCTGTCCCTGCGGCTCGGCTCGTCCGACCTCGGGAACGGTGCCGACACCAAGACCAGCAAACGCGGCTACGACCTGCTCGCCGACGGCTTCGGCCCCGGCTTCAACGGCCCGTTCATGCTGGTCACCGAGATCAACTCGCCAGCTGACCTGCAGACCATGAACCAGGCTGTCGAGGCGGCCCGCAAGGCGGAGGGTGTCGCCTCGGTGACCCCGCCGCGCCAGAGCCCGAACGGCCACGCCGCAATCGCCACCCTCTACCCGACGACGAGCCCGCAGGCGGCCGAGACCGCCACCCTGCTCGACCGGTTGCGCGACGACGTCATCCCGGCGGCGACCGGGGGCGCCGCCTCGCCGGTCTACGTCGGCGGCATCACCGCGGTCTTCGAGGACTTCTCCGGAGTGCTGTCGAGCAAGCTGCCGCTGTTCATCGGGATCGTCGTGGTCCTCGCGTTCCTGCTGCTGGTCGTGGTCTTCCGCAGCCTGCTCATTCCGCTGACGGCCTCGCTGATGAACCTGCTGGCGGTGGGCGCGGCGTTCGGCGCCGTGGTGGCCGTGTTCCAGTGGGGCTGGCTGTCGGACCTGCTCGGCATCAGCCCCGGGCCGATCGAGTCGTTCCTTCCGGTCATGCTCTTCGCGATCCTGTTCGGGCTCTCCATGGACTACGAGGTGTTCCTGGTAAGCCGCATGCACGAGGAGTGGACAGCCCGGCGAGACAACCGCATCGCGGTCTCCCTGGGCCAGGCCGAGACCGGCCGGGTCATTTCCGCCGCCGGCGCAATCATGACCCTGGTGTTCGCCTCGTTCATCCTCGGCGACGACCGGGTCATCAAACTGTTCGGCCTCGGCCTGGCACTCGCCATCCTGCTGGACGCGTTCGTCATCCGCACGATTCTGGTGCCGGCCCTCATGCACCTGTTCGGCCGTGCGAACTGGTGGCTGCCGAAGGGCCTCGACCGGGTCCTGCCACGGGTCTCCGTCGAGTCCGCGGAGGACATCGAGGAGATCCGCCACACGCCGCTGCCCGCGGACGCGGTCGGTGACACCGTTCCCGCGCAGCCGCACGGCCCCGCCGACGGCCGGGACGCCACCGAGCCCGAGCGCGCCCACTAGGCGCTCTAGCCGGACTCGCTGGTCCTGACTCGCCAGCCGGTGCCCGGCCTGGCTCGCCCTCCGACAGGGGCGAACCAGGCCGGGCATCCGCCGTTTGGGGGCCCGGTCTGGTTGCCCCGACGGCGGGGACGGGGGAGGCGGGCCGGCCGACGCCCCGGGCGCGGGTTACCCGGTGTAGCAGCCGTCCGCGACGGCCAGGGCCTCGTCCAGGATCGACAGGCCGAGGGAGACATCCTCGGGACTCGTGGTGCACGGCGGCACGACATGCACCCGGTTGAAATGGGTGAACGGCCAGAGGCCGCGTTCCCGGCAGGCCGCCGTCACGGCCGCCATCGGCGCGGCCGCGGCACCCGCCGCGTTGAACGGAACCAACGGCTCCCGGGTAACCCGGTCACGGACGAGCTCGACCGCCCAGAACACCCCGAGCCCGCGCACCTCACCCACGCTGGGATGCCGCGCGGCAATTTTAGCCAGTTGCGGCCCGATAACCTCGGAACCGAGCGCACGGGCCCGGCCGAGAATGTCCTCGGACTCGAAAGCCCTGATGGACGCCACCGCCGCCGCGCAGGCAAGCAGATGCCCCGAATAGGTCAGCCCGCCAGGATACGGCCGCCGCGCGAACAGGTCCGCGATCCGCTGCGAAATAATCACCCCGCCAAGCGGCACATAACCCGAGTTGACGCCCTTCGCGAAACAGATCAGATCGGGCACCACATTCCAGTGGTCGATCGCGAACCATTCCCCGCACCGCCCGAAACCCGACATCACCTCGTCGGCGATCAGCAGTATTCCGTGCGCGTCGCACAACTCCCGGACGCCCGCGAGGTACCCGTCCGGCGGCACCAGGATCCCGTTCGTACCGACGACCGGCTCGAGGATGACCGCGGCGATCGCCGACGGCCCCTCCAGCTCGATCACCTCTGCGAGGTGCGCGAGCGCGCGCTCCCCCTCCTGAGCCGCGTCGGCGGCGTGGAAAGACGACCGGTACGGATAGGGGCCGAAGAAGTGCACCACACCGGGAATACCCGGTTCGCTCGCCCAACGCCGCGGCTCCCCGGTCAGCGTGATCGAGCCGCCGGTCGAACCGTGGTACGACCGGTAGGCGGCGAGGATCTTGTTCCGCCCGGTGGCGAGCCGGGCCAGCCGCACGGCGTTCTCCGTGGCCTCCGCTCCCCCGGTGGTGAAGAACACCTGGTCCAGATCGCCGGGAGCACGCTCGGCGATCAGCCGCGCCGCCTCCGAGCGCACGGCGTGGGCGTGCTGCGGCCCGACCGTGGTCAGCTCCCGGGCCTGCGCCACGACCGCCTCGACCACCGCCGGATGCTGGTGGCCGATGTTGGCGTTCACCAGCTGGGAGGAGAAGTCGAGGTACCGTGTGCCACCCTTGTCCCAGAACCAGCTCCCCTCGGCCCCTGCGACCACGAGCGGGTGCGTCGTCTCCTGCGCCGCCCAGGAGTAGAACACGTGCTCGCGGTTCTCCGGGTGGGCCGAGCTCGCCTGCGTCATCATCGTCTCCCTGTCTGCGGACCAACCCAGCTCGCGGCAGCCGTCCCACGCGCCAGCTGCCCGGCAGTATTTCCCGCCACCAGCCCGATTTCCCGCCGCCAGCCCAGCCTGGCCGGACCGCCGCGGTAGGCGAGCATCGGTTCAGGCCTCTCCCGGAGTGTCATGATCCCCTCACCTGACGCGGTGCCCATCCCACCCACCGCGCCATCCGGCAGCCCGCTGCGGATCGTCATCGCGCCCGACTCATTCAAGGGCTCGCTCTCGGCCACGGAGGCGGCGACCGCGCTGGCCCGAGGCTGGCGCACGGTACGCCCGGACGACGTTGTGCTCACCGTTCCGATCGCCGACGGCGGCGAGGGCACGCTCGATGTCTTCAGCGCGGCCGTCCCGGAAGCCGTCAGGAACACGCTGGACGTCACCGGCCCCGACGGCCGACGGGTGACAGCGGGGTGGCTCGCGCTGCCCGGCGGGACAGCCGTGGTCGAACTGGCCCAGGCGAGCGGCCTTCCCCTCATGGCGGACCTTGATCCGCTGAATGCCCACACCGTCGGGCTCGGCGAGACCATCGCCGCCGCCCTCGACGCGGGCAGCCGGCGCATCCTCGTCGCACTCGGCGGCTCCGCGTCCACGGACGGCGGGACGGGACTCTTGACCGCGCTCGGCGCCCGCTTCCTCGACCCCGCCGGCCACCCGCTGCCCCCCGGCGGCGGCAGCCTCCGCTCGCTGGCCACCGTGGATCTGACCAGCCTGCGCGCCGCCCCTCCCGACGGCGTGCACTGCCTGGTGGACGTCGACGCGCCCCTGCTGGGGTCGACGGGAGCCGCCGCTGTGTTCGGACCGCAGAAAGGCGCCGGGGCAGCGGAGATCACCCTCCTCGACGCGGGCCTGGCCCGGCTGGTCGAGTGCATGGAACAGGCGGGCGCGGCCGCGGGCCTCGCCACACTGCCCGGCGCTGGGGCGGCGGGCGGCACCGCCTACGGGCTCGCGGCGGCCCTGGGCGCCACCCTGGTGCCCGGCGCGACCACCATCGCCGAGCACGCCGGACTGCCGGCAGCCCTCGCCGGCGCGGACCTGCTGATCACCGGCGAGGGGCGCTTCGACCACACGTCCCGGGCCGGGAAGGTAGTCGGCGCGGTGTCGACGCTGGCAGCCGGGGCCGGGCTGCCCCTGGTGGTGGTCGCCGGCCAGATAGCCGCCCGCCCGCCGATGGGCGGGGACGCAGTCGCGCTCACCGACCTCGCCGGCGGGACGGCCGCGGCGATGGCTCATCCCGTCCACTGGCTGACGCAGGCGGGCGCTCTCCTCGCTCGACGTAACTCGGACGGCGTGACGAGAGCGGTAATCCGGCAGCCGTAGGCTTCGTTCTGGCGCAGGGGATCCCCGGACCAGGCGCGGTGTCCACGTGTTTGAGCCGGAACGGACGGAAGCGAGCAGGACATGGGCGACGGACCGATCGAGATCAAGTCGGCTCTGCCCGACCTCTGCGATCTTGATCTAGACGCTCTCGAGAGTCTCGAGATCCCAGCCCTCACCCGTGCCACTGAACGACTCCGCAAGGAGGCAGTCGGTCCGGACAAGTCCTGGGCCGGGTTCCAATCCAGCGCGCAGCAGCAAGCTTGATCGGTGCAGGCCGGAAGGGCGGCCCGCACCGGCTCCTGCCTAAGCAACGGCCTCGAGGCATCCCCCGCGCCCCTGCGATGGAGGGCTGTTCAGATGGGAGGAGGGTCGATGTCCAGGTCGACTCGCCGGCCCCGGCCCAGCGCCACGACGACGGGATGTTCCACGCCCAGTCGCTCCCCGAGCTGACGGAGCAGGCCAGATCGCTGCGCCCGCGCGTTTTCCAGGTCCCCGCTTCGCTGCTCGTCCGCCGCCAGGTTCACCGCGGCGATCAGCGTCACCGGGTGGTCCTCCCCCAGCTTGGCCTGCAGGACGTTCCACGCCCCCTGGTCGAGTTCGCGGGCCGCGGCGATCCGCCCGGCATCAGCGTGGCAGTTCGCCACGTTCATCGAGCAGAAGACCGTGAACGGGTGCATGGCGGAGAGCGCCGACCGCAGGCCGTCCAGCGTCTGCTGGCCCAGCACCTCGGCGGCGATGTGCTCGCCGCACTGGCGCGTGGCAATGACCAGGCTGTTGGCGGCGGCAAGCGTGTAGATGTTCCGCTCACCCAGTCTGGACCGGGCCCGCCGGTGGGTCTCGTCCGCCAGCCTCCGCGCCGTCGCGGTCTCACCCACCTCCAGCAGGACGCCGACCAGGCAGACTGCGACCGCGAGCGCCTCTGACTGCCCGGGATCGGCGTGGGCGCGGAACCTGGCGTGGGCATCCTCCGCGATCTCGCGGGCGCGGCCCGAATGACCGGCCCAACGGAGCGACACGGCGTAGTTAGTCATTGTCCGCAGCCGGTCCAGGTGATCGTCACCCAGCGCCTGGCGAGACCATTCGAGCGCGCCTTCGAGAAGAGTGAGCGAGGCCGGGTACCTCCCGTTCTCTCGAAGGTCCCGGGCATAACTCTCCAGGTACATGAGCGCCGAAACATCGGCGTCCCCCGTGAGCCTGCGGTGGCGCTCGAAGACCTCCTCACTCATCTCGAGTGCCAGTTTGAAATCGCCCAGGAAACGCAGGGAGACGGCCAGGTTGTTCGCCGCCTTGAGCGTCTCCGGATTGTCGAGGCCCGCCGTCTCCCGGTAGCGGGCGTACGTATCCTCATCGAGCAGCCAGGCCGCCTCGTAGTCACCGACGCCGCGGTAGTCACCGCCCAGCGCCATCGCGGCGCGCAGGCTGAGCGGATGGTTCGGGCCGAGAAGGAGAACCAGCCGTTCCCGCGCGCGGAGATCGAGCACCCGGGCCTGTTCGACGTCGCCGAGCGCCCGGTGACTGTCCGCCAGGTCCAAGGCGAGTTGCAGCGTACGCTCGTCGTCGTCTCCGAAGCGCTCCCGCCACAGGACGAGCGTCTTGCTGGCGAGGTCACGGCAGCCGATGTGATCACGCTGCAAATACAGACATCGCACCTGATGACGGACGAGGCGGGAGACGTCCTCGCCGCGAGCGGTCGGCGCGCGGGTGGGTCCCAGGTGCGGGCGGATCAGGGCGTAGCGCTTCCAGTTCTCGGGATCGTCGGGATTTCCCGGATCGGCGGCCGCGAGGATCGCGTACACCCGGGCCCGGACGCCGGCCCGTTCGGTGGGGGTCAGCTCGTCTCGTATCGCGGTCTGCACGAGGCGATGCATCATCAGGCTTCGGTCGGTGGAGTTCACCCGCGCGAGCGCGTGCTCGCTGATCTGCCGCACGGCCTCGGCCAGCGTGAGGTCGTCCCGCAGCGTCTGGTCCGTGACGTCGGCAAGAACGGCCAGGCCGTCCCCGGCGAACAGCTCGAGGCTGATCGGTTCCGGCCCGAAGAAGGCGCAGAGCTGCGCCAGCCGGGCGGACGTGGGGGCGCGGGAACGCAGCCGCTCCATCGACAGCAGCCAGGTCATGGCGACCGGCCGCGGGTAGGTCGGGACCTCACCCTCGAGCAGCAGCGGGCCGGGGCTGCTCTCGAGCAGCTGCAGGTAGCGCTCCGCCGGCATCCCGGTCTCCGCATGCCAGGCGCCGGCGTGCTCAAGCGCGAGGGGAAGGTCGCCCAGCGCCTCGGCGAGCCGGGTCGCGACCTCGGTCGTCAGCGCCGGCGAGCTCCGCTGGAGCAGCTCGACACTCTCGTCGCGGTTGAACACGTCGATCTCCACCGGGGACTGCCGGCCCCGCCAGCGCTGGTTACGGGAGGTGATGACCACATGCCCCGAGCCGTTCGGAATGAGGGGAAGGATCTCGTCCGGGGTGTCTGCGTTGTCGAACACGAGGAGCCAGCGCCGGTACGGCACTCCCTTGCGCAGGGCGTCGACCAGGCTGTCCACCGGGTCCCGCCCCTGCCGGACGGGCAGGCCGAGGGTGTGGGCGAGGCGGGTCATGTCACTGCGCGCCAGCGCCGCCTGATCGCAGCCGATCCAACAGACGAGGTCGTAGGTCGAACCGAAACGGAAGACATACTCGGCGGCGACCTGGGTCTTGCCCACACCGGCGAGCCCCTGCAGGACCAGGGTGTGGGCCGCCGGCTTGTCGGCACCCATGAAACGGTTCCGCATGTCCATCAGCAGCGCGTCCCGGCCGACGAACATCGGGTTCCGCGCAGGCACCCCCTCCCAGATCGCCGGGGGGGAGCCGGGATAGCGGACATCGGTCGCGTCCGCCGGCCGCGTGCGGGTGGTGACCGCCAGTCGGGACGGCCGGCCGGCCGCGGCCACCAGTGCTCGGCGGGCCGGTGCTTCGGCAAGCCCGACGAGATCCGCGTGGTCACGCGCGGCGCCCTCCGGCGGCAGGCGAACCTCCTCGACCCGGACCGGGACGAGGAGGCGCTGGGCCCCGTCCGGATCGAAGGTCAGGCTCCGCCGCCACCGTTCCATCGCCTCGGCGGAACGGAGGTAGGCGGCCGACACGATAGCCACCATTCGCCGGATCGGCTCCGGCTCCGTGTCGTCCTTCCAGCCGGCCCCGGACTGACTGATCTGTTCGAGGATCACCTGGAACCCGGCCGCCTCGAGCTCGGCGGCGACCCACTCCGCCCAGGGGCGGTCGGTCGAGGCGTGGCTGACGACCATGTCGGTCGGGATCGATACTCGCGACCGCTCGAAAACCGCGAGAGTGCTCCGGCGCCGGGACTCGTCCTGCGGAGGAAGCGCGGCGACCATACCGTCAGTCAGGTAGGACGCCAGCCTCTCGTATGCGGCCAGCAGAGTGCCCTCCTGGAGCGGGCGGTCCCCAAAGACGGCGAGGATCTCCTCATACGCGTAATAGGGCTTGTAGGGGATCTCGACGTCACCCCAGTAACGCTCCTTCGCGCGTTCATCGAAGCCATGCAGGAACGGGTCGAATGCCACCCGTGCGACATCCCGACCGAGCTCGAGTTTTCGCTGCTCGCCGTCCTCGACCCGCATCGGGACGGGCAGCTGTAGAATCTCGCGCCCCTCCTTGTGTGCCGCGATGGAGCGGGAGACGGCGACCGCACCCTCGATACTCTGCGTGCTGAGGGTGAAACAGTTGACCACGATGTCGGGCAGCTGGACGGTGCAGATCCCGGCCGTGTCGCTCAACCCGGTGCGGCTGTCGATCAGGACCCACTCATAGGAGGACCTCATGTCCTGGCGAAGCGCGTCGACGAATTCCCCTCCGCCCTTGTCCGCGTAGAACGCGTTCCAGTCGAACGTGCCGACCCGCTGGGCGTAGGCTGCGTCGTGCCGACCGGAACAGACGAAGTCCACGGTCCCACCGTCGGGAAAGGGCCAGTTCAGCGACGCCGCGTACGGCGTGATCGTGGTCGACCGACTGAACCAGTCGTCGTCGTTCGGCCCCTGCGGCGACATGACCGTCACCGTGAACTCCCAGATCATGTCCATGATCCCGGGAGTCGACCGGAGGTCGGGATCGTGGAGGAAGGGGTGGAAGTAACGATGGAGGCCGGGAGCCTCCAGGTCCCAGTCCACGACCAGCACCCGGCAGCCGCTGCTCGCCAGCAGCCAGGCGGTGTTGGCGAGCGCCATGGACCGGCCGGTGCCACCCTTGTAGGAGTAGAAGGTGACGACGGTTCCGAAGTCCGTACCAGACACCGACACCGCCTAGGGGCCGGAAAGCCGGGGAAACCGACGGGGGTTGTCCCCCGTCGGCCGCAGGGCCCGCCGGTACTCGAAGATCCGCGCTTGCGACTCGACGATTATCTGGACCAGGGCCAGGTCGAACTCCTCGCAGGAGTGGACATCCATGCGGAACAGCTTGTCCCGGCGGACGAAGTTGTTCCGCAGCGCGGTCGCCAGTACCTCGGTGAGATGCGCGGAGTTGGCATGGGTCTCCAGGTCGTGCGGGTTCACCGGCACCAGGACGCCCGACGTCGGCTCGTTGCGAACGTCGTAGGTGGCCAGGGCCCGACGCACGTTCTCCAGTTTGGCCGCCCACATGTCCACAACGAGGATCACGATCTCGTTGCGGACCTTTGACTGCTCCAGCAGATCGGAGACGCCGTGGTCCAGTGGCACGATGTTCGAGACAAGACCCTGCCTGGCGGCAACCATCTGGGCGATCACGCAGACCCGGTCGTGGGCACGAGGCTTGTACGGCGTCCACTCCTCGAAGGTCTCGCCGTAACAGTCGAGCTGACGGCGCAACGTGGCGATCTCCTCGGCCGACGTCGAGGCGAACACGAAAGTCACGCGGCCCGGCCCGCCCACGATGGGCGACGGCGCCTCCTGGAGCGGGCGGGGCGGAGTCGAGGACTGGGGCGGATCAGGCGCGGGCGCCGTCTGCCGATCCGGTGACGGCGGCTTGCCCTGCCCCTTGTCCACCACGGGGACGTCGTCCTCGGCACGGTCGGCTCGCGGCGGGTCGGGAACGACCGTCGCCCGCATCTCAGGCGGCACATCTTCCTGATCACGTGTCAACGGTGGCCTGGCGAGTACGCGGAATGCGTCGGGAACCTCTTGGAGTGGCGGGATCTCGGACTTCGGGGCCAACGGCGAGTCCTCAGCGAGTTGGACGATCCGAACCGCTAATGTCAGCACGAACTCCTGGTACTCGTCATGATTGCGCTTGAGCTGCATGAGATACCGCAACCCGAACTGCGTGTACGTCTTCCCCAACCCGCTGTGATCATACTGCAACCGGGCGAGCAGCTCCGGCGGATCGCGTAACGGCGTCCAGATCACGGGAAGCAGCGCCGCCGGACAGGCCTGGGCCGATGCGGCGGCGGAGCGCAGCCGCTCGTCGAACATCCCCCATTCACGGCCGCAGTGCTCACTCGCGAAGAACGAGGGCGAGCACATCGCCACGAAGGTTCTGCACCGGCAGAGTGCCGCGCCAAGCTCCGTCGACCAGGCCTCCCCCGGCTGGATGCTGCGCTGGTCAAGGAAGCCAACGGTGTCCGGGTCCGGATGACCCACCCGGCGGCGCACCTCGGCTCTGAGATCACGGAAGAACCGCTCGAGCAGCGGGTCGTCACGGCTGTCCGCCCTGGCATAGCTGAAAAAGAAGTACAGCGGCCGCGCGCTCCAGGCTTCAGGCATGCCGGCCGGCGTCAGCCGATGCAGGTACCCGTGCTCGGGTACCCCGGGAAAACCCCGGGAGGTCGTCTTCCGTATGGGACCGACCCTGGGCAAGCCCCCGCCCGACGCTCTCCCCCGACACCGAGTGGCCCCTCTCCCGCGGCCCGGCGTGGCCGCGCCACGTAGGCCGGCTCAAGTTAGGGTGCACTCGGCCGGATCCATCCTCCCGACGGGCGAGAACAGATTCTACGTCGTCTCGCGGGTACGCACCGGCCGTGGATTGCTGATCGACACCGCTACGGAAGACGCAGTCCACCATGACCGGGAGCGAGCCTTCCCCGAAGCACGACATCGATAGGTTACGAAACCAGCAAAGGACGGGATCGCTTCCGTCCCCACGGACCCGGGGAACGTACCGTCGAAACGGCGGACTTCAACAGGAGCGAAGCACCTGCGCGCGGCACCGGCTAGATTAGAGGACCGGGGACGGCCGAGGAGGACACCTGATGGACGACTCGTCTTCCGACATCGAGACGTATCTGCCGGACCTGAGCGTGTTCCGGCTCGACGAGGTGGCCGCGACGGGCAATCGAACCCTGCGCCGGGTCGCCCGCCACCTGGCCATGGAGGCCACGCGGGCGGGCGCACCTCTGTCCGGCTTCTCCTCCAGCGCCGCACCATTTGGCGAGACAGGTACTCCGGAGAGCCGGATTCTACCGGCTGCTCTTCAGTCGGCGGAGGAATCCGCAGAATTCCAACAGCCGCCGGCAGGGTTCCAATCGTCTCTCACCCCGACCTTCTGACGCCGGAACGGCGAGATCGTGTGATCGGCCCCCTCGGCACCGCCTATGGAGATCCGTCGGACGAATGGCCCGCCAACGAGCTCGACTTCCACCGGCTGACCGCCGCGGGATGGCGGCCCACGCCCTTCCGCCAGATCGTCCTCAAGATCAATAGCAGATGCAATCTGTCCTGCACCTACTGTTATGTCTACCACCAGGCCGACCAGAACTGGCGGCAGCAGCCCGTCACGATGAGCCCGGCGGTGGTGGAGGCCACGGCACGCAGGCTCGCCGCACACGCAAAGACGCACGAACTCCCATGGATGCAGATCATCCTGCACGGCGGTGAGCCGCTCCTGGCCGGCCACGACCACCTCCGGAACGTCGCGGAGCGTCTGCTCGCCGCGGTCGGCACTGACACCGCCGTGGAGTTCGTCCTCCAGACCAACGGCACTCTGATCGACGAGGTGTTCCTCGAGCTCTGCCAGGAGTTCCGCATCCAGGTCGGGGTCAGCGTCGACGGCGATCTGGCGGTCAACGACCGGCGCCGGACCCGTCGCAACGGGAGTGGGAGCCACGCCGAGATCGCCCGAGGCCTGCACCTGCTCACCTCGGAACGTTTCCGGTCGATCTTCTCCGGGCTGCTCTGTGTCATCGACCCCACGAGCGATCCGGGAGAGGTGTACGAGAGCCTGCTGGCATGGCGGCCACCGAGCGTCGACTTCCTCCTTCCGCACGGGAACTGGACGGCCCGCCCACCGGCCCGGGACAGCGACGAGACGTCAACGCCCTACGCCGACTGGCTCGGCATGGTGTTCGACCGTTGGTATCCGGCCCCCAGCCACGAGACGGACATCCGCCTGTTTCTGGAGATCATCTCGCTGATCCTCGGCGGCCACAGCCGCATCGAGACGGTCGGTCTCTCGCCCTCGTCCGTCGTCGTCGTCGAGACCGACGGCTCGATCGAACAGGTCGACGCGCTCAAGTCCGCCTATCACGGCGCGGCATCCACCGGCCTCACCGTTACGCGCAATGACCTCGACGAGGCGCTGCGCCATCCAGGTATCCTTGCCCGGCAGATCGGCGCCGCCGCGCTCGGCCGCGAGTGCACGCGATGCCCGGTGCACCGCGTGTGCGGAGGTGGATATTATCCCCACCGGTATCAGGCCGGCAGCGGCTTTCGGAACAGATCCGTCTACTGCCCGGATCTGTTCGCACTGATCACACGAATCGGCAAACAGATCCGGGCAGATATCGAAAAGGCAAAGCCGCAGGGTGAACATTGAATTCCATCGGCTCGCGCTGGCCGACTTCGACGACCTCGCGGCCGGTGGCGGGCGCACGGGAATCGTGCTCGGCCTGCGGAGAACGCAGCTGAGCAAGCGGCTACTCGCACTCCACACGGTGATGACGGACGCCGGCGAGCGGGCCCCGGCGGCCGTCGCCGCCGGTGGCCTGACAAACGCCTACGGCGTGCTCGCCACAGCCCAGCGGCAGGCCCCGGAGACGACCGAGACAGTCCTGCTGTCACCAGGCCTCGGCCTGTGGGCGATGCACTGCCTGCGTCGGCTCCACGGGAGCGCCAACCCTGCCACGCCGCTGGAGGAGGATCTCGGGATCCTCGGCAGCTACGCCGTCGCCGCCGCCCTGCGCGCCGGCCTGTGCGCAACGGTGGCCGTCCCGCTCCGGGACGGCCACCTGCTCATCCCGGCCGTCGGCCGGGTCCAGGTCGGACTAGCTGGCTGGGCCACGGTCCGGATCGAGGGGACGGTCCTGCACCTGACCCCCGGCCAGGTCGACAACCCGCAGAGCGACTCCCTGGCGTTGGAGATCCCGAGCGATCCGGCCGCGAAGCCTCCTTTCCCGGCTCAGTCGCAGGCCAGCCAGTGGCACATGGTCCCGGAGCTGGTGAGCATCGCGAACCGCCGGCGCATCGCCCTCCTGCTCGACGATGTCGACCCGGCCCGAGGGCTACTCAAGCTGCCGATAGCGCCCGACACGGCGACCGAGAATGTCGACGTCTGGCAGCAACGCCTCGACGACGGCTGGCACATCCTCGGCGACTACGATCCGTTGATCGCGGAGGCCGTCGCGGCCGGGCTGGCCACCATCTTTCCGCTGGCCTCCTCGTCATGGGCCGAGGAGCTCAGCGCCTCGTCCGGCGAGGCCTTCGGCGCGGTGGCCCTCACGCTTCCCCGGGATGGGCTCTCGTTCGCCGCGGCGCTGGTCCACGAGTTCCAGCACACGAAGCTCTCCGCGTTGCTTGATCTGGTGACCCTGGTCAAGCCGGCCGACGAACGGCTGTTCTACGCGCCCTGGCGACGTGACCCGCGCCCCCTTCCAGGTTTGCTACAGGGCGCCTACGCCTATCTCGGGCTGACCGGATTCTGGGATTATCGACGCCTTGCGGAAAGCGGGGACGAATTTGCCCACTTCGAGTTCGCGCGATGGCGGGATGAGGTTTGGCGGGTCCTGAGCACGCTGCGCTTCTCCGGCGCGATGACACCGCTCGGGCTACGTTTTCTGGACGGCATGCAGTCAACCATCTGGTCCAGTCGCCAGAAACCTGTTCCCGACGGGCCTGGCGAACTCGCACGTAGGACTTCTGACGACACGAGAATTACCTGGCAGCTCCGTAACGCTGAGCCCTCGCCGGCTCAGATCACGCTGTTGGCCAAGGCCTGGATCGAGGGCAGCCAGCCACCGCCGAAGACGCGGATACCGACGCGCATCGTCCCGGGGCGCCGCGGCCTGGTCACCAGCTCGCGGCTTGCGCTCACCCAGCTTCGTCTGCTGGACCCGAAACGATTCGAGGCCGCTCGACAGGGCGTTCCCCATGTTCTCGACGCCACCGTCTCCGCGGCCGATCGGGCTCTCGCGTTCGGGGATACCCAGACCGCGGCACAGGTATACAAGGAAGAAATAGAATGTGAGCCCGACCTGCTCGACGCCTGGGCCGGCCTGGCATTGTGCCGGCGGCAGCACGCCGCACCGGGATCTCGCACCCTGGTCGCCCGGCCGGAAGTCGTTCAGCGGTTGCACCGAAGAATCGAGGAACTGTCCGGCCTCCGCGCCGATCCGGACGCCGTCGCCTCCTGGCTACCCGAACCGGTGCCCTGACCGGGCCGGATCCACCGCGGCCGGCAGACGAGTCTCCGGTGGGCCTACAGCGGCGGCGGCTCGAAGTCGAAGTCGAGCCGCTCGCCGCGCTCACCGGCCCGCACGTCGGGATGCTCCGGGCCCAGAACCCGGCGGTAACGGGTGACGGTGTCGGCGGAGAGGTTCTTGGCCTCGTCGTTCCGGCCGAGCTGGGCCAGGTCCAACGCGACATTGGTCGCGCAGACCAGGGTGTGCGGGTGATCAGGACCCAGCAGGTCACGGAACGAGTTCAGGGTCTGTTCCCCGGTCTCCAGGGCCTCGCTGACCGCACCCTGCGCGGATCGAGCGGTGGCCAGGTTCGCCCGGCAGGTCAACGTGAAGTGGTGGTCCGGGCCGAGCCTGCCTTCCAGACCCGCGAGCGCGTCCTTGAGCAGGCGCTCGGCCTCGTCGACCCGGCCAAGCTGACGATGGACCAGCGCTAGGTTCAGATAACAACCGTAGGTATACGGATGGTCGGCACCAAGAGCTTCACGATACCGATTTACGGTCTTCTCGATACGCTCCGCCGCGTCATTCGGATCACCCGCGACCCGCTGCGCATTCCCCAAATTGATCGCGGCGGCAAGGGCTTCGGGATGTTCTTTTTCGAACTGCCGACTCTCCGTGTAACGACCGTAGACCTGCTCGGCGAGCACCAGGGCCTCGGGGAAGAGCCCGGCCTTCCGCCGGGCGACCGAGAGATCCTTCGCCTGCGCGAGAACGTACGGATGATCGGCGGTAAGTCGCCCACGGTCGACGAGATCTTCATAAACCCGGTAGGCGTGTTCCGCCGCATCCCGGGCTTTCAGGTAATGGCCCGCCTGCCGCAGGTCACGGGCGACAGCAGCCAACGAGAGCGCAACCCAAGGATCCGTATCACCGCCCGACAGGTCCCGCCTGTTGGCGAGGTTCTCCTGATCCCGCCGCAGCGCAAGCTCATAGGAGCTGTTGAGGCTGTAGTCCAATGCGAGATTGTTGACACAAAGAAGGGTTTCGTGAGTATATGTACCGAAAACTCTTTCGTGTCGGGGAAGGGCGTCCTCGTCGAGCACGAGCGCCGCCCGGAACTCGCCGCGGGAACGCAGGTCGGCGCCATGGCCGTTGAGGATGATCAGAGTCTCCTCGTGGTCCGGCCCGAGGACCTCAGTGATCGCCTCCAGGGTGGGCCGTCGCAGGTCATATGCGTCCTGAGATCTACCTAGCGACCAGAGGATGTTCGCCTTGATCCCCTTCAGCACGAGCACGTCCGGATCGCGCTCGCCGGAGGCCTTCTCCCACTGCCGCAATGCGCGGTCCGCCTCGTTCAGGCCCGTGGTGAAGTCTCCGACGTTGTACAGGTACCCGATGATGTGCTCGATGAGCTGACGGGCCGGGACCTCGGTGGACTCGAAGACACCGGAGGGCACGATGTGTGGGAGCAGGTTCTCGAACTCGACCCGGTTCTGGGTCTCGGAGTTCCCCGGGTCGGCGGCCACCAGCAGTGCGTGGACTTCGTCCCGCATGCGGGCCTGCTCCTCGGCCGGGAGCTCTTCGCGGATGAGCATCTGGACCAGGCGGTGCACCTGCACCGTCTTGCGACTGGTGTCGATCTTCGCTAGCGCATAGCGGCCGAGTTCGCGCATGGCGCGGCTCACCAGCAACCGGTCCTGCATCGACCGGCCGAAGTCGGAGCTCAGGGTGTACTTGCCGCGGTCGAGCATCTCCAGCGAGATCGGCTCCGGGCCGAAGAAGGCACACCGCCGCAGCAGTTCGAGCGCGAAGGGCGCCTGATCGCGCAGCCGGGTCACCGACAGGCTCCACGCGGCCGCCACCGGCTTCGAGTAGTCGGACGGCGGGTTCTCCGCCAGCAGCCGACTCGACGCCTCCCCGAGCAGGTCCAGGTACTCCTCGACGCCCATCCCGGTTTCGAACTGCAGCGCCCCGGCCTGCTCCAGCGCCAGCGGCAGGTCCCCGAGCGCCTCGGCCAGCCGGTTGGCGTCGAACTCCGCGATGCCGGGAACCCGACGATCGAGGAACTCCAGGCTCTCGCGGCGAGCGAAGACGTCGACCTCGATCGTGTCGACGATGCTCTGCCATCGCCGGTTACGCGAAGTTACGAGTACATGGCCGGGGCCGTGGGGCATCAGGCTGCGGATCAGCTCGGGCTGGTCGGCGTTGTCGAAGATCAACAACCATCGGTGGTAGGGCTCGCCCCGGCGCAGGGCGTCGAGAACGGCGGCAACCGAGTCCTCGACCCGCAGCAGGCCGCCCTCGGACAGGCCGAGACGAGGCGCCAGCGCGGCCAGGTTGGAGCGGACGAGCGCCGGCTGGTCGGCGGGGATCCACCAGATCAGGTCGTAGTGGGACTGGTACCGGTACGCGTACTCGATGGCGAGGTGAGTTTTCCCGACACCACCCAGGCCCTGGAGGGCGTGCGGCAGGACGGCGGTGACGTCGGTCTGCTCGGAGGAGACACGGCGACGGAGCTCGGCGAGCTGGCTTTCTCGCCCGGTGAAGTTCTTGTTCCGCTGGGGTACACCACCCCAAATCATCGGAACGCCTCGACTCGGCCCGCTCGCCGAGTCGAACTCCACCACCGAAGCCACCTTCGACCGCCCCCGCCCGACTGTCGGTACAGAACAGCCGCCGAGCATACGAGCCGCGCACACTGGCCCAGCACATGCGTCGACGGCGCGCCGCAAAATCTTCGTAGACTCTTCGATGATAACATCGGCTAGTGGCTCTGGCGCCATTCCGCAAGCCCGCCCGCGAGTCGGTCGGGCGATGCTCCCGACCTTCTTCCGGCCCAGGCCAACCTACCAAAGCCCGGCCCGAATGTCGGGCGCACGACACCCCGGCTCCCAATGACGAACGAGCGGGGCAACGAGGGCCACGTGGTGACTCCCCGACGCGCACCTCCGTACACATCGGCCCACGACGGCCCGCCGTTCCACGGCATCTCCTGAACTGCGCGTTTTCGCAGGTCAGAAGCTATTTCCAGCGTTGGGCGGCGAGCACCACATCGACGGTGGGCATCCACGCGGCCGGTTGGTGCGGGGTCGACGGGGCCTCCTTCCCTCCAGATTGGGTCTCGGGCCCTCGGTCGACGGAGTGGGCCGACCAGGCGCCGGCAGCGCACCGGATACCGCGATCCCGCGCCGTACCGGCCGGCAGGTTCCGGCCAGTCCGGACTATGCCCACCGATCAGGAGGAGCGACTCCGGAACGAGGACGACGAAGCGCACACACTCGATCACCCGGACTGTGCCGCCTCGACCGAGCCCGCGGCGGCGATGACTCCCCGTCCTGCGAAAATCTTGTCATGTGCAGAGGTCGGCTCACAGTGGCCGCCAAATGTCGGAGAATGATGCGGACGGTCCAGGAGCGCGCGGCGGCAGAGCCGGGCCGGGCCAGGTGGATACCATTCGCGGGCACGGTCGCGTCAACGCCGAGAGGCTATCAGTACTGTTGAATAACTACTATCCAACCCTCGCCGCCAAATTTCCGCCGAAAGGCACAGGAAACGCTCAGATCTCCCCAGGCCAGCCGACAACAGCGGCAAACCCGCCGTCGGCCACCTTGGTCAGAGACGGATCCGGTGCAGGTGGCGTATCAGCGCCCACCCGGCGCCAGTGGGGCCGGGCCGGCGGATGGTGACCCAGCTGCGAACCGATCTCCCCTACGTCGGGCTGCGCCCGTTCGACGTGCACGAGGCCGGGTTGTTCTTCGGGCGGGACGCCGAGGCCCGTTCCCTGTCAGCCGCGTGGCTGCGCAGCCGCCTCGTGATCGCGCACGGCCCGGCCGGGGCCGGTAAGACGTCCCTGCTGCAGGCGGGCGTCCTGCCGGACCTGGCTGGCGCGGACGCCGACGTCCTCCCGGTCGGGCGGATCACCGGCCCCGGTCCCACGGCCGCGAGTCTCGACGGGCTCGAACCGATGGTGGGGCCCGGGAACCCGTTCACCCGGGCGCTTCTGCGGTGCTGGTCCCACGACGACGAGTCCTCGTCGCTGCTGGAGGCACTCCGGGAGCGGGCGGAGCGGCGGCGCCCGCGCGGTGCGTCCCGGCCGGTTCTGCTCGCCATCGACCAGTTCGAGGAGTTCCTCACTCCCCGGTTGCCCCGGCTGGCCCCGCTGCGGTCGCAGTTCGTCGAGGCGCTCGCGCTGGCGGCCACGGCACTGCCGAACCTGCGGATCCTGCTGGTGCTGCGTTCCGACCATCGGACGGCGCTGCTGCCGTACCGGAGGACCCTGCTGGCGGCCGGCGTCGACCAGGCCAACCACGAGTCCGCCGTGCCGGTCACCGAGGTCGCCGTCGCCCCGCTGAGCCCGGAGTGCGCCGTGACGGCCCTGGTCGAGCCGCTGCGCGCCGCCGGGATCCGGTTCGCTCCGGGCGCCGCAGCGGCCTGCGTCGACGATCTCACGACCAGCCGTACCGTCGACGCGGCCGGCACCGAGTCGCTGCTGGTCGCGGAGACCGTCCAGCCCGTGTTCCTGCAGCTCGTGGCGACGGCGCTGTGGCGGTCCCGGCCTGTGGCGGATGCGCCGGTGACCGCGTCCTGGCTCGGCCCGGTCGGGAACGTCACCGCCGTCCTCGAGGATCATCTGACGCGCACGCTGGTCACGACCGCCCACGAGCACGATCTCGACGAGGACGAGCTGCGGGCCTGGCTCACCCGGACGTTCGTGACCGAGCGCGGGCGGCGCGGCGTGGTCGACGAGGGTCTCACCATGACCGCCGGCATGCCCACGCCTGTGCTCGACGCCCTGACCGAGCGCTATGTGCTGCGCTGCGAGCACCTGTCCGGCTCCCGTCGCTTCGAGCTTTTCGACGACCGGCTACTCGAACCGCTGCAGCGGACGTCCACCCCGTGGACGGGCGGCAGCGGACCGGTCGCCGAGATCGGGGCGGACGACTACCTTCGGGCGGCGCAGGTGAGTTTCGCGGACGGCAACCTTGCCACCGCATGCGCCCACGCCGAGGAGGCGCTGCGACGCGACCCGGCGCCCTCGCTCACCCGGGCCGGGACCCAGGCGTTGCGGGCACAGCTCTTCCAGGCCGAGGGACGGCTGGACCAGGCCGAGGCCTGCCATCGCGAGGCCGCGGAGATCTACGAGTCGCTTTCGGACACCGAGGCCTCCGGGCGGGTGCTGGCCGCTCTCGGCCGGCTCCTGCTGGACGCCGGTCAGGTCGGGCGCGCGGTGGAGGAGTTGCAGGCCGCGGGGGAACGCCTGCCGGGTGACGCGGACGTCCAGTCGGACCTGGCGCACGCGCTCTGGCGTGCCGGTCAGCCGTGGGCGGCCGCGGCCATCTTCTCGGCGGTGCTCACGATCGCCCCCGACGCGGTGTCGGCACTGGCCGGTCGGGCCCAGCTGCGGGTCGACCTGGCCGACAACACCGGGGCGATCGAGGACTTCGACCGGCTCGCACGCGCGTCGGCGGCGGGCGGCTCGTCCGCAGCCGCGGCGTCGGCTGGGTTTGCGACGTCGTCTTCGGTCGCGGCGTCCTCGATCACAGCGGACGCGGCGGAGCTGCGGGCGGCGCGGGCGCTGGCGTTGGCCCGGCTCGGCCGGGTCACCGAGGCATCCGGCGAGTCGACGACGGCACTGCGGGACGCTCCGGACAGCGGACCCGTGCTGTGGCGGGTGGCGGAGGTGATCCGCACCGCGGGGGACGAGCATGGCGCCGACGACCTGCTCCTGCGTTCCCTCGGAGCCTCGGCGCCCGCGCTCGCCCCGGATCAGCGGGCGCAGGTGTCGCTCCTGTTGCGGCGTTCCGGTGCCCTGACCTGACGCATCGGCCGGCGGCCGGCCATGACCCGGCCAGCCGCCGCCGTCGTCATGCGCACCCGCCGTGACGCCCGCCGCCGGCCGCTCCGCCGCCACGCCCGCCGTCGCCGTCACGGCCAGCCGGCGGAGGTCGGTCACCGTCCCCGGACTTCAGTCAGCGTGTTTTCGCCTGGATGGTGGCGCTGACCGCCGGGATGACGGTCTCGCCGTAGGCCTCCAGGGTGGCGCGCTTGGCGTCGTGCTGGAGGTAGACCGCGAACTGGTCGACGCCCAGGCCAGCGAGCTCGGTGAGCCGCTCGATGTGCGCTGCCGGCGGGCCGAGCAGGCAGAACCGGTCGATGACCTCGTCGGGGACGAAGTCGGTGTGGGTGTTCCCGGCGCGACCGTGCTCGTTGTAGTCGTAGCCGTGGCGGCCGGTGATGTAACTGGTCAGGGCTGACGGCAGCGCCGTGCCGCCTGCCGGAACAGGGCCGGCCGCGGTCGGGGTGCCGTAGCGGGCGACGAGGTCGGCGACGTGGTTGCCGACCATCCCGCCGAACCAGCGGCACTGGTCGCGCTGGTGGGCGAGGGACAGCGGGTCGGCGTCGCCGACGTAGGCGGGCGCGGCGACGCAGAACCGCACCGACGCCGGGTCACGGCCGGCCTTCTCGGCGGCCTCGCGCACCACCCGGATGGTCCACGCGGCGATGTCGGGGTCGGCTAGCTGCAGGATGAATCCGTCGCCGATCTCGCCGGCCAGGGCCAGGGCTTTCGGGCCGTAGGCGGCGATCCAGACGTCCAGCCGGCTGTCGGTGCCCCATGGGAAGCGCAGCTTCGCGCCGTTCACCTCCGCCTCCCGCCCGTTGGCGAGGGCGCGGACGACGGCGACGCACTCGCGCAGGGTGGCCAGCGTCGTCGGCCGGCCGTTGAGGACCCGGACGGCGCTGTCGCCGCGGCCGATCCCGCAGATCGTGCGGTTGCCGAACATCTCGTTGAGCGTGGCGAACAGGGAGGCGGTGACCGTCCAGTCGCGGGTCGCCGGGTTGGTGACCATCGGGCCGACCTTGACCTTGCGGGTGGCCGCGAGGATCTGGCTGTAGATGACGAACGGCTCCTCCCACAGGAGGTGAGAGTCGAAGGTCCACACGTGGCTGAAGCCGAGCGTCTCGGCCTGCCGGGCGAGTTCGACCACCCGAGACGCGGGCGGGTTGGTCTGCAGCACCACTCCGACGTCCATCAGCCATCCGCCTTCCAGCTCGCCACCGACACGCCCGCCACCGGCGTTCTCATCGCAGGCACGCCCGCCACCGTCACGCTCATCGCAGGTACTGGGACAGGCCGCGGCGCAGGTAACGCCCGTGCCCGGCCCGCCCGTGGAACTCCCCGCCGGCGACGACGACCGTGCCGCGGGAGAGGACGGTGTCGACCTTTCCCGCGACCTGGAAGCCCTCCCACGCGGAGTAGTCGAGGTTCATGTGGTGCGTCGACGCGGAGATGGTCGTGCTGGCCGCCGGGTCGTAGATGACGATGTCGGCGTCCGAGCCGGGCGCGACGATCCCCTTGCGGGGGTAGAGGCCGAACATCCGCGCCGGGGTGGTCGCGCAGGTTTCCACCCAGCGGGGCAGGGAGAGACGCCCGCTGGCGACTCCCTGGTAGACGAGGTCGATGCGGTGCTCGACGGTGCCGATCCCGTTCGGGATCCTGGTGAAGTCGCCGCGGCCGAGCTCCTTCTGGTCCCGGAAGCAGAACGGGCAGTGGTCAGTGGAGACCACGGCGAGGTCGTCGGTACGCAGGCCGCGCCACAGATCGTCGTGGTGGCTGGCCGTGTTCGTCCGCAGGGGTGGCGAGGCGACGTATTTCGCGCCTTCGAAGCCGGGCGCGCCGAGATGTTCCTCGAGACTGAGATACAGGTACTGCGGGCAGGTCTCGGCGAACACGTTGTGGCCGGCGCCGCGGGCCGCCGAAACGACCGCCAGCGCCTCGGACGCCGACATGTGCACGAAGTAGAGCGGGCAGTTTCCGGCGACCCGGGCCAGCACCGCCGCCCGGTTCGTCGCCTCCCCTTCCAGCTCGGGTGGACGGGTGTAACCGTGGTGAACAGGGCCCGTCCCGCCACGGGCGAGCGCCTGGGCGGCGAGGACGTCGATCGCGATGCCGTTCTCCGCGTGCATCATGACCATCGCGCCGGATTCGGCCGCCCGTTGCATAGCCCGCAGGATCTGGCCGTCGTCGCTGTAGAACACTCCGGGGTACGCCATGAACAGCTTGAAGCTGGAAATGCCCTCGTTGGCGACGAGGTAGTCCATCGCCTTGAGCGCCTGGTCGTCGACACCGCCGATAATCATGTGGAAGCCGTAGTCGATGGCGCACTGACCTTCGGCCTTCGCGTGCCAGGCGGCCAGCGACTCCTCGACCACCTCGCCGGTGCGCTGCACCGCGAAGTCGATGATCGTCGTGGTGCCGCCCCAGGCCGCGGCGGCCGTCCCGGTGGCGAAGGTGTCGGACGCCGAGGTGCCGCCGAAGGGCAGCTCCATGTGCGTGTGGACGTCGACGCCGCCCGGGATCACGTACTTCCCGGTGGCGTCGATGACCCGGTCGGCCGAGGAGCCGGGGCCGTCGTGCAGGCTGCCGCGCAGGCCTTCTGGCAGGCTGCCGGGCGCGAACAGAGCCGCGACGGTCTCGCCGTCGACCAGGATCTCGGTGGGCGTCGCGCCCAGCGGGCCGACCAGCGTCCCGCCGGTGATCAGCGTCCTCACGTCGTCTGCCCCTTCACCGGACCTGCTTCCCACCTGGCTGCCGGCCCGGGTCGGGACGGCACGCGACCGGTCACGGCGCGGTGAGGTCGCCGTAGGTGTCCGGCCGTCGGTCACGATAGAACGCCCACCGGTTGCGCACCGTGGTCAACAGGCTCATGTCCAGGTCTCGGACCAGCAGTTCCGGTTCGTGCGCGTCCGCGGTGCCGTCGACGAACGTCCCCTCGGGGTCGACGAAGTAGGAGGTTCCGTAGAAGTCGTCGTCGCCCAGGTCCTCGACACCCACCCGGTTCACCGCGCCGACGTAGTACTCGTTGGCGACCGCGGCCGCGGGCTGCTCGAGCTTCCACAGGTAGTTCGACAGGCCGCGGGAGGTGGCGGACGGGTTGAACACCAGCTCGGCCCCGTTCAGGCCGAGCGCGCGCCAGCCCTCCGGAAAATGACGGTCGTAACAGATGTAGACCCCGATCCGGCCGACCGCCGTGTCGAAGACCGGATATCCGAGGTTCCCGGGCCGGAAGTAGAACTTCTCCCAGAATCCGGCCACGTGCGGGATGTGGGTCTTGCGGTACTTGCCGAGAAAGGAGCCGTCGGCGTCCACGACCGCCGCCGTGTTGTAGAGGATCCCGGGTTGCTCCTGCTCGTAGACCGGCAGAATCATCACTATCCCGAGCTCAGCGGCGAGCGCGGCGAACCGGTCGACGATCGGCCCCGGCACCGACTCCGCGTAGGAGTAGAAGGCGGCGTCCTGAACCTGGCAGAAATAAGGCCCGTAGAAGAGCTCCTGGAAGCAGATGACCTGTGCGCCCAGCGCGGCGGCCGACCGCGCGTGCTCCTCGTGAGCCTTGATCATCGTTTCTCGGTCGCCCGTCCACCGCGCCTGGACAAGCGCCGCTCGGATCGTCCTGGACATACGTCACCCCTGTCAGCCGCGCTGGCCGGGTGCAGGCGGCCGCCTGCCGACCGTCCGCGAGCTGGCCCGGTGCCCTGGGGGCCAGCTCGACAACCGTCAGCCACGCGTGGCGAACGCCGTCCCGTGCCGGCATCATCGCCCCCCGCGGCCCGGCCGGCATCTCCACGCGCGGAGGGACCGTCGCCGCGGATGCGGCTACTCCCCGGAGCCGTCCGCGGCGAGCGCCGGATCGGACGGCACCAGGTACCCGCGCTCGAGATAGCCGGCGCCGTCGCCCTGCCCGCGCCGCTCGGCGGCGGCCCGGACCCGCCGGGCGTGCATGACGGGCAGGACGTCATCGACCTCGGAGATCGGGGTGAAGGCGCAGTTGATGATCTCGTCCATGTCCACCCGGATCCGCTCCCGCCACGGCTCCGGCAGCAGTCCGCCGTCGAACACGAACAGCAGCATGTCTCCGGCGATCTCGTCGGAGGCCCAGTCGACCGCCAGCAGCGGTCCGATCGGCGGGACGATGCCGATCTCCTCCTCGACCTCGCGGACGCACGCCGCGTACGGCGACTCGCCGGGTTCGATGAAGCCGCCGGGGATGTCCCACCCCGGCTTGTAGGACGGCTCAACCAGCAGGACCCGGCCCTCCTCGTCGAAGAAGAGCGCCCCGGCGGCGGCCCGTGGCCGCGCCATCGGCGGCACACCGCCCGGGATCCCGTTGCCGGCGGCCGGCGCGTGTGTGCTCCCCGTGACCTCACCGGGCCCGGCCGCCACTTCCGCGGGCCTGCCGCCCGGGTCGTCCTCGGCACGGCGCGCGCTTTCGGCGACACGCACGCTCTCAGCGCTCCCCGCACACGTCCCCACCTCGGCGGGAACCCCGGTTCGGGCACGGGCCTCGCCTCCCCCGGACACGGCCGACGGCTGGCGGGGCACCGCGGCGGTCTTCCCGGGCATGAACGTCGAGCCGGCTGCGGATGACGTGCGGTCAGGCTGACGGGGGCCGGCAGTCATGATGGTCCCTTCTGCTACGGGCGAAGTAGCTGGTACTGGGCTTATTACACGAAACAAGGAAGATTTCCGACGTCAGGTTGCGCACGGCCGGCCGGGTAGCCGGCCGCGGCGCCGATCCGGCCCGGCGATCGGCACCGGAGCCAGGCTCCCAGGGCCGCCTGGAAACATCGACAGGACGCCCGCGTCGGGCAGAGCGGACCGCCTACCTCGGGAGGATCCCGTCCGCCGGCTCTCCGTGTGGCGAATACTTGAATTGTGAGCATCGGCACTGTGGGGGCGGGCGGTCTCGTGACGGAGTGGACAACGATCCGGGAGAGCCGGAAGATCTTCGAGGACGAGGCGGTGCTCGCACTCGACAAGCCGGTGGGCGTCTCGGTCATGGGCGAGCGCCACGACACCGACCTGGTGTCCATGGCACGGGACGCGGGTGAGGAGCTGTTCCCCGCGCACCGCATCGACAAGGTCACCTCCGGCGTCGTCCTGTTCGCGAAGGAGCTGCGCTTCCACGGCGACCTGACCCGGCAGTTCAACCGGCGCACGGTGGAGAAGACCTATCTGGCACTGACCCGCACCCGCGGGCTGCCGGCGCTGGCCACGATCGATCTCCCGCTGAGCGTCGGGCGCAAGAACCGGGTGCGGATCGCGGCCAACCGGGCCGACATCGTCGCCTGGCCCGGCCCCGCCGGAACACCCACCCCGGACGGCCCCGCCGGCACGCCCGGCTCCGACGGCCCGGCCGGCAGCGGCGCCCGCAGCCCCGCGAGCTGGACGGTGCCCGCCGCCCGGACGTTCCCGAACGTCCGGTCCTACCCGTCCGTCACCCGCATCGCCCGGGTGTGGGAGGGCGCGGAGCACACCCTGGTCGCCGCGTACCCGATCAGCGGACGGCGCCACCAGATCCGGGTCCACCTGGCCTGGGTCGGACATCCCATCGAAGGCGACCCGCTGTTCGACCGTGCGCCGGTGACCCGGACGTTCCTGCACTCCTGGCGGCTGTCCTTCGACGCGGCCTGGGACGACGGCCGCAGGACACACACCGAGGCCACACCGGGGGCGGACTTCTGGTCCTCGCTCGGTGCGGAGGAGGCCGCGGCCGCGGCGGCCGCCCTCACGGCGTCCGCCCTGGCGCCGACACCGGCGCCGTGACGATCCGACGGAACCGGCCCCGGGCCGGCCGGCCGCTCCTGACCGAGTGAGAGTGGAGTCTTCCGGGCAGACTGGCCGGGGTTGCGACAACACCGCGACAGCGAAGGCCCAGGGGACCACCAATCCCCTGCTTCGGGCCCGCGCCGTCCGGTGGAATGACGGTGTTCATCCCCTGGCCCCGGTGTGACGGCGTCCCCGGGCTGTTCCGAGGAGACGACCGGACGATGGCGTGGTGGCAGCGCCCGATGGCCGTGCTCGATTTCGAGACGACCGGAACCGACGTGGAGACCGACCGGGCTGTTCAGGTCGCGCTCCTGAAGGTCGGCCCGACCGGGGTGCTGAACCAGCTCTGCCAGATCATCGATCCGGGCGTCGACGTCCCGGAGGCGGCGGCGCGCATACACGGGATCACAACGGAGCGTGCCCGCCGCGAGGGTCGTGATCCCGCCGAGGTGCTCGGCCGGGTCGGCCAGGCGCTGGAGGGCGTGTGGCGCGACGGCATCCCCGTCGTCATCATGAACAGCTCGTTCGACCTGACGCTCCTCGACCGCGAGCTGCGCCGCCACCACGGCCGCAGCCTCGCCGAGGCTGACATGCTCGTCCTCGACCCCATGGTGATCGACCGTGAGCTCGATCCGCGCCGGCCCGGCAAGCGCACGCTGACCGCGCTCGCCACCCACTACCGCGTCCGGCAGGAAGGCGCCCACGACGCGCTCGCGGACTGCCTGACCACGGCCAGGATCGCCTGGCGTCTCCCGCGGATGCATCCCGACTGGGCCGCGATGGGCCTGACCGCGCTCCAGGGCTGGCAGGCCGACGCGCACCGCCGCTGGGCCGAGGACTACCAGTCGTACCTGCGCCGCCGCGGTGGGCGGCCGGACGCCGTCATCGACACCAGCTGGCCGTGGCGCCCGCTCGACGTCACCGCGGGAGTCTGAGCGGGCGCTGGCCGCGAAACCGGAAGCTGCCCTGGCCCAGATCCACCTCGGGCGCCGAGAACCCGGCGGCCAGGAGCCGGTGTCCGCTCTTGGTCCAGGGTCCTGAGATCACCGTCCGCCCGGTCCCCACGAGGCTCCTGGCCAGGGGCGATCACAATTTACCGAACTCTGCCTACATAGTAGGTGGAGCTGTAGATGGGCTGCAGCTTGACGTTGCTTCCGGTCCTTGGAGCAGCCCACATATAGCCGTTTCCGGCATAGATGCCCATGTGGGTGATGTTTGATGGAGTGCCGAAGAAGATGAGGTCCCCGGGCTGCTTCCCGGATTTCGGTATACGTATCGTGGCCTGGAACTGCTGCTGGGCGGTACGCGGCAGGTTCCGTCCAAGCTGCCGGTAGACGTACTGGGCGTATCCCGAGCAGTCGAAGGCGTAAGGTCCTGCGGCGCCGTAGACGTACGGTTTGCCGTTCTGCAGGGACGCAAGATAAACGGCCTTCGCGCCGATCTCGCTTGCCGGGACCGAGCCGTAGATCGGTGTGGGTACGGCACCTGGCTGCCCTCCACCGGTGCGGGCGGACCTCGCTGCCGCGGGTGGAGCCTGGACGGTGACCGTCGCTGTTCCGGCCATTGAGGGACGCAGCGCGCCGGAGCCGTCAAACACGGCAGTGAGGGTAGTCGTGGATAGCAGTCGAGTAGATATCCGCGCCTCGCCTGCGGCGTCCGTTCGGAGTGTGGCCGTGGTGGTCCATTTCGGTCCGTTGACGGACACGATGCGGACGGCGGACCCGATTAGTGGTGCGCCGTCGGCCCTGGTCGCACGGACGGTGAACATCACTTCGCCGTTGGGCGCGACGGTCGCCCGGTCGGGAGCGAATGCGAGACCGGTGAAGTTCTCCGACGGATCAGCGATGGCGGCGGCCAGCGCCGCTTCCTCACCGTCCGCTGCAGCCGGCTGGGCGCCCGCAGGGAGGATGCCAGCCGTGCGGATGGTGGGCACCGGTGATGCCGCGGAGGCAGCTTCGCCGGTGGTAGCGAGCGCGAAGCCAGTCGACGCGGCGGCGAAGCCGCCGGTCGTCATGAGGGCAAGAGTCGCTACGCGACGCTGCGACGCCGACACACGCAGCGGTATCCCACCCATCTGCTCCGTGGCCCTCGCTCGCGGACGGCGTCCCAGCAGCGGTGCCGTTTCCTCACGAGCCTGGTAGACGTACCTCCTGGCGCGATCCACCCACACGTCCTCTCGATTCCCCTCAATGCGGCGTAACTACTATGACATGTAGCAGATCAGCACCCTCCCGGCACCTGGGCCCACAGACAAGGCCACCGAGCAAGTCGGCCCACACGTGCATTCGGGACGTCCTCCGCTCCAAGCCAGGGCGGATGCGCCCCCCATGGGATTCACCTCAGCAACTACGATCCCTAGTAGGTATCGGCGACAAGGGGTCGAGCCGCGCCAGTCCGTCCGGCGACGGGCAAGACTGCGGGGATGGACGTACGTCACCGGCCGCAGCGATGTCCAGATGCAGCCGAAGGCGGTGACCGGGGCAAGCAGGCCCGCTCGCGTCGGCGTGGGATGAGATGGACGCGGTGCTTGTCGGGTGCCGTACGAGGGGGAGTTGTGGAACAACTCGGCGACCTGGAAGCCGAAATCATGGACCGGGTGTGGTCCGCACGCGGCCCGGTGGCTGTCCGTGACGTCCGGGCACTACTCGCGCCGACACGCCCGTTGGCCTACACGACCGTGATGACCGTCATGGACCGGCTGTTCCACAAAGGGTGGCTGACCCGGGAACGAGCCGGACGTTCCTACCGCTACCAGCCCGCATTGAGCCGAAGCGCCTACACCGCCCAGCTGATGAGATCCGTGCTTTCCGGGGCGGACGACCGAGGTCTGACGCTGCTCCACTTCGTGCACGCCATGGATGCTGCGGAGTACGAGACGTTGCGCGAAGCGGTGCAGTGGCACTCCGCCAGCCGCGGTCGCGACGATGAGGAACCCACCTCGCCATGATCTTTGGTGTTCTCGCGGTGTACGCGGCCCTCGTCGCCTACGGTCTGCCCTACGCCCTCCGCGCTGCTTCCTGGACGTCCCGTGCGCCGCGGCTCGCCGTCGCCATGTGGCTGGCCGCGATGATCTCCGTGGTCTCCGTGGCGGTACTGGCCGCAACGCTCCTGTTCATACCGCTGCACGCGATCGGGGACACGCTGGTTCTGCTTGTCCAGTGGTGCGGTTGGACCAACCACAACCTGACGATCTCCATCCACTGGACGACTCCACGAGTTGCCGGCGTCGTCCTGAGCGCCGCTGCGGCGCTCCGCCTCCTTCACGTCGCCGTCGCCGTCACCGTCGCCGGCCGTCGATCGCGCGTCCGTCATCGGCATGACGTCCGATTGCTCGGGCGCTTTCATCCCACACTTCGGATCTACATACTGGATCATGCTGATCGCAGTGCGTTCTGCCTACCGGGCCGGAGCGGGGGCGTCGTCATCACCGAAGGCGCGCTGCAAGCGTTGCCTCCCACCGAACTCGACGCCGTCATCGCGCATGAACGCGCCCATCTCGCCGGCAGGCACCACCTCATCCTCACGACGGCAGCCGTGCTGGCCGGAGCGTTCCCAGCCGTGTCGCTCTTCGGGACAGGACAGGAGGAGCTACGCCGACTCGTCGAGCTCACCGCTGACGACAGCGCGGCCCGGCGCAGCGCTCCCCACGTCGTCGCCGAAGCAGTGCTACGGCTCGCGGCTCCCCCAGCATCCGTGCTGGGTATGGCGAACACCGGCGTACGGCAACGGATACTGCGTCTACTGACCGCGGAGCCGCCCCTGTCCCGCTCCGCCGTCGTCGCTCGCAGCCTAATCGTCGCCGTGCTGCTGCTCCTACCACTCGTTATGACCACGGTTCCCGCTTTGAATGATCTCGGATATCACTGCGCCTGATCGACATGCACCTCTATCGACGTTGCAGTGCCACACCGTGGACCGCCGCTTCACTCACCATTGCGATCTTGATCGCACGCCAGCCACGTCACGGTCGGCTACGAGCATCCGCCCGTAGCCGACCGGAGCCCCGATAGTCAGCGAGACAGACTCAGGTCACCCGACCGACCGAGTAGGAGTCTGCCCAGATGGTCTGGAGCTTCACCACGTCACCGGTCTTCGGCGCGACCCACATTTTCCCGCCACCGGCGTAGATCCCCATATGATAGATCGCGCCAGGCTGGCCGAAGAAGATGAGATCGCCTGGCTGTTCGGAGCCCTGGGCGACCCTGGTTGTCGCCGCGTACTGCTGGTCGGTGGTACGGGGAAGTGTCTTGCCGAGCTGCTTGTAGATGTATTGCACCAAACCGGAGCAGTCGAAGCTGTACGGTCCGGTGGCCCCGTAAACGTAGGGCTTACCGGCTTGCAGGGACGCCAGGTATACGGCTTTTTCCCCGAGCGTGTTGGCCGGGACATCGATGCCGATCGTCGGAGTTTCAGCATTCACTGTGCCGCGGGAGGCCCTGATGGACGCCGGTGGCGCGGCTGGGCGCACGCGCAGGGTCGCTTCGTTCTCGGAGCGGGCGGATTGCAGGGCGTCCGTTCCATCGAAGATCACCGTGACGTTCGTGGTGGTGAGGACACGCGCCGTGTAGGAGGCGATGCCATGCTCGTCGGTGGTCAGGTGCAGGAAGGTCGCCCAGCCGGTGGGTAGTTTGACCTGCACCTTGATGAGCTGGTCCGCCAGCGGGGCGTGGGTCTCCTCGTTGAAGAGCGAGAAGCCGATGTTGACAGGCTCGTCCGCGTTGACTGTCACGTCGGGGTTCGTCACGCGCAGACCCACGTCGATTTTGGACGACAGAGTCGGTGCAGAGATGTCCGTCGTGGCGTCAAGGACGGTACCGGGCGTGCCGTCCGCCGCGGCGGCGGCCTGGATGGCGCCGTCGGTCGCCGGCCGGGACCCGATCTGGGTGGCAAGCGTCAGTGACGTGGTGCTTGTGCTGTCGTCCAACGCGCCGTCCGAGCTGGGCTCCGGGGCACATCCGGCGAGAGCCATACCGGAGACCACGACTGTGCCAGTGGTCACGGCTGCGACCGCGCGGGCCCGCGCTCTGGCCCGGCTCGACGTTGTGGGGACGGACGGAGCCCGGTGGCGACCGCGCCCTTCCTGTCGGCGTCTTTCTGCATCAAGCTGCGCACTCTGCGCAGACAGCATGGTGGTCCTTCCCCTACGCCTGCGAGGTGAGCTGTCGGGTTCGGGCTGGGAGCCCGGCCGAACGCCTCATGCGTGTCCGGCTTCGCCCCAAGGGCGCCGAGGAGGCGACGCCCAGAGAAACATGGGTCCCCCGTTCCTGCCTCAGATGCTCGTCGGAGGGAGTCACCGGACCGGAGGGCAGGATTCGGCGTACGGCCCGGTGGTGCGACAGATGCACACACTACCAACTACAGAGTATAGTAGGTAGCAATCGGAAGATCTCAGAAGATCTTCGACGGACATCCACGCCGCTCCAGCAAGATCCATGTTCGCCGAGCGGAGTAGACGTGCCTTTGGGGTGCCTTCGATCACCAGATCGCCGTCAGACCGTCACCCAACCAAGCCTCCCCGGCCCGTGCAGCGAGGCTCAGGACAGCGATTCGGCGCACTGCATCCGGACACCACCCACCCCTCGCGGGGCTCGGAACCTACTACTAGACATAGTTGCCGGGGTGAGGGGATCTCTCAGTGCTGACCTCTCCACCGCCGAAAGAGATTGATCATCGAGGCTGGTGGCTGTCGGAAGGGTTGACGGGACGTCTGTCGGGGTGGCCAAAGCCGCTGCGGCCCACTGAGATAGCTAGCCCGATCACAGCGCCTCGGCCAATATGCTGGCCGGCGCTTTTACTCCCTCCCCAGGCGAGTCACCGGTTCGGCTGGAGGGCAGGCTTGAACCGCGACCGACATCGCGTTCGTCGTGCCGAGTGTCGCACCTGGGATCCGAGATGCCCTGGGGCACCGGCGCGCGGCCGGTGCCCCAGGGCCCTGCTCGGCTATCTGGTACCGAGCAGGACCTTCATGGTCTCGACCTCTGTGGTCTGCGTGGACTCGATCGTCCTGGCCAGGGCCACGGCGTCGGGGAACTGCCCGTCCCGCTGTTCGGTGCGTGCCATCTCGATCGCACCCCCGTGGTGCTGGATCATCATCTCCAGGAACATGCGGTCGAAGCCCGACCCGGACGCCCCTTGAAGGGCCGCCGTGTCGTCCTCCGACATCATTCCCATGTCGTTGGTGCCGTGGCCGCCGGCGCCGGGCATGGCGGTGGGTTCGCCCCATGCCTCAAGCCAGCCGGTCATCGTCTTGATCTCTGGTGCTTGCGCGGTCCCGATCTGCTTCGCCAGCGTGAGCACCGCCGGGTTGGCAGCTCGCCCGGGTGCCAGCTCCGCCATCTCCACGGCCTGCTGGTGGTGCGGAATCATCATCTGGGCGAACATCACGTCCGCGTCGTTGTGGTCGCTGGCGCTGACATCGCTGCCACTTCCTGCCAGCGCGGACGAAGGGGTCGTCGGGGTGCCATCGCCCCCGCACGCCGCAAGCATGGCTGTCAGGGCCAGCGCTACGGCTGCGAACCCAAGGTGGTGTCTTCTTCGCACGAGTCGTCCTCGGTGTCGGGTTGCCAACGGAGCTGAGGCCGGAGCCGTCGAGCGTGCTGACAGGCGTGCGCGACGTCCGACGCAGGTCCGCTCACAGGCGCCACACGCAGTAGACAGACAGGTCGGTCACGTACCGAGGCGGCGGCGTCTGCGGTGGGTCGCCTCGCGTCCTGGTGAAGGCAGAGGCGCCGAAGAGAGTAGACGCGACCGCCAGGCCGTACTGTTCGCCGCCGTGAACCGGTTCGGGGTCGGCCCGGAACACCGCCGAACAGAGCGCGCCCGGGTGGCTGTGGGGTTCGGCCCCAGGCTCGTGCGAGTGGGACCAGTGCGGGTGAACGTCGCGATCGGTTCCCTGGGTGCAGGGCGGCGAAGCGAGCGCGTGCACCTGCGCGGCTAGGCCGGCGTGCATCGCCAGCAGTCCGAGCAGGACGGCTGACACGAGCGTGAGTCGAGCCCAGAGCGCGCCGTGTCGTGCCAGTGCTTCGCAGCGCGTCACGTCACCCTCTTCCGCGTCCGTCGCCCGGAGCCTACTACGCAAGATAGTTGTTGCCGCCGCGATGGTTCGCCCGCGGAGGCGCGCGAGGTGCCACCCAAGGAGGGGCCATCAGCCCTTTTCCCTAGTCGTGACTCCCCGAGGCTCTCTGGCCGAGGGCCACGACAAGGCCATGCGCACGGCGGCGTTCCGAAGGAACACTACTATGCTCCGTAGTGGTAGTTCGCTTCGGGAGTTCGCCGCCAAGCTTGTAGCGGGGAGCAGAGTCCGTGCCCGCACCGACCTCCGATCACCCGAAGCGGTTCGCGCGTCGTAACTGTCCCGCGCCGGGTACCAGGCCGGCGGGTGCGCCACGGCCGGACGGGCTGGTGGGATCCCCCGGTGATGTGGGTGAACGACCCGTTCGTCGACTCCGGCAGGGGTTTCTGAGCCAAGCCGGAAGGCGCCACCCCTGGGGGCACGAAGGAACCCGGAGGGCGGCTGGCAGCAGGCCAGGCGAGACCGGGTCTCAGCGATCCTCAACCGGGCCCGGCCCTGACGTCGACTGCCCGGACCAATACCGCACCCCGGACAACGTGCCGCCTACGCCGGGCTGGGCCACTGGTTCGAGATGCGTGCGCGGTCGGCACTTCGACGGGTTCTCCGTCCCGCAGCACCAACGCCTTCTCAGGCGCCAGCTCCAGCAACGAGCGGATCGCGTCGTTGGCGCCGCCGCGCGCACGCATCTCGAACCAGTGGCCCAGCAACACGAAGGCGGCGAGCACGGTGGCCGCCTCGTAGAAGACCTCGCCGCCGCCGGTGAGGGTGACGACCAGGGAGTACGTCCAGCCGGTACCGATCGCGACGGCGACGAGGACCATTACGTGCACGGCGTGCGCCTCGTGGGCAGCAGGCGTGTGAGGGGGATGGTGCGACGGGACGTTCGGCTGGGGCCCGACTTGGTCGGCCCGCGGTTCGCCTGCAGCCTGGGCATTCGAAGCCCCCGCAGGCGAGATCGGGACAGACACGACCGGTGTGTGTGCGGAGGGCCGGCCCGGACCAGCGCGGTCTGCGCCACCGGGTTCGCCGCCACCTCGACCACCCCTGGGCGTCGGCCCAGCACGGCCTCCACACGCGCCTTCTCCGTCGCCCATCGCAGCCCGGAGACCTCCAGGACCACGGTCGACATCCGCCCGTCATCCACCTGTGAAGACATGACCGGCTCCTCCCGCAGCCGAACACCCTCGGGCTGAGCCAGGCCCGGCTCCGACCGGAGAACATATACCTATACCCCCGGGAGGTATAGGAACGTTGCGTTGCCTACCCGAGGGCGGCAGGTCCGCCCGGGTCACACTCCCCCACACCCGGGCGGGCCACAGGACCGGACGCGGGCCGGCAGTGGCAGACCACCAGTCTTCGCTATCTACTGCACCCCGTAGTAAGTCATCAAGCCACATCATCTTCATTGGACGGTTGGATCGCCTGCTCGCGCTGCCCCCGCGGCGAAGGCCCAGATGCTTGGGGCAGGCATTACCAGGATTGCGCGCGCCAGCCGCTGCCGCCGTCGCCCTCTCGGGGCAGCAGGTAGGACCACTTCGGCCGGTCACTGTCGACCCGTTTGCCTACTACGTGCGGTAGTGGTTTAGCGTAGCCTTCGGCCACTCACGCCGGACCGCGTGCCGATCCTGCCCCCGGTCCCGGCGCTCCCTTCGACATGCACGTCGGGCAGGAAAAGGGTTCCGTCCTTCCTCCGGGCGCCACGACTGGCGAGGCCCCGGAGAGGGAAGCCGGACCCGGCAGCCGGTGTGCACCGCCGTCCGAGAAGGAGCCTGCGACGTCGGCGTCGCTGCCAGCGCCCTCTTGCGGGGCGCCCAGCCGGTGCTCGACCAGGAGTCCTTCGGTACCTCGTCCGCCGTCGCGGAGGTTCGGTGAATCTCGCAACTGTTCTCGTGACCGGCCTGTTTGCGGGCGGGGTGTCCTGCGCCGCGGTACAGGGCGGACTGCTGACCGGTCTGATCACCCGGCAGCGTGCCGCGGCGGCCGGATCAGCGCGGCTGCCCGGTGGCGCACCCGTCCGAGGCCGCCACTCGGCCCGTGTCCAACGGGCGCGGTCTGGTCCAGGGATGCGGTCGCCGCAGGCAGGGAAGGAACCGGACTGGCGCGCGCAGCTCGGCGATGACCTCGTGCCAGTCGGTGGGTTCCTGGCCGGCAAGCTGGTCTCGCACGTGCTGCTCGGGGCGCTGCTGGGAGCGGCTGGCGGCGCGGTGGAGCTCTCGGTCGACGCGCGCACCTGGCTACAGATCGGCGCCGGCCTGCTGATCATGTTGTTCGGTCTCGCCCAGCTGGGCGTACCCGGATTCCGCCGCGTCGTCGTGGAACCGCCCGCGTCGTGGACGAGGATCGTACGCAGGCGCGCCCGTTCCCAGGCCGCGTTGGCACCGGCGCTGCTCGGCCTGGCCACCGTGCTCATCCCGTGCGGTGTGACGCTGTCGGTGGAGGCGCTGGCACTCGCGTCCGGGTCCGCGCTGGCGGGCGCGGCCACGATGGGGGTGTTCGTCCTTGGCACCGGCCCGCTGTTCGCCGTCCTCGGCTACGCCGCCCGCAGGGCCGCGACCGCGTGGCGCGGCCGACTGGCCGTGGTCACCGGACTGGTCGTGCTGGCGATGGGGCTCTACACCCTCAATGGCGGCCTGCAGCTCGCCGGCTCGCCCCTGGCCGCCAACCGGCTCGCCGAAACCCTCGGTCTCTCCCAGCCACCGGCGGCCGACGCGTCCGCCGCCTCGACCGCCGAGGGCCGCCAGACCGTGGAGATCACCGCCCGCGCCGACTCCTACAGCCCGGGCAACGTCCAGGTGCAGGCCGGTGTGCCCACCACACTGGTCGTGCACTCGGACGACGTGCAGGGCTGCATCCAGTCGTTCGTCATCCCTGACCGCGATGTCGAGGAGATTCTGCCGGCCCAGGGTGACACGGCGATCGACCTGGGCGTCCTGGAGCCCGGCCAGCTGCGCTATGCGTGCGGCATGGGCATGTACACCGGCCTCATCACCGTCGTCTGACCGCGTCCGCTTCGATCACACAAGGAGAACGGAGTACTGCAGTGCCCGTCACCACACACAGGTTCCGCGTCGAAGGAATGCACTGCGGCAGCTGCTCGCTGCTCATCGACGACGCGCTGGAGGACCTGCCAGGCGTGCGCACCACCCAGACCGCCCTCAAGCAGGCGCGCACCACGGTCGAACTCGACCTCAGCCAGAACAGCCCGCAGGACGTGGTCAAGGTGATCGAAGAACTCGGCTACCGGGCCTCGCCGCTGCTGTGACGGACCCGGGCAGCGGACACGCGAGCTGGCGGCACGCCACGGAGGACAAAGCTCCGGGTGGACGACACCGCGGGCATTCCGCCACGGAGTGGCCCATCGATACGGCGCCTACCACCGGCCCATACGACTACCGCGCCGTCCCGCCCGACCACGTGAGGCGAACCGTGGACGGTCCACCAACCGCACCGCTCGTCATCCGCCAGACGGGACGCCACGCGGCACGCAACGCGACCCCGGCCAGGAGGTCGTCCCCGCGGCCGGGCGCGGCCGCGGAGCGGCTTCGTCCGGGCGACCGGCATGAGCACGAGCAGATCGAGGGCCCCTATCCGTCTTCGACGTCGTACACCGACTCGTCTCCGTTCCGGGTCGATACCGGGGGCGTGTCACGCACGACGGGTCGGAGACGAACCGATCCTCGGATCATGGCCGACATGGGGGCAGGCAGGATCATGGCGGCGTTCGCCTCGCTCGGCGCCGCCGCCACCCATGTCGCTGTCGCGCCGAGCCACTTCGGTGACTGGCCGCTGTCAGGGATGTTCTTCTTCGCGACGGCGGTCTTCCAGGCGGGATGGGCGCTCGCTGTGATGCGGGGGGCCGGCGGGCGGACGATGGCAGCGGGCCTGCTGGTCAACACCGGGTCGATCCTGTTGTGGGCTGTCAGCCGGACCTCCGGGCTACCCGTCGGCCCCCACTCCGGCATAGCCGAACGGGTCGACAGAGTCGACCTCACCACGGTCGCGTTCGAGGCAGCGGTCTGCGTCCTCGCGCTGTGGGGCCTGTGGTCCCGGCACACGCGCGGGTTCCGCTCCTCGTTCAGCGCGGCCGTCATGATCGGTGCCGCTGGCGCCGGCGTTACCGGCCTCGCGCTGCCCGCGGTAGAACTCGCCGGTTCGCACAGCCACGGCCACGAGACCACGGACGAGTCCGTCCCGCACTCCCACGGTCAGGACGGGGAGCATCCAGCGACCCCAACCCCAGGCGGCGGCGAAGGCGGTACGCCCCCCGCACCACCGACGGTGGGAGAGACCGGCGAACCGGAACGGCCTCAGCCCGCGTCGAGTCACACCCATCGCCCCGGCACCGCACCGCACGACGACTGAGTCTGGCTTCCCGCACTTCCGCGCTGGCGGGTGACGTAGGACGGCACGCTCGGTCGACCGGGGCGGGGCGATAGACGTGGGACGGCGAGTCGACCGCGTTCCTTCTGCCAGTAGCAGCTAAGGGCACCCCCTTCCTCTGGATACCCCCCAGGGGTATGTTCAGTTACGTCGAGTTGGCCGCTGCCAGTACACGCGGCCCGTCGAGTACCGGCGCATCACCAGACTCCAAGAGAGGACCTCCGATGAGCACGACCACCTACACCGTCACGGGCATGACCTGCGCGCACTGCGTCGCCTCAGTCACCGAGGAACTCGGCGAGATCGTCGGCGTCACCAACGTGGCCGTGGACCTGGGCTCCGGCGCGGTCACCGTGACCAGCGACCGGCAGCTCGATCCGGCCACGGTGCGTACCGCAGTCGAGGAAGCCGGCTACCAGCTCGTCGGCTGACGTCCACACCCCTGCGGGACGCGGCCCACAGCGAAACCCGCAAGAACGAACGGTGCGAAATGAATACGATTACGAAGCTGTCCGCCTTCGGCGCAGCGCTCGCCCTGGTCGTCGGCGGCGCTTACGGCGTCGGCGCGGCGGTCGGCCCGCTGGACGCGGCCACCACCAGCCCGGAACACAGCTCCGACACCGACGGCCACGGCGGCACCGGCCCCGACGAGGCCTCGGACAACGCCTCGGACCTGCCGGGCGGGTTGGCGTCAAGCTTGAGCGGCTACGCCTTCACACCCACCGTGTCGACCTTGACGCCGAACAACACAGACGACTTCACGTTCCGGATCACCGGGCCTGGCGGGGAAGCCGTCACCGCCTTCGACGTCGAACACGACAAGCGGATGCACCTGATCGTGGTGCGCCGCGACGGCAGCGCGTTCCAGCACCTCCATCCGACGATGGCACCCGACGGGACCTGGTCCGTTCCCCTGTCAGTGCGCACGGCCGGTTCCTACCGGGCATTCGCGGACTTCACCCCCACCGGCGCCACGGCCACCACCCTGGGCGTCGACCTGACCGCCCCGGGCCTGTTCGAGCCGATCACCTACCCGCCGACACGCAGCGCTTCGGTGGACGGCTACGAAGTGACTCTCGCCGGCAACCTGATCGGCGGGCAGGCATCGCCGCTCACCCTGACGGTTCACAAGGACGGGCAGCCGGTGACGGACCTGGAGCCCTACCTCGGCGCCTACGGGCACCTGGTGGCGCTGCGTGAGGGCGACCTGGCCTACCTGCACGTACATCCCAACGGTGAGGACACGTCAGCCGGCCCGGACATCCCGTTCGTGGCCGACGTGCCGACCGAAGGCCGCTACCGGCTGTTCCTCGACTTCCGGCACGACGGAGTCGTCCGCACAGCGGAGTTCACGGTGCCCACCGGACCGTCCGTGCCGGACGCCGCCACGACATCGCCCGCGGCGGGGCACGCCGACGACAGTCACGGGCACTGATCGCGAGAGGAGACATCGGCCGGCATGAGCACCACCACCACCACGACGCCGCACGCCACCGACACCCCGGTCACCGAGATCGAGCTCGCGATCGGCGGGATGACCTGCGCGTCCTGCGCCAACCGGATCGAACGCAAGCTGAACAAGCTCGACGGCGTCACCGCCACCGTCAACTACGCCACCGAGAAGGCCCGGGTGAGCGCCCCCGGCGGCGTCGACCCGACCGTGCTGGTCGCCCAGGTGGAGGCAGCCGGCTACACCGCCGAACTACCCCGGCCTCCGGCCGCGGACCTGGAACCAGCCGCAGGTGTGGCCGGCACCGAACCCGATCCGACCCGGCCGCTGCGCCACCGCCTGATCACCAGCATCGTGCTCGCGGTTCCGGTCATCGTGATGGCGATGGTCCCAGCGCTGCAGTTCACGAACTGGCAGTGGTTCTCGCTCGTCCTGGCGAGCCCCGTCGTGACCTGGGCCGCCTGGCCCTTCCACCGCGCCGCCTGGACGAACCTGCGACACGGCGCCGCGACGATGGACACGCTGATCTCCATCGGCGTCGGTGCGGCGTTCGGCTGGTCGTTGTACGCGTTGCAGTTCGGCACAGCCGGGACGCCGGGGATGACGCACCCGTTCGAGCTGACGATCGCCCGCGGCGACGGCACCGGCAACATCTACCTGGAAGTCGCGGCCGGCGTCACCACCTTCATCCTCGCCGGCCGGTACTTCGAGGCGCGCGCCAAGCGACAGGCCGGCGCCGCGCTACGCGCGCTGCTCGAACTCGGCGCCAAGGACGTCGCGGTCCTACGGGACGGCGCGGAGGTCCGGGTCCCGATCGGGCAGCTGGCCGTCGGCGAGCGGTTCGTCGTCCGGCCCGGCGAGCGGATCGCCACCGACGGCGTGGTCGACGAAGGCTCCTCGGCCGTCGACGCCTCGATGCTGACCGGCGAGTCCGTCCCCGTCGAGGTCGCCCCGGGCGACGCCGTCACCGGAGCGACGGTGAACGCCGGCGGACGACTGGTCGTGCGCGCCACCCGGGTAGGCGCCGACACCCAGCTCGCCCAGATGGCCAAGCTCGTCGAGGATGCCCAGAACGGCAAGGCCGCCGCGCAGCGGCTCGCCGACCGGATCTCCGGGGTGTTCGTACCGGTCGTCATCACCCTGGCCGCGGCCACCCTGGCCTTCTGGCTCGGCGCGGACGCCGGCCCGGACGCCGCGTTCACCGCCGCGGTCGCCGTGCTGATCATCGCCTGCCCGTGCGCCCTCGGGCTGGCCACCCCGACGGCACTGCTGGTCGGAACAGGCCGCGGAGCGCAGCTCGGCATCCTCATCAAAGGCCCCGAAGTACTTGAATCCACCCGACGCGTCGACACGATCGTGCTCGACAAGACCGGCACCGTCACCACGGGACGCATGAATCTGGTCGAGATCCACCTCGCAGCCGCCGACGGCGACGAGACCGGTGAGGTCGACGAGACCGAGATGCTGCGGCTCGCCGGAGCGCTGGAGAACGCGTCCGAACATCCGATCGCCGCCGCCATCGCCCGCGCCGCCCGCGAGCGGGTCGGCGACCTGCCCGGCGTCGAGGAGTTCAGCAACCTCGAAGGTCTCGGCGTCCAGGGGATCGTCGACGGGCACGCCGTGCTCGTCGGACGAGCGAGCCTCCTGGAGAAGTGGAGCCAGCCGCTACCGCCCGACCTCGTCACAGCCAGGACAACCGCCGAGGAATCCGGCCGCACCGCCGTCGGTGTCGCCTGGGACGGAAAGGCCCGCGCCGTCCTCGTCGTCGCGGACGTCGCGAAACCCACCTCGGCACAGGCCGTCACCCAGCTCCGCCGGCTGGGGCTCACCCCGGTGCTACTCACCGGCGACAACACGACCGTCGCCCGCGCGGTCGCGACCGAGGTCGGCATCGGCACCAGCCCGGACACCCTCATCGCCGAGGTGCTGCCCGCCGACAAGGTCGACGTCATCAAACGCCTGCAGGCCCAGGGCAAGGTCGTCGCGATGGTCGGCGACGGCGTCAACGACGCCCCCGCCCTCGCCCAGGCCGACCTCGGCCTCGCCATGGGCACCGGCACCGACGTCGCCATCGAGGCCAGCGATCTCACCCTCGTCCGCGGCGACCTGCGGGCCGCCGTCGACGCGATCCGGCTCTCCCGCCGCACCCTGGCAACCATCAGGGGAAACCTGTTCTGGGCTTTCGCCTACAACCTCGCGGCACTACCCCTGGCTGCGGCAGGCCTGCTCAACCCCATGATCGCCGGCGCATCCATGGCGTTCAGCTCGGTGTTCGTCGTCGCCAACAGCCTACGACTGCGCCGCTTCACCGCACAGGTCGACGTACCACCCGCCACGACGGCGCCCCTCTCCCCATCCCGCCGGGACACCGCGAAGACATCCAGCTGAGACCGCTGGACCGGCTGGGCTACCTGGGCAGCTTCAACTTGCACGTCCGCTACATCAACCAAGGGCACGCCGAGGCCGACCGGCAGGCCACCTCCCCACGCTGCCTTACGGAACCCGGCACGCTCACCGACACCCAGCACGACGGGTTCAGCGAGCCCACCGCCGCCTGCCGGCCGCGCGAGTTCCGGCTCGTACGCACGACTCATTATGATCGCACCCGCTCAACCAGCCCACCGACGAACGAGGTCGTACGCCGACTCGCAGCGGAGACGGCTGGTGGACACTGCAGGACAGCCGAGATTAATCAACTAGCCGACCCCAGACTCACTACGCATCGTGACCGAGATCCATCAATGCGCTTAGGGAGTCGAACCTATTGAGCCATTCCCAGCAACGGCCCGTGACGTTCGGTGACCATTGCGCGGTGTGAGTGTCCCCGGGGCTGCGACGACGGAGGCGCGGGGCTCCGATAGGAAGTTGTTCCGACCAAAGAGCAACTCCGAAGGAACCCCGCGCCTCCATGAGTTTCACATACACCGCCGAGTTGCCCCTCGGCGATCACACCGTCTTCCGCCTGGCGGGTCTTCTCGTCGCGGAGCGTCAGCGTCGCGGCACTCGCAACGGCACCCGCACGCTGTCCACGTTGGAACAGGCGGTCATGGTCCTGCGCTGGTTCTGTGACGGCACCAGGACCAGCCGGCTCTTCAAGGATCACGGGGTGTCCCGGTCGGTGGGCTACCGCTACCTGCACGAGGGCATCGCCGTGCTTGCCTGGCAAGCCCCTGACCTGCGCGAAGCGCTGATGCGCGCCAGGATCGCCGGCTACGGCCACCTCATCATCGACGGTACGATCATCGAGACCGACCGGCTGCGCATGCCCGGCCCGACCGAGGGCGTGGACCTGTGGTGGTCCGGCAAGATCTCCAACCACGGCGGCAACATCCAGATCCTCTCGGCCCCCGACGACGGCTGGCCGCTGTGGGTCTCGGACGTCAGGCCCGGCCGCGAGCACGACTCGACCGCGCTGTGCGCCGGAGGCGCGCAGCCGATCCTTGAGGAATGGGCCGCCGACCCGCACGAGGTCCTGTTCGACCTCGGTTACGAAGGGTTGGGTAGCCCGGCCGGACCGCTCGCGACCGCCTACAAGAAGCCCAAGGGCGGCGCCCTCACCGACGAACAGAAGGCGCACAACCGGGTCCACAACGCGCTGCGCGCCGTCGGCGAACGCGCGAACGCGCTGCTCAAGGTCACCTTCCGGCTGCTCCGCAACATCACGATCGACCCCTGGAAGATCGGACTCGTCGCGAAAGCCGCCCTCGTCATCCTCCACACCGAGCACCGCAGGACCGCCTGAACCCCAACACCGCAACACGGAACTGTTGCTACGCAAGGTGACGAATGGTTGCCGGGAAAGGTTCAGTCAGCTAGGGCGATCGGGCCGGCGAAAGGTCAGCCGCGGCCCGTCGACGCCCGACAACGATCGCTCCTTGACCTGCGCGGCAGCGGCCTGGAACGCCTCGGCCGTCTGCTCGTCGGCCGGGTGCATGGTTTCCAGGGAAAGTTCCGAGACCGTGATGTCGGTCGCCGCACCGAACGTGGTGATGGTACTGAACAGTTGCAGCTCCGTGCCGAGCCCGCGGATCCGAATCGAGGCCACGATCGAGTCTGCCAAGCCTTCGCAGCTGCCACCGCCCCGCGGCGCGTACTGCGAAACCTCGTCGTAGAGTTCACGCAGGCTTTCTCGGCCTGAATAGATCGCCTGGCGGTAGAGCCGACCGACGAGGTGGCTACGCCATTCCTTGCCGTTGACTACCTGCTGGGACAATCCTTCGGGGTGCAAGCACACGCGCATCACATTGACCGGCGGCACGAGCAGCGTCGGCGACACTTCGCGTAGCAGCAGCTTGGTACCGAGATTCATGGCTACCACGTTCTCGTCCACGTCGACGGCCAACGCCGGGTACGGGTCGTGGGCGGCGAGCAACCGGTCGACAGCCTCCTTGACGATCTTCAATCTGGGAGCTTCGAGCGGCGTTTCGTGGTACGTCGGTGAGTAGCCCGCCGAAACAAGCAGCGTATTGCGCTGTCGAAGCGGAATTTCGAGCTGCTCCGCGAGCCTGAGGAGTAGCCCCCGACTCGGGCTCGAACGCCCGGTTTCGACGAAGCTCAGGTGCCGAGCCGAAGTTCCTGACCGCAAGGCCAACTCCGACTGGCTAAGATTTTTTCGACGACGCCAGTCACGAACCAACGGACCCACGCCGGTCCGCGTATCGATGATGGCCACTGGGTCGAGTATAGCATCGCCCAAACGAAGCAAGCTCGGAACGAAAGTTTCGATTCTGCCCGTTTGCGACCTTCCGTCCGAACCTGTCGCAGCGGCGCCGCAGCGCTTCAGCGCCTTACCGACCATGGGCGATGAACGCGACGACGTCCCGGTTGAGCCGGTCGGCGTGCGTCGCGAACAACCCGTGAGCTGCACCTTCGTAGCTGACGAAGGTGCTGTTCGGAAGCAGCGCGGCGGTCCGCCTGCCGCACAGGTCGATCGGGGCGACCACGTCCGCCTCGCCGTGCACGACCAGCGTGGGAACGACGACTCTGGCGACGTCGGCGCGCAGGTCGGCCATGAACAGGGTCCGGTAGATCTCCACGGTTGCCCTCAGCGAGCTGTCGAGCGCCACCGACTCGAAGAACGTGGCGCCGTACGACGACAGGCCGAGCCGCGTCGGCGACCCATCGGACCCACCGAAAAAGGGCGCGACGAGTTCGGCCACCCATCGCGCCCGGTCCTGCTCGGCGGCGGCGATGGTCTGCTCGAAGACCGCGACGTCCGTCCCGTCGGGGTTGTCCGCGGTCTTCATGATGATCGGCGTGGTGCTGCTGGCGAGGACAAGGCTCGAGACCCGAGCGTCACCGTCGCGCGCCAGGTAGCGGACCGCCTCCCCACCGCCGACCCCGTAGCCGACGAGGGCGGCGTCCCTCGCGTCAAGGTGCTCGAGCAGGTGGGCGAGGTCGTCGGCGAGGGTGTCGTAGTCGTAGCCGGACCAGGGCCAGTCGGACCGCCCGGTGCCGCGGCGGTCGTAGGCGACGCAGCGGAACCCGTTGCCGGCCAGGTGGTACGCCAACGACTCCCACATCCGAGAGTTCATGACAGCGGCCCCGAGCAGGACCACCAACGGCCCCCGCCCCCAGTCGCGGTAGTACAGTTCGGTTCCGTCCCGGACGGTGACCACTGGCATGGCGGCGTCTCCTCCTTGCGGCCGGCGCGGAGCTCGAGCCTCGAGCTGCGGATGTGGGATGCGGGCTACTGCGCGCGGCGGCCGGGCAGCAACAGCGCCAGCGTCGCGGCGACGAGACAGCAGGCAACCAGCGGGATCAACGCGACGTCGAAGGCGTCCGGATAGTCGGTGGCGCGCGCCGCGACGCCGAGGGCGGGGTAGAAGACCGCCCCAGCGACCGCCACGCCCAGCGCCGCACCGCCCTCCTGCGCGGTGTTGGCCGCTCCCGACGCGGAGGCGGCGTGTTCGGGCGCTACACCGGTCAGGACGACGTTCGTGAGCGGGCCGGTGGTCATCCCCATGCCGAGCCCGGCAACGAGCAACGCCGGCACCAGCCACGCCGGGCTCCCGGTCGAGCCGGTCGCCCAGACCGTGATCCCGACCAGCGTGTAGCCGACCGCGATCGTCAACGGACCGGCCACCACGAGCCACCGGCCCATCCGCGCGACAAGCTGCATCGACGCCAACGACGAGCCGAAGTAGCCCGCTCCCAGTGCCAGGAACAGCAGCCCGGACTCCAGCGGCGACAGGCCTCGGCCCTGCTGCAGGTAGAGGGCCAGCAGGAAGAAGAAGGAACCCATCGCCAGGAAGTAGGCCACCATGGCGGCCAGCCCTACCGAGAAGCCGCGCCCCCGGAACAACGCCGGGTCGATCAACGGGTCAGCGCCGCGTGCGGCACGGCGACGCAGGTGGAGGACGGACGCGCCGGACAGTACCGCCGCGAGAGCCAGGCAGCCGAAGCTCCACGCCGGCCACCCCTGCTCGCGCCCTTCGACCAGGGAGACCACCAGGAGCACCAGCGTCGCCGTCACCAACGCCGCGCCGGTCAGGTCGAGACGCGTGCGGGCCGAGCCGCGCGACTCGGGCACCACGCGGTAGGTGTAGGCCAACGCCACCAGGCAGATCGGCACGTTCAGCAGGAACACCGCCCGCCAGTCGAGGCCCGCGACGTCGACCGTGATGAGCACTCCGCCGATCACCTGCCCGAACACGCCGGCAAGCCCGATGACGAGGCCGTACACGTTGAATGCCTGCGCCCGACTCGGCCCGGTGTAGACCGTGCCCAAGATGCCGAGCACCTGCGGAACCATCAGCGCGGCGGCGGTTCCCTGTACCACCCGAGCGACGATCAGCGCTTCGGCGTTGGGCGCGACGCCACAGGCCGCCGAGGCCACCGTGAACAGCAGGAGGCCCAGCGCGAACATGCGCCGACGGCCGTAGACGTCGCCCAGCCGGCCGCCGGTGATCATGCCGGCGGTGAACGCGACGCCGTAGCCGACAATCACGCCCTGGATCTGCGCCGAGCTGGCGTTCAGGTCACGCTGGACGGACGGCGCGGCGACGTTGGCGATGAAGTAGTCGAGGACGGTGATGAAGGTTCCGACCATCAGCACGGCCAGCGTGCCCCAGGCTGTGGCCTCGGCCGCCGTAGTCGGGTCTGCCAATGCTTCCCCGGTTGCGGTGGGCGTGCTCGTGCCAGAGGTCATGGGCGATCTCCTACAGGCTGGCCGAAAAATGTCTGCGTCGCCACACCCTCCACGCCTCGCCGTCGGCTCGTCAATTACGTCAGAGGTAATTCGACGCCTACCTCGGAGGTAATGAAGTGACCACCACCACCGGCCAACCCGACGTCCCACCCGCCGCCTGCTCGCGGTACCCCACAGGGCTACTCGGACAGCGACAACAAAACCGGCACCGACTACTCCGGGTCATAATCGAAATTGCGGCTCCGAGCCACCCGGCGGCCGCCAAGACCACGTGACGAAGATCACTACGAGTAACATATTTGCTGGTTGATCAGGCTGCCACTCTGTTCGGCCGACAGCTGACCGGTTCGCAACGGTCGGCGCGATCTGTAAGCAGGTTGACGGGCAACCGAAGCCAGCGTTAGGTTAATAGGCGATTACAGCCCGCAAAGTCGCATTGGCACCGAACTCGCACGACCGTTGGGCGTCACCGCGTCACCATTTGGCAACAATTCGCCCGTCAGGTTCAGGTCGAAGTTGACCCAGAATGCGATTCTGGCGGATCGAAATTCCTGCCACTACCCTTGCAATCGTTTCCCGCACCAGAACCCGAAATCCAGCAGCGAAACGCTCCGGCTCATTGGTTCACGGCGTCTGCGGTGGGCTGCTCAGGCACCCGCCAAAGGTCCGCCGGCCCGCTGGCGTCGCCACGCACACCACGTAGCGACGCACGCTTCGCCACGCACGTCCCTCGGCAACGCACACCTCGGCAACGCAGCCCCTCAGCGATGCACACCGTACGTCTGCGGCGCTGCTCGGCGCCGCCATGCCCACTTTTCATCACCGTCAGGCAACGGCAGATCGCCATTCGTGGCTCTCATTGAGCGAGGTGCAGGTGAAGTTCAGGATCCTCGGCCCCGTCGAATCCGAGGTCGACAGCGGCGTGCGAGCCATTCCGGGCGAGCGGCAACGCCGGTTGCTGGCAACCTTGCTGGTGAGCGGCAACCGGCCGGTGCCGGCGGAACAGCTCTACGCCGAACTGTGGGGCGAGGATCCGCCGCCTACCGTCGAGAACGCGTTGCAGGCCCACGTCTACCGGCTGCGACGTACTCTGCAGCGCCTCGCCGGCCCGCACGACTCACCCCCGGCGCTGGTCACCCGCACCCCCGGCTACCTGCTGGAGATCGATCCCGTCGACCTCGACATGAATATCTTTCGGGAACGGATCGCACAGTCGCGTGCCGTGCGGACGACCGATCCCGGGTTCGCCGTGAGCGCCCTGGACGAAGCCCTGGATCTGTGGCGCGGATCGCCGCTGCAGGACGTCGCGGCCGGCCCGATCTGCCAGAGCGTCTCGCTGCAGCTCAACGAGGAACACGTGACCGCGCTCGAGGACAAGCTGTGGCTGAGCATCGAGCACGAGGACCCGGTCCACGTCATCGGCGACCTCAAACGGATGAGTTCGGTCCATCCGTGGCGCGAACGGATCACCGAGATGCTCATGCTGGCGCTCTACCGCTGCGGCCGCCAGGCAGAGGCGGTAGAGGCCTACAACGACGTGCGCCGACGCCTGGACCGCGAACTCGGCATGGAACCGTCCGTCCAACTCAAGGAACGCTTCCAGGAGATCCTCAACCAGGCTTCCTCGTTGCACTAGGGATCAGTCGGACGTGGTGCCACCGGGCCTGATCCGACGGAAACCGGCGTAGGGCACGAGCGCCTCCGGCAGGAGGACCGAGCCGTCGGCTTGGCGGCCCTGTTCGAGCAGGGCCGCCAAGGTCCGGCCGACGGGCAACGCGGAACCGTTGAGCGTCGCCGCGGGAACCCGGCGGCCGTCACGGCCTTGTACGCGGATGCCGGCGCGCCGCGCCTGGAAAGCCCCGCAGTCGGACACCGAGGAGATTTCCCGGAACGCCCCGGAGCCTGGCAGCCACACTTCGACGTCGAAGGTCAACCGGGCGGAGAAGCCCAGGTCGCCGGCCGCCAGCAGCATCACCCGGTAGGTGAGGCCCAGCCGCCGCAAGCACTCCTCCACGTGCCCGACCATGACGTCGAGTTCGTCGCGGGTCTCGTCAAGCAGGCAGATGCGCACCAGTTCGACCTTCTCGAACTGGTGGAGCCGCAGGACGCCGCGAGTGTCCTTGCCGTAGCTGCCGGCCTCGGCGCGAAAACACGCCGACCGGGCGGTGAGCGCGAGCGGCAACTGCCGGGGGCTCACGACCTCGCCGGCGAACAGGTTCGTGAGCGGAACCTCCGCGGTCGGGATCAGGAACATCTCACGGTCGCCTACCTGGGTGGCGAACAAGTCCGCCTCGAACTTGGGTAGCTGCCCGGTACCCGTCATGGTCTTGCGGGTGACCAGGTACGGCACGGAGTACTCGACGTAGCCGTGCTCCCCGGTGTGCAGGTCCAGCAAGAACTCCACGAGCGCTCGCTCGAGTCTCGCGCCGGCCCCGCGCGCGACGCTGAACCGAGCCCCCGACAGCTTCGCCGCCGCGGCGGCGTCGAACACCCCCGTGGCGGTGCCCACCGTCGCGTGGTGCCGGGCGTCGTCGGCGGGCACCGGCGGTGGCCCTCCCGTGCGCACCTCGACGGCTTCGGTCTCACTTCGCCCGTCCGGCGCCTCCTCCGACGGCAGGTTCGGGATCGCCAGCAGCAGCTCGGTCAGTTCTTCGCTGGCCGACCGGGCGTCAGCCTCCGCCGCCCGGACCGCTTCGCGCAGTCGCCGTGCGCTGTCCCGGTCCGCCGCGTCGGCCGAACCGGTCGCTGTCCGCCGGGCGCCTGCCGCCGCTGCCCGTTTCAGGTCGGCTCGCAGCCGAGCGACCCGGTCTTCGCGGTCGGTACGGCGACGGTGGGCCGCGGCGAGCTCGTCGAGGGAGATGTCGAATCCTCGGCGGGCCAACGCGGCCGTCGCTTTCGTGCTCAGGTCCAGCAACTCACGGACGTCGTGCACGGCCGAACTCCCTCCTGCGTCGTCGACGCCCGCGCGGCTCGCCGCCGCGGTTCACGCGCGCGACCTCACGCCTTGGCGATCGCGAGCACCGCGTTCTGGCCGCCGAACCCGAGCGAGTTGCTCAGGACGAAGTCGGGCGCCGCAGCGGTCGCCACGGTCGCCACGTCGATGTCCAGCCGCGGGTCGAGGGTCCGCAGGCCGGTCGTGGGCGGCACCAGGCCCTGCTCGACAGTGAGGGTGCTGAACACGGCCTCCACCGCGCCAGCCGCCCCCAGCAGGTGCCCGGTCGTCCCCTTGGTCGAGGTGACCAACGGTCCGCTGGTGAACAGTCGGCTGAGGAGCTGTCCTTCCACCAGGTCGTTGAGCGGCGTACCGGTGCCGTGCGCGTTGACGTGCCGCACCTGCTCCGGAGCCGCGTCGGCGTCAGCCAGCGCGGCCAGGACCGCCGCCTCGATCCCTCGGCCGGACGGGTGCGGGCTGGTGATGTGATGGGCGTCGGCGCTGGCGCCATACCCGACGAGGCGAGCGCGTACCCGGGCACCCCGGGCCCGGGCGTCGGCGAGCCGCTCGAGGACCAGCACGCCCGCGCCCTCCCCCGCGACGAACCCGTCGCGGTCGACGTCGAACGGGCGCGAGGCGCTGGCCGGGTCGTGCGCCCGCCGGGACAGCGCCCGCATCCGGGCGAATCCCGCCATCACCAACGGTGTGATCATCGCTTCGCTGCCACCCGCCAGGACGACGTCGCACCGGTCCATCGCCAGCAGGTCGCGCGCGACGCCGATCGCGGTCGCCCCGGACGCGCAGGCAGTCGAGACGACCAGGTTCGGCCCGGTGGCACCGAACTCGATCGCGGCCTGCCCCGCGAGCATGTTGGGCAACTGCATCGGCAGCAGCAGCGGGGAAAGCTGGGCCAGCCCGCGCTCGATCAGCACCCGGTGCTGCGCCTCGACGGTTCCCGGGCCGCCGTCGGCGCAGCCCAGCACGACGCCGACGCGGGCACCGTCCCAGCTGGCCGGGTCCAGCCCGGCGTCGGCGATCGCCTCCCCCGCCGCCACCAGGGCGAACTGCACGAACGGGTCCAGCCGATGCGCGCGTTGACCACCGAGCAGCAGGTCGGGAGCGAAGTCCGGGACTCGGCAGGCGATTTGGACCAGGCCGTCCGCCAGGCTCGGGTCGAGGCTCGCGGTCGGGCGGCCGGCGCAGACCGCCGCCCAGCTCGCGGCCACCCCCACCCCGCCGGGCGTGACCAGCCCCACCCCGCTGATCGAGACTTCCGGCCCGGCCATCAGCTCGCCATGCTCCGCTGCGCCATCAGGTCGGCGATGCCGCCGATGGTCGTGGTCTCGAGGAGTTCGTCGTCGCTGATGCCCAGCCCGAACTCCGTGGACAGCACCATCGCCAGCTCCACGATCGCCAACGAGTCCAGCTCGGCGTCTTCTCTCGTGGCGTCCGGGGTGATGTTCTCCGGGGCCACCTTGAGCTTGCTCACGAGAATTTCCTTGAGAGTCTCGAACACGGCGGTGTCTTTTCCGTCGATCGTCATCAGGTCTCCACGTCGTCAGGTCTTCAGGTCTTCAGGTCGCCAGGTCGTCAGGTCGAAGGCCCCTGGGTCAGCCGGCCTTGACGTCTGGCCACACCAACGCCGTCGCGCCCCAGGCCAGACCGCCACCGAAGGCGGTGAGCAGCAGTCGGTGCCCGGCCGTCAACGCCCCGGCGGCCGTCGCCTCGGCCAGCAGCAACGGGACGGAGGCGGCGCCGGTGTTGCCCACCTGCTCGATGTTGGACAGCCGTCGCTGCGGGCGGACACCGAGCCGGTCGGCGACCGCCGCCAGGATCCGGGCGTTGGCCTGGTGTGCGGCGAAGCGGTCGACGTCTCGGGAGACGTCCCAGCCGGCGGCCGCCGCGGCCTGCCGCGACGCCGACGTCATCCGTTCCACCGCGTGCCGGTACGTCTCGCGTCCCCGCATCCGGAAGTACGGGTCGCCCAGATCGGCGCCGTCGCCGGTGGCGGCGTGGGACGAGCGGTGCCGGGAGCCTCCCCCCGGCACTTCGATGAGGTCGCTGCGGGCACCGTCGCTGCCCAGCACGACGGTGCCGACCACCCCCGCCTCGGTCGGCTCGCCGGCGCGGAGCACCACCGCGCCCGCCCCGTCGGCGAAGATTACGGCGGTGCCCCGGTCCTGCGGGTCTATGATGGTCGTGAAGGCGTCCGCGCCGACCACCAGGACCCGCTCCGCGACGCCAGTCGCGATCAGGCCGGCGCCGACGGCCAGCGCGTAGAGGAATCCGCTGCACACCGAAGCGATGTCGAACGCGGCCGCGCCACCGAGCCCGAGGCGGCTCGCGACCTCGGGCGCCGTCGCCGGGCAGGGCCGGTCGGGCGTGGTCGTGGCCAGCACGACCGCGCCCGCCTCGGCCACGCCGGCGGACTCCAACGCGCGGCGGCCCGCCTCGACGGCGAGGTCCGACGTCGCCGTCCCAGGGGACACCACGTTGCGTGCGGCGATCCCGGTGCGGCTGCGGATCCACTCGTCGGAGGTGTCGAGGCGGGCAGCGAGGTCGTCGTTGGTGACGACGTTCGGGGGGACGTACCCGCCGACGCCGGCGATCACCGCCGCCCGCCCGCGCGGCGTGGCCGGGACCGCGCTCACCGCGCTGACCGGGAGGCGCAGGCGAGCAGGTCGGCCGGCAGCCCCAGGTCGGGCAGGCGGGCCTGGGCCAATTCGTTCGTCCACTGGTCAGCCATGTCGTACCGCTGGGCCGCGGTGGTGTCGAGCAACCGCACGCCGGGCCAGATCTCGTAGTCGCCGATCAGCTCGGCCTGCTCGTGCATGCCCTGCTGGAACAGTTCCTCGCGGTACATCACGAACTGGCGGTCCGGGATCTCGTCCCACAACCGCACCCCCGAACGGATGATCTCCGCCAGCCTCGGCCGGTCCTGCGGCCGCGCGGTCACGTGGTCCCGGAGGATGGTGCTGGCGACGGTCAGGTGCCGGATCTCGTCGATGGCGGTGCCGCGCGAGACCTCCTGGGTCGCCGGGGACAGCGGCGTCCACTTCCGCTCGCTGAGCTCGGCGGCAGGCGCGAGGACGCCCTCGATCACCACCGCGAAGATCGCTACCCCGCCGACGAAGTCGGCTTTGTCACGGACGACGTCGAGGGTGAACGCGACGACGGGTTCGAGGACCAGGCGGGCGTAGTCGGCGGCCGTCCGGTCGAGTTCGCGGGCCAGCGCGGCGCTCGGCGGCCCCAGTTCTGCCACGTGGTCCCGGAAGACCTGGCAGTGCCGAGCCTCGTCGACCAACTGGGTGACGTAGAACTCCAGCTCCCGCACGCCCGGCGCGCTCGCCACGTAGTGCGCCAGCAACCGGGTCGCCGCCTGCTCAGCGAGGCTACGCAGCGTGAATTCGAGCACCAGCGCCTCGTGCAACGGTCCCGGCCGCCGGAGGAACGGCGGCACGGCCGCGTCGGCTCGGTGCCCCCTCGCGCCTCGGTCCCGCAAGGTGCCCTGCGCCACCTCGTCGATCCAGTAGGCGATGCCGCACTGCTCGGGACCGAGCCGCAGCGTCTTCGCGCCGTCGAGCAGGCCTGGCGCCGAGTGCCAGGCGGCCTCGGGTGCCCCGGTGGCGGCCGCGTCCGAAGCAGCCGCCGTCGTCGCGGTCGTCGTCATGACCTCGCCTCGTCCTTCTTGCTCGCAACGCTCGGTCCGGTCGACTGCAGCGGCGGGAGCACCCCGGAGAACAGGCCGCCGGCATAGCTGAGCAGCGGTTGGCCGTCGCTGCTGGTGGCCCTGACCACCTGGCCGAGAAGCACCTCGTGGTCCCCGATGACGAAGCAGCCGGACACCCGGCAGACGTAGTGCGCCAGTGCTCCGTCGAGCAGCGGCGCGGCGGAGTAGGAGTCGGGGTGCCAGCCGGTACCGGCGAACTGGGCGACACCGGCGGGACGCGAACGGTCGGCGAACCTGCGGGCCAGCGCGGTCTGCGCGCCACCGAGCACGTTGACGACGAACCGTCCGTCCGCGACCGCCAGCCCCGCGAGCTCGGAGCCGGCGCGAAGGCAGGCACCCAGCAGCAGCGGCGACTGCGACACCCGGACCAACGCGCTCACGGTGGTGCCGTGCGAACTCCCCTCGTGGCACACGGTCAGTACGGCCACCGGCGCGGCCAGGTGGCGCAGCGCGGCTCGCCGCGACGACCTGGCCGCCTCAATGCTCACGGGATCGCCTCGGACTGCCGCCGGGGCGGGACGGCGGCGAGGTGACCGACGGGCACCGGGCCGTCGCCCGCGTGCCCCAGGGGCTTCGGGTGCGCCAACCGGAGGTCGTCGAGCAGCCGCAGGTAGCCCTGCTGGCGCACCGGCTCGAACGGCAAGGCGAACGACTTCAGGAAGTTGCCGAACAGGCTGCGGTCGCCGAACAGGTGGAACGGCAGCACCAACAGTGCCCACTCCGGCCCGACCAGCCAGCACCACAGCGCGGCGACCGCCCCCTGCGTGACCAAGCTGTGCATCACGTTGTAGAGCACGTAGTAGGTCTTCGCGATCGGCCTGCCGCCACTGCGTCGAAACGCCAACGCCCCGGGCAGGTAGCCGATCACGTCGATGTAGAGGAACAACCCGACGGCCACGCCCCACCGCACGTCACCGGCGTGGGCGGCGAGGAAGCCGGTCGTCACGGCGAGCCCGACCAGGTACTCGCCGCGGTGCAGCGCGTAGGTCGTCGGAGTCTCGAAGGGATTGGCTTGGTCCACAGTTCGTCTCCTGCCTTGTTCGCCTGGGCGCGTGACGCGCGGCCGTCACGCCGGCGCGGGGACAGTCGACCCGTCCAGGTCGAAGTCGCCGCTGATCTCGGTGGTGGGGAACATCCCGGTCACCGCCCAGGCGACCGTCTCCCTGATCACCCGCTCCGCGATCGGGTCGAGGATTCCCTCGAGGCTGGGGATGCCGAAGTCGAAGTCGGCCTCGAAGTGGACCGTGACGTCGTCGCCGGCTTGCGCGAGCTGCCAGGAGCCGCTGAAGGTGTCGAAGTCCCCGTCGGTCTGCTCGAAGCGGATCGTCAGGTCGTCGCGGTGGAAGCCGTCCGACTCGGTCCAGCGGAGCAGGCCGCTGCGGAAGTGCAGTTCCCAGCTCGAGCTGCAGTCCGGGGCGGGCAGGGTGGCGTGCACCGTCGTCGCGCGCACGTGCGGCGCGAGATCGGGGTAACGCTCCCACCGCAGGACCTCGTCGAAGACGTCGGTGGCGAGCGCGCCGCGCACCACGGCGTCGAGTTCTACGTGCCTCACGATCGGCTCCGCCTTCCAGGCATGGTGGCCGAGCCGCTGACCAGCGCTCGGGTGGCCTTGTCGAAGGATGCGAGCAAGAACTCCACGTCGCGGTCGGTCAGGATGGCCGGCGGGGTGAACCGGACCACCGCGCTGCCGTTCATGGAGTGGTTGGCGACGACGCCGTGGTTGAACAGCTCGATCAGCAGCTCCCCGGCCAGCCCCGCCTCGACCAGCTCGACGCCGATCAGCAGGCCCTCGCCGCGGACCTCGACGAGCTGGTCGGCGATGTTGTGACGGGCTATCTCGTCGAGGCGCGGCAGCAGCCGGGCGCCGAGGTCGGCCGCCCGCCGCACCAGGTCCTCCTCCTTCATCACCTGGACGGCGGCCCGCACCGCGGCCATCAGCAACGGCTGGCCGGAGAACGTCGACGTGTGGACGTAGGGGTCCTTGTCGAAGGGCCGGAAGGCCTGCCGGGTGGCCACCGCCGCCGACACCGGGACCACGCCGCCGCCGAGCGCTTTGCCGGTCACCAGGACGTCCGGGACGACGCCTTCGGCGTCGGCGCCCCACCAGCGACCGAGCCGACCGAAGCCCGACTGCACCTCGTCCAGGACGAGGAACCCGTCGTAGTGGCGGACGAGCTTCTCGACGTCGGCGAGGAAACCGGCTGGCGGGATGACCACGCCGCCCTCGCCCTGCACCGGTTCGAGGATCACGCAGACTTCGCCCGGCCGAGCCGCCAGCTCCGCCGCGAGCGCGTCGGCGTCGCCGAACGGGAGGTGCACGAAGTCGGGCACCAGTGGCCGGAAGGGCTTCTGGTAGACCTCCTTCGCGGTCGCGGACAGCGCTCCAAGGGTCTTGCCGTGGTAGCCGCCGAGCATCGAGACCGTGCGGGTGCGGCCGCTCGCGCGAGCCAGCTTCAGCGCGGTCTCGACGGCTTCCGCGCCCGACAGTGAGAAGTGCACCCGGCTCAGGCCGGCGGGGACGACCGAGACCAGCGCTTCCGCAGCCCGCGCCACGGTGGGTTCGAGCAGGATGCGGGTCGCCACCGGATGGGTCCGGAGCTGGCGCTCCACCGCCGCCACGACGGTGGGGTGACGGCTGCCCATGATGAACACCCCGTAGCCGCCGGCGTTGAGGAACCGCTCCCCGTCACTGGTAGTCAACCAGGCGCCGCGGGACTCGACCTCCATGTGGGCGCCGAACAGCTCCGCCAGCGTCGCCCTGCCCTTGCTGAGGTGCGCCCGGTAAAGGTCGAGCACCTCGACCTCGCTCCCGACAGCGCTACCGGCCTGGCCGCCGGCCGCAGGCCGCGCCTCGACCCGGGTCACGCCAGCTCCAGCGGGGCGCCGGCGAACCAGGCCAGCAGCGGGCCCGCCGCGGACCCGCGGCCTGGCGGATGGAAGGCGAGCGGCCGCACCGCGCTCGCCAAGCGGGAGTTCTCGTCGGAGCGGACGAAGTCCATCCCGCCGAGCAGCTCCATCGCGAGGTCCGCGGCCCCGACGAGCGCGTCCTGCACGGCGTACCGGGCGACCAGGACCGCGGCGACGGCCGCCTCGCCCGCCAGCCCGTCGCGAACCGCTCGGGCAGTGCCCTCGAGCAGCGCGAACGCGGCCTGTTCGCGGACGGCGAGCGAGGCGCGGTCCGTCAGGCTGCCGCGTTCGCCGTCGATGACCCGCTCGACCAGCGCGGCGGCGGCACCGGCGTAGCCGGCCGAGATCAGCAGCTCGAACCACACGAACCCGGCGGTCTGCAGGTCGTCGAGCCGACCTGGGTCGTCGGCTGCGGTTCGGACCACCAGGTCGGCCGGCACGAACACGTCGTCCAGCCGGACCTCGTCGCTCTCGGCCGCCGCGAGCGCCTCGTTGCGCCAGAACTCGTGCACCGTGAGGCCAGGCGCTGGCACCGGGACCAGCGCTACGGCCAGCTCCGGCGTCCCGTCGGCCGCCGGGACCGCGATGCTGGCGGTGAGCAGGTCCATCGAGCGGGACAGGCTGCACGGCTTCTTCGAGCCGCTCAGCCGGTAGCCGCCGTCGGCGGGCGTGGCCGCCACCGCCGGCGCGAGGATGTTCTGGTGGGTGCGCCCTTCGGCCCAACCGGACGCCAGCAGCCAGCGCTTGGCGGCCACGCCGCGCAGTACGTCGAGTTGCGCGGCGCTGAGCCGGCCGGCGTCCGCGGCCAGCGCGAACAGCATGGCAACGGTGAAATGGTGCATCGTCACCGCCGCCGCGAGCGACGGCGACACCGAACCCAGGGCGCGTTGCACCCGCACCGCCTCGACCGCGTCGACTCCCTGGCCGCCGAAGGAGGTGGGAACCAGCAAGGCCGCCCCGTCGTGACTGCGAAAAAGTTCCACGACGGTACTGGCGGGGCTTTCCCGCTCGGCGAAGGGAATGTCCGCCAAGGCTTTCAGCAGCCCGGGATGATACCGGTTGCAAGTGTCACGGGCATCGTCAAGAGAACGCACGGTGGACCTCCGGTCGCCGGTCAGGGGCGAAATACCGCATCGCGCGGGCTGACGCCGCGGGCTATACTCACGCCCTGTAGGTGCGAGGTCTTGAGAATGGGGTAATTTGCTTCACCGAAGACGCCACCGGTGAGGCCGGTGCCACCGTGGCTGGGCAGGTACGGCAAGAAACCGATATGAGAGTCGTTCACCTTCAGCAGGCCACCATTGACTATGCGCGTCACGAAAGTGTCTACCACGTCGGGGGACGACGCCCACAAGGAATTGCGCAGCCCGTAGGCGTTCGCGTTGACAAACTCTACGAAACTGTCGAGCAGGTCCGCGTCGGGGCGGGGTTCGGCCACAACGATCGGCAACAGCGGGAAGAACGTCTCCTGCCGCACCGCGTCGAACCGGTGGGCCTGCGCCATCCCGTCGATCCGCAGCACCGTCGGTTCCAGGAACACGCCGCTCTCGGACGGGGTGCCGTCCAGTTCGATCCGGCGGGCGCCGGTCACCAGCTCGGCGCCCTGGTCCAGCGCCTGACGAACGAGCGCGAAGAACTTCTCGCTGCGCCGCACCGGCGACAGCAGCACGCCGTCGTCGTCGGGATACCCCGGGCGGACCGCGACCGCCTGCCGCTTCACCTCGGCGATCAGCCGGTCCGCCACCTCGGGGTGCACCAGGACGTAGTTGGGCACCATGCAGATCTGGCCAGATCCGTAGAACGCCTCGGTGACGGCCTCGGCCGCCTTCTCGACGTCGGCGTCGGACCACACGACGATGCCGTCGTTCCCGGCGAGTTCCAGGATCGGCTTCTTGCCGCTGGCCACGCAGCGTTCCTGGAAGCGCAGCCCCTCCTGGCTGCCGCCGATGTAGAAGATATCGTCGACCAGCGGGTGGGCCAGCCAGCGTTCCATTGTCTGCTTCGGGTTGGCGCAGACCGCGTTGAGGACGCCGGGCGGCGCGCCGAGTTCGTCGAGCAGCGGGCCTACCACGTCCCGCATCAGCCACATGGTGCTGAGCGCGATGCTGCGCGGCGCTCGGACCACGACGGCGTTGCCGGCCATCAACGCGAGTACGGCGAGCGCGGCACTGGGAGCCGGCGCGTTCTGCGGCGGGTTGAAGGCCACCACGCCGTCGGGCTGCCGCCGCACGATCAACCGCCGGGGCCCGTGCACGAACTCGGTGTGCATCTGCTGCTGGTACCACCCCAGGCTCTCGTCGCTGAACACCTGCAGCAGGCAGCTCAGCTCCCAGCGGGCCAGCATCGCCGGGTGCGCCTCGGACACCAGCATCGCCACGAACTCGTCCTGCCGGCGCACCAGCTCCTCGCGGAACAGCGTCCCGAGCCGCATCCGGCGTTCCAACGCGGTGGCCGCCCAGCCGGGTGCGGCTGCGGCGGCCGCCTCCGTGGCGAGGTCGATCGCACCGTCGCCGGCGACCGCGCAACGCCCGACGACGTAGGGGTGCGCGGCGTCGCTCGACTCCGGGTCACGTTCGAGGGCCCGCTTCAGGCTCACGCTCGCGAAAACGTCCTCCAGCAAGGAGCGGGCGCTCACCGTGTAAACCCAACCGTCGCCCTCGACGTCCTTCCCAGCGATGAAAAGGGGATAGCTTGCGATCGGCTCGTCGCGCATCGACATGCCTTCCCGAGGATGGATGGGAAAGTTAATTGGGCGGAGAGGGCAGGATTCGAACCTGCGGAGGCGTGAGCCAGACCGTGAACAAGCCACGGCCCCCGATAAGCCACTCCGGGCACCTCTCCAGAATTTTCCGACCGGTACTGCTGCCCCGGTCGTGTTACGACTGTGACAGCTCCTTCTGACGTGCCCCTGACGCGCCGTTGACTCGGGCCTGACGACGCCAGGAAGACTCTTCCGCGACTTACCTCGAGCTGCTTCACTCTCGGTACGGACGTTAGCCGACCAGGGAGTGCAACATGCCCGCCACCATTGCTACGGAAAGCCCGGCCCTTCACGCCATACAAACCCATACCGCAGCCGAGAACCCCAGTTCGTTCCTGGCTGTCGGCAGCCGGAACGAGGTCTTCACCGCCCCGGGCACCGACGGCGTCGTCGTCTACCGCCGCACCGGCCGGTACCTCGTCCACTTCGGCGGGCCGTTCGCCCACCCGGATTCCTACGAGACACTGCTGGACCGGTTCACAGCTTTCGCGGCCGACGAAGGGCTGCGGCTCGTGGGAGTGCAACTGCAGCGCGCCGACGCGGAGGTCTACGCCCGGCGCGGCTTTACCGTGAACCAGGTCGGTGCCTCGTGGGCGGTGAGCCTGCCCGACTTCACCCTGCGTGGCACCCGGTTCATGCAGCTACGCAACAAGATTTCGCGGGCACTGCGCAACGGCCTCGTGGTCGAGGAGGTCGACGCCGCCCAGTGGTACGACCACCTGCGCGAGGTCGACCAGGCGTGGTTGTCGTCGAAAGGCGAACACGCCCGTCCGCTCGAGTTCCTGGTGGGCGAGGTGGGCGGTGCCGAGCAACGCCACCGTCGGCTGTTCGTCGGCACCGTGGCCGGCGCCGTGGTGGCGTACATCTCCTACTCGCCGGTGTTCGGCAGTCGCGCGGGATGGATGCACGACCTGAGCCGGCGGGTTCCCGGGGGTTCTCCTGGCCTCATGGAAGCCGTCAACGCGGCCGCGATCGAGACGTTCCGCGCCGAGGGCACGCCGTGGCTGCACTTCGGCTTCACGCCCTTCACGGGGATGGACCTCGCGCACGAGCTGCCCGGCCACAGCCCTGCTTTCCGGTGGCTGGCGGACTTTCTCTGGGCCGAAGGCGCGGCGATCTACCCGGCGCAGAGTCAGCTGGCCTACAAGGAGAAGTGGGCACCCCAGGTCGTGATCCCCGAGTACGTCGCCTTCCAGGGCCAGGCCTCGCCGGCGGCGTTCGCGCACGTCTTCCGCGCCTGCAACGCGTTCTGACGACCCGGTGACACCGGCAACACCCGCAAACCCGGTGACACCGGCAAACCCCTGAGGAGACGGTGATGACCCAGCCCGACGCCAGTACCGAGGAGCTTTCGGAGGCGCTCGTGAACGCGTTCATGGCGGTGATCGGCGCGCCTGACGACGAAGCGGTCGCGCGCCACGGCGACGAAGTCCTGACTGCCTTGGACGAACGGCTGCGGTCGGCGGCCGCGCCGCCCGCCGCGCAGCCCTGAGCCCGACCGCCACGCGGCGAGCGCTAGTGCGTTGTCCGTGAATGCGGGTCGGTTCTTGTTGATCAGGCGGCGTTTCGGGTGTGGCCCCAGCGGTGCTGGCGCTCGGAGCGGATACGGGCGCGTTCGCGGCGCTGGGCTTCCAGCACTGCTGGGTCGCGGCGGTGGGTGTTGCGCCAGCGCAGGTAGGCGTGCAGGTCGCGGGCGAGCGCCGGGTGGTTGGGTGGATCGCTGTTACCGAGGGCGAAGCCGCGCAGCGGGCCGAAGTGGGCCTCGATCGGGTTGGCCCAGGACGCCTGGGTCGGGGTCAGGCACAGCTCGGCCTTGTGCCGGCGGGCCCAGGCGCGGATCGCGGCCGTCTTGTTCCCGGACCAGTTGTCCAGGATCACGTAGATCGGGGCGCTGTCCGGGCGGGTGGCGCGGATGCTGCGCAGTGCGGCCAGGGTGTGGTCGGCTCCCTTGCGCTCACGCACGACGCCCCACAGGGTGTCGTCACCGACCGAGTAGCAGCCGTGGAAGTAACGGATGCCGTGGGTGCGGTGGTAGGTGGCCGCCAGCCGGTCAGGGTGGCCGGCCTTGGCCCAGCACAGCCCGTGGCAGGGGCGGATCGACAGCGGTCCGCACTGGTCGAAGGCGAAAGCACCGGTCAGGGAAACGGCGGGTCACCTCCTCGATCCGGGCCAGCTTGGTCTCCGCGTCCGGGTCGGAGGTCTCCTTCCAGGTGCGGGTGCGTTGGAAGGAGATCCGGTGCTGGTGCGGCAGCTCGCCCAGTCGCTGGCGGCCGATGATGACCGGGGGTACCCCGGCCGGCGGGTGGCGCAGATAGTCGGACAGCTTGCGCAGGCTCCAGCGGGTGAACGGCAGCCCCAACGCCCTCGGCCTTGTGCGGGCGACCTCGACGATGCGGGCCTCGCCCTCCGCGGTGATCCGCCGCGGACGGCCGCCCGCCCACCGCGGGTCCAGGCAGCCCAACCCCCGGTCGTTGAACGCGTGGATGACGTCCCGGACGGTGTCGGGATCAGCGGCGACCAGCGCGGCGATCGCCTCGTTGGTGTTCCCCGACGCCGACGCCAGGATCATCATCGCCCGGCGGATCCTCACCGCGTCGTGCCGACCCCGCCGCACGATCCGCAGCAGGACTTGTCCCTCCTCGTCGGTCAACCGACGGACATGCACCGGCTTCGCCATCGCAGACCCCTCCCACGAGCAGGAGCAGATACCTGCGCATCACCGCAAACCGAGATCGCCACACCTCGCCCGGCAGACGTTCACGGACAGCGCACTAGCGCTGGTTGGTCAGGTTGGGGCGACCAGTGGGTGGGAGTGGCCCACGTGGTCAAGCAGTGCTGCCAGTTCCGGTGGGGGTGGGGCGGTCGACCAGCGGTGCCAGTACAGCTGTAGACGCGCCCAGGGGCTCAGCCAGCCGCGGACCTGTCGCAGTGTGTCCTGCCAGACGATGCGGCGCCGTGGATTTTCCCCCCGCCGCCCCGCGGTCCTCGCGGGGTGTTTCCTGGGCGTGGTCGGAGGGTGGCGCGTTCAGCAGGCTGAAGGTGAACGCCAGCATGACCAGCTGCCAGTGGCGCACGATGGCCTGTTCGGAACGGACCTGGAAGTCCGCCCAGCCCAGCTCGTGCTTGGCCGGCTTGTAGTAGTGCTCGATCCAGTCCCGTAGCCGGTAGATCCGGTAGACCTCGCCCCGCGTCCGCCTCGGCGGTCGAGAGGTTGGTGGCCATGAACCAGGTCGAGTCGGCGGTGAGGACCCTCGGGTCGGCGGTGGCGGCGATCAGGCGGGTGCCGCGGGTGGGTCCATAGCAGGGGCCCAGTTCCAGCTCGGCGACGTGGCGCACCAGCGGCCGGCCGTGGCTGTCGGTCAGCACCAGGCGCCGCCAGTCCGCCAGGGGCAGGCGGGCGGCGGCCTCGGCGGGGGTGAACGCCGGCGGGTGAGCGGGATCGGCGACGACCTGCCAGGTGCCGTGGCGGGGACGCAGAGCCAGCACGTAGCGGATCCTGGCCGCCCGCAGACGCCCCTCGAGCTTCGGGTTCTCCCCGTAGACGCAGTCGGCGACCACCGCCCGGAAAGGCACTCCGGCGCCGCGGGCTTCCTCGATCAGGTCCCAGGCCAGCTCCGGTTTGGTGGCGAACGCCGGGTCCGCCTTGCCGGCGGGTAGGCGGGAGGCGGGCCGGTAGGGCCGCACCCCCAGCGGCACGTGGCGGCTGCCGTCCGCCCAGTGACTGGTGACGGCCACAACGCCGTTGGCGGTGCGACCGAGCTTGCCGATGTACTGCTGGGCGGCCAGCACGATGCCATGGCCGCGTTTGCGGTCCCCGGTCTCGTCGATGATGAGCACCCCGTTGCCATGCGGCCCCAGCTCCGGGTGCCGATGCCACAGGTCCACCCGCCGCGCACCCAGGGCGTCGGGATCCCAGGGCGCGTCGTGCAGGAAGTGGTGCAGCCGCTGCCGGTCCGCGCCGGGGACCAGGGCGGCAAGCTCCGTCAGCGTCTTGTTCCGTTCCCGGGGCGGCAACAGGCCGATCAGATACTGCCGCAGCGCGGTGCGCTCAGCCAACCGGCCGAACAAGTCATCGAAATGGCCGCAGAATCTGTCGATCGCCTCCGCCGTCGGCGCGGTCGGCTTGCGAGGAGTGGCCATCGGGCACCTCCCACCGGAACGGCCCAGCCAGACAGCACCAACCGTACGTCCACGTGCCCCGACCTGACCAACCAGCGACTAGCCAGCGGAGCTGACGGCCCGGGACCGACGCGAGCCGGTCCCGGGCCGTCGGACCCACCGCTGGCCGCGTCACGGGAGGCGCAGCGTCGCCCGGATCATCGCCGCGACCTGGCCAGGGTCGGCGTGTTCGAGGTCCGCGCAGGTCCGGGCGACCACGTCCGGTCCTCCGGTGGCCGCGAACTTCGCCTGGACGAGTTCGCGGTGCCGGGCTCGCGTGTCCGGCCCGGCCGCGCCGATCGGGATGTCACGCCGGGCCGAGAACGAGCGCCCGTCGGCGGCTCGCACGGTCACCCTGGCACCCGTGTACTTCCTGGCGTGCTCGAAGGAGGCCGCCGGCTCACCGAGCTTGTCAAGCATGTCGGCGGCCTCCGCTCCGACGAAGTGAGTCAGCCAGCCCTCGGCCCGCCGACCCGCCTGCCGTAGCGCGTCCCCGAACGGCGCGTCGCTACTGACCAGGTCGAACGTCATCCCAGCGTCTTCCACCACCCGGACCTTCCCGGCGAGCTGCCAGCGCCGCAGGTCGTGCTTAGCCGGCGCGGCGAAGTCGGCCACGACGAGGTCGCCGACGAGCAGCGCGGTCGCCACGGCGTAGGGCACCGACAGCGGCAGGACCGCGGCCGGGGTGGCCGGCCCGGCGCCGTGGCGGTCGAGCTGCCGGCCGACGTACACGGTGTAGGCCGAAGTCTCGACCAGGATGTCGGCGACGTCGGCTGGCCGCAGGTCGCCGGCCTGACGCCGGATCTCGAGGGCGCAGTCCACCGCGCTGTCTATTCCCGGGCCGCCTGGCCGGACCTTGAACGACAGCGTGTCGGTGTGCCAGCGGCGGCCGAGGTGCGCGGCGACGACCTCCGGCAGCGGCACCGCGGCGAAGCGCGCCAGGAATCCGTCCGGGTGTTCCAAGGCGTCGGCGACCCCGCGCAGACCGGCCTCGGCGGCGTCGCAAGCGTCCATGGCGGCTCGTACCGGTGCGAGCGAGGACAACAGCCGGCCGTCGCCGCCGAGGAAGGCGTGCAGCAGCGTCCACTGCGGCGCGACCATCGCCAGGCCGATCGCGTCGGTCCAGGTGGTGGCTGGTACTTCCGCGCAGTGCAGCCGGGCGGCCACCGCCCCGACCAAGCTCGTGTGCGCGGCCGTCTGGCCGCGAAAGGGCCCCAGCGTGGCCGCGGCGGTGACCCGAGCCGCGCATTCGTTGGCCGCGACGACCGCCGTCAGCAGCCCGCGCCCGTCGAGTCCGAGGGCGTCGGCGTAGGCCAGTCCGACGCCCACGGTCGAGTTCGACAGGTGGCCGGCGTAGGCAGTGTCGTCCAGGTTGAGCCACGAGCCGAGGCCGGCGAACACGCAGGCCGCCCTGCCCGGGTCGGAGCCCACCGGGTCGCCGAAAGCCGCGACGAGCAGCCGGCCCAGTTCGTGCGACGCGCCGGCCCGGATCGCGGCGAGCTGCGAGAGGATCTGGCTTTTCGCCAGGTCGACGACTCGGTCGGGCAGGTCGCGGTACCGGAGCGTGCTCGCCCATTCCGACAGCCGCTCGGACAGCGACGGCGACGGCGTGCCGCCAGCGCCTGCCGCCGAGGCCGGCGGTTCCGGCACGGCCGGTTCCGCCGGTGTGATGCTGGGGCGCGTCACGGCGTCTCCTGCCCAGCCGCCGCCAGCACGGGCTGGCACAGCACCGGCAGCGCGCGCGGGAGAACGTCGACGGTGAGCCGCGAACGGTCGTGCCGGAGCAGCTCGCCGTCGTGCTCGAAGACCAGCGGCAGGCCGTCCGTCCGCTCGACGACGACACTGCGGCCGCGCTCGTACACGACCCCGGGCCGGCCGACGTGCTTGCCGTCGAGCAGCAGCGCCGGCACGTCGACGGGGTCGACACCCACTCCGACCACGCAGACGTCGAGCTGGCCGTCGTCGAGCACCGACGCCGGCAGCACGAGGTACTGCCAGGCCCGGTGCCGACCGCCACCGACGTTGGCGAACACGGTGTCCCCCTCGTGGACCACCCGGCCGTCCACCGTCACCCGGCCGGCGTACGGCGTGAAGCTCGCCGCCGCGCGTTCGAGACCGGCCTGCAACCGCGCCCGTCCCGCCAACTGGACCTCGCCGGCGCTGCGCAGCACCTCGGCGGTGAGTCCCGCGCCGGCACCGAGCACCACCGGCTCGTCGAGTTCCCGTACCCGGGCAAGGTCCAGCGGCCGCGCCGAGCGGTCGGGGTCCGCCAGGGCGTAGTCGAGCGCCTGCTGCCAGGGCCACGTCCCCCAGTGCGACCGGTAGTTGGAGTTGCCGGTTCCTGCCGGGACGACGAACAGGGCCGGCCCGGTGGCCGACGCACCCCCGGCGAGCAGGCCGCGCACCACCTCGAGGACGGTGCCGTCGCCACCGACGGCGACGACGACCCGGAACCGCTGCCGCGGCGGTAGCGCCGCCGCGGCTTGCGCGATCCGGGTGGCGTCGCCGCGGCTGTAGGTCCGTTGGACCTGGACCGCGCCGTGGCGGGCGCAGCGCTGCCCGACGTCAGCCACGAGGTCCGAGGTCAGCCCGCCGGCTTGCGGATTCGCGATGACCAGGCAGTGCCGGGAGTCGTCGGCGGACGAGCCAGTCATGTATCCACTCCGAACGAGGTCGCAGGTCCATGGCCGAGGTCTACTCGGAGCTGGTCGGCTTTCGGCGAGCATCTCCGCCCGGGCTGACCGATAGCTGACGCGGTCCTGACTCCCAGGCCACGCTCGCCCGCCCCCCGATTACCCGGCAGGTAATAGACAACGGCGGCCGCTGATTGCAAGACTCGACGGGCGTGGACGGGAACCGACCGTCTGCCGTGCCCGCACGTCCAGCCTGGAGGAATACCGTGAGCCGGATCGAGAAAATCGCCGACCGCTATCTCGCCGTATGGAACGAGGCCGACCCGGGCCGTCGCCGCAAGGAAGTCGGTGAGATATGGGCGGAAGACGGTCTCTACGCGAACACCAGCAACGAGTTCCTTGGCCACGACGGAATCGAGGCCGCCGTCCGTGAGGCCCACGAAGAATTTGTCGCGGCGGGTTTCACGTTCAGGCTGAAGGCGGTCGCGGAGAATCACGACGCGGCCCGCATCGGCTGGGAGATGGTGCCGTCCGGGGGCGGTGACCCGGTGGCCGCCGGGACGCAGTACCTGGTCTTCGCGGCCGACGACCGCATCCGCACCGACTACCAGTTCCCGGACTAGTGTAGTGCCGCATCAGGCTACGTTTGCCTTGGCGACCACGGCGCGGAGTTTCTTGTCGGCGGCGTGGCGGTTCCGCCAGCCGAGGTAGCGGCGGATCATGCTGGCCTGGGCGCGGTGGTTGCGGTGGTCGGTGCCGTCCAACGCGAAGTAGCGCAGGGCGGTGAACTGGGCCTCGATGCGGTTGAGCCATGAGCTGTTGGTCGGGGTGTAGGCGATCTCGACGTTGTTCGCCGTCGCCCACGCTCCGACCCGCCCATCGACCCGGATCGACAGGTGCGGGCTGTAGTTGTCGCAGATGATCGCGATCCGCACGTCAGGCGAGTAGAGGCCGCGCAGGTAGCGGCAGAAGGTCAGGAACACGGCCCGGTTCTTCGTGACCTTCACATGCCCGTACATCCGGTCCCGGCCCAGGTCGTAGGCGGCCATCAGGTGCCGCACCCCCTGCGTCCGCGTGTACGTCGCCCGCCGGCGGCGCCGCGGGCCGCGCTTCGGGTCGGTCTTCGCACCACCCGCCCCGGCCCACATCCGCCCGGGGCGGGGCTGCAGGTTGAGCGGGCCGAACTCGTCCACGCAGAACACGACCGTCGGCTCGCCGGGCTCGGGCACAACCTGACCGTCGATGATCGCGTACAGGTGCTCGACGCGGGCCTTCTTCGGTTCGTACTCCGGATCCGAGCTGGCCTTCCAGGTCTTCAGGCGTTGAAACGAGACGCCCTCCTCGCGGAGCAGGACCCGTAGGCCCTCGTGGCTGATGTCGTCGACCACCCCCTCGGCGACCAGGAACTCCGCGAGTTTGGTCAGGCTCCAGGTCGAGAACGGCAGCTGGTGCTCGGACGGACGGGACTTCGCGATCTTCTTGATCTCCCGGCGCTGGGGAGGGTGAACTTCCGTGGCCGGTCACCGGCGTACCTCGGGGTAGAGGGAGTCGAACCCGTCGGCGTTGAAGTTGTGGATCACGTCGCGGACCCGGTCCTCCGACGTTAACGTCACCTCGGCGATCTTCGTCGGGGTCATGGCCTGCGCGGAGAGCAGGATCATCTGCGCCCGCCGCCATGTCACCACCGACCCGCTGGAGCGTCGCACGATCCGTAACAGCCAGCTGCCCCTCGTCCGGATCGATCTCCCGGACCCGCACCCGTTCCGCCACACCACGGATCATCAGCCGGACGGCCAGGACGGGAGCCGACCCGGCGCGTCCTCACAACGGGCAAACCTTGGCGGATACGGCACTAGAAGGCTTGGAAGGCTTGGGCGGGCGAAGCCGCGAAGGATGGGTCAAGTTCGGGGCGTGCGGGTCGGGCTGCGAGTCCGGCGTGGTGGATGAGTTCGTTGATGGCGGTGTCGTAGGCGTCGGCTGCTCGGCGTAGCGGTGGGGGTCGCTGTGGCGGTCGGCGAGTTCGGCTATGCCGGTGCGTAGTACCCGGTTGTGGACGCGGGTGAGGAACAGGGCGTGGCGCTGCCCGGCGGGGGTGATCTGGTAGCGGTGAGTCCCGGGAACGCGTTCGATCAGGCCGTGGAGGCGGAGTCGGCGTAGGTCGTAGCTCATCTGTCCGCTGGTGATGGTGCTCGGGTCGCGGCCGAGCAGTGGCGCGAGATACTCGCGTAGGTCACGGTTGGTGAAACCGTGTGGCAGCAGACGGAAGACGAGGATTGCAGACAAGAGGGCTTGGACGCGGTGGTCGGTGAACCGCATACCGGCGACCCGCCGTCCGGTCTCGGTGATGACCGGATCGGTGATGGCCGCGAACGCGGTGTCGCCGTCGGTGGGATCGTGGCTGATGGTCTGGACGTCGAGCAGACGTCGGTTGGCGTGGAAGCCGACCCGCCGTAACGCCGGCAGGTTGATCAGCCTTTTCCCGATCCCGAAGTCGCGGGTGTCGTTGATGGTGGTCTCGGTGCGTAGCGCTTTTCCTTCTTTGTGGTACTGCTTGATCGTGGCGTGTTTGTCGTCGACGTGCAGGCTTGGGGTGACGCCGTTGGTGATAATTCGGGTTCGGAACCGGCTCGGGGTGGCTCGTGGGCCGGTCCGGCGCAGGGACCGGTCGAAGACCAGGCTGACCTGGTCGGGGCGGCCGATGTCAAGGTTGTCCCGGATGACCTGCTCGAAGAAGATCCTTCCGGACAGGGGCCGGTCGAGGGTCTGGGTCAGGGAGAACTCGGCTTGCAGGATCGAGAGGTCGTAGTGGTAGCCGGCGTCGCGGTCGTCGGGGGTGAACGGGTGCGGCAGGATGTCCAACCACTTGCGGAGCAGCCCATCGATCTCGGCCGGGCCGGGCCGGTCACAGATCGTCTGAAGGCCGGCCGGGTCCTCGACCGCGGCGAACGCGTTGTCCATCGGGGTGAAAGCGATCCCGGACTTGGTCGCCTGCCGCTGCGCCCAGTGGTTCCCGTTCAGGCACAGCTTGGCGTTGTAGGGGAAGTAGGAGCAGAACTTGAGGAAGAACGGGCCGAAGTCGTCGTCGACGCAGTAGAAGTAGAAGTGGTTGACGACCCCGGTGGTCTTCACGATCCACGGGTATGTCTTCCCCTCTGCGTCGCGGCGCTTTTCCGTACGGAACAGCGGAGTCTTCTCCTGCGCTCGACCGATGAACACCACCCCCTGGGTGCCGGTGAAGTCCTTGAGTCGTTCGTGCATCACGTCGTCCTTCCGTTGCCCCTTCACGAAGTCGACGATCGGGATGTCGTGGTCGGCGGCGAACCGCCGGACCGCGGTCACGAAACCCTCGGTGATCGACGCCAGCGGGGCGGTGGAGGCGACTCGCATCCCGAGCCGGCGGTGGAGGAACCCGACCAGGCCGAGAGGGAACTGGAGCTGGGGCACATAGACGTTGAGGTACATCCGGTCGATGCACTCCACCTCGAAGCTCACGTGATGGGCCAGGACGTCGGCGACGGTGCGGGGTAGCGTCATCGTCAGCTCCGGTCCGGGACGGCCAGGCCTCAGGCCAACCGCCGCCAGGTAGCGGCATCACAGGCGGGTTCATCGTCAACCCGTCACACCGCCCGGCCGGAGCCCACGATCACAGCCGGACCACAGCAACATGCTCGTCGGGCTGGGGCGAAGCCCCGTTAGTACTAGCCACCAGTTCCCGGCTGACAGTTCCCGGACCAGCCGTCAGGGCTCTGGTCGGGCGAACTCGGCCAGGCAGGCCGCCGCGCGGCACGGCCGGTGGGGTTCGTTGTCAGTGTTGCCAGGTGACGGGCGTTACCAGGTGACGGGAAGCTCCCGCACGCCGTGGAACACGGTGCCGGTCCGGAACACCGAGTCCGGGTCGTCGGTCGCCAACCGCAGCCCGGGGAAGCGCCCGAACAGGGTCTTCAGCGCGAGTTCCATCTCCAGTCTCGCCAGCGGCGCGCCCTGGCAGTAGTGCGGCCCGACCCCCCACTGCAGGTGGTCGCCGCTGTCGCGGTCCAGGTCGATCCGGTCGGGGTCGGGAAACATCGACTCGTCGTGGTTGCCGGCCGGGATGGAGATCACCACCGCGTCGCCTTTGTGCATCGTAGTGCCGCCGAGCTCGAAGTCCTCGACGGCCAACCGGACGATGGCGTCCTGCGAGATCGACCAGTACCGCATCGACTCCTCGACGAACTGCGGGATCCGCACGCCGTCGTCGGCCAGGACGGTGCGGCGCAGGTCGTCGTCGAGCAACATGCTGAGGATGTTCAGGGCTATCTGGTTGGTGGTGGTCTCGTGCCCGGCGACCAGCACCAACCGCGCGATACCGACCAACTCGTCCAGGGTGATCTTCCCGGTGGCCAGGTGGTTCACGGCCAGCCGGCTCATCAGGTCGTCCGCCGGCTCTTTTTGCTTCCGGGTGGCGAGCACGCCGAGGTACTCCGACATCTCCTGGTAGGCCGCGTAGGACCGGGCGGTGTCACCCTGCGAGATGGTGACCCTGGTCTTCTCGACGAAGAAGGGCGAGTCGGCGTCCGGTACGCCCAGCACGCGGGCGATGACCAACGTCGGCAGCGTCCGGGAGAAGGCGTCCTGCAGGTCGGTCGGCCGGGGTCCGGCCGCGAGGCCGTCCAGCAGTTCGTCGATCAACCGCTGGACCGCCGGCCGCAGGCCACGGACCCGCCGAGCAGTGAACTCGGTCGTGATCGTCCCACGCAACCGGGCGTGTTCCGGGTCGTCCATCCGAAGAAACGATCCCGGCTTCTGGTCGGGCGGCACCTGTATGCGCACCGGGGCACCTGGCAGCGTTTCGTCCGCGCTCAACCGCGGGTCCATAAGTGCCTGCCGGGCGTCCGGGTAGCGAGTCACCAGCCACGCGAGCCGGGAATCCGCCGCACCAGCCGGTATCCGCACCGCGCACGGCGGCAGCTCCCGCAATTTCGTCAGAATCTCCGGCGGGCGCCCGGAAGCCGTGCGGGCGAACGGCCAGTCATGGACTACAGTCTCGTTCTCTAGCATCACACCTCATTCGGGAGGAAACATCTCGATGCCCACTGTCACCAATTCCGCTGACGCCCGGCTGACCCATCCCTGACGGTTACCGCGTCAGGCCGACGTACTTTCCCATCTCCCGTGCGGCGAACTCGAAGAACGCGCCAGGGTCGGCCGCCACGCCAGCGAGGTGGCCGTACACCTCGAACCCGACCATCCCGTGGAGCTGGGTCCAGGTCACGAGAATCCGAGCGATGACCCCGTCGGGCAGGCCCTGCAACAGGCCGGCGGCGAGCCCGGCGACGTTGCGCGCCATGCCGTCCGACAGCCGCGGCACCGGCGGTTGGTCCGCCAGCCCGCCGTCTCGCTGCGCGTCGCGCAGCACCGTCAGCAGGGCCACGACGGTGCGAGCCCCGACGACCATCGTCTCTGCCGGAGCGTGGTAGCCGGGCACCGGCTGCCCCCAGATCAGCGCGTACTCGTCCGGGTGGTCGAGCGCCCAGCTCCTGACCCCCTTACTGATCGTGACCCACCGGTCGAGCGGCGAGCCGCCGGCGGCCGATGCCGCGTCCCCGGCCCGTTCCGCGCCGTCGCCCATCCCGGCGTAGGCGTCGAGGACGAGCGTGGTCAGCAGCTCGTCCTCGCCGGCGAAGTATGCGGTCACCCGGTCGAGACCGATCCCGGCGGCCTCGCCCAGGGCGCTCGGCGAGAGGTCGACGCGGCGCCGGTCCGCCAGCCGCCGGACCGCCGCCTGCTTGACCTGGTCGATCTCGATCTGTTCAACCTCCACCAAGCTGTCACCGTGAGTACTCGATCGGCTCATGTCGGCATCGTGGCAGACGACGACCGTTCTCGTCGATTACGTCAGGGGTAACGACTGGGCGCGACCGCCCCCCGCGCGGCGCAACCCCGAGCCGTCAGCTCCGCGCGGCGGCTGCCAGGCGGTGAAGGTGCCGGCTGAAGTCGGCGGTCACCGCGAGGGCGTGCTGGTCGATGAAGAAGTGGCCGCCGGTGTACTCGGTGTGGCCAAGGTACTGGGGGCTGCGGGACACCCAGGACGAGAAGGCGTCGGTCTCCTCCATCAACGGGTCGGCCTTGCCGCCGTAGGACGCCATCGGGCAGGGCACCAGCGCGCCCTCGTCGATCCGCTGCGCGGCCACCGACAGGTCCGCCCGCAAGGCCGGCACCACCATCTGCAGCATCTCGGGATTGTCGTAGATCTCCGCCGGGAACGACCCGAGCCGCTTGATCCAGACGACGAGTTCTTCCTGGGGCATCCCGATGTGCTCCTTGGTCGGGTTGAAGAACCCCTCCGGGGCCCATCCCGACATCCCGACGAGCAGCGGCACGCGCTGCTGCGCTCGGTGCATCCGGACGGCGAGGTGGTAGGCGAGCTGCGCGCCGAGGCAGTGGCCGAAGAACGCGAACGGCCGTTCGTCGCACTCGTTCTGGACCGCTTCGTACAACGCGTCGAGCAACGGCTCCCACTCGGTGAAGGCGACCTCGTCTCGGCGCCCCTGCCGGCCCGGCAGCGTCACGGCCTGCGCTCCCACGTCGGCCGGCAGCAGGTCGGCCCAGTCCCGGTAGATGATGGCCCCGCTCCCGGCGTGCGGGAACAGGAAGAGCCTGATCTCTGCCTCGGGTTCCAGGTCGGACGGGTGGAACCACTGCCCGTGCGCGGACGTCCGCGCCACGATCGAGCTACTCACGGTACCTCCTGAAGATGGTGGTCCGGTCGGACGGACGTGCCCGCCGGGCACGTCGTCGCCCGTCATCCCGCGGCGCGTACCGCCGGCAGGACGTCGCGCGCGATCAGTTCGAGCTGGCTGGCCGGGTCGAGCGAACCGATCCGGACGACCACGTGCCGGGCACCGGCCCGGACGTAGCCCACGAGCCACCGCGCGCACTCCTCAGCGCTCCCCCAGCCGTACGCCTGCAACGCGGCCATCTGCTCGAGCGGTCGGCCGTAGTAGCGACCGACGTAGTCAGCGAGCTCCGCCTTGGCCCGGTCCCGGTCCTCGTCGACGGTGACCGTGGCGTATAGGCCCGCCGTGACGGCCCCCGGCGCCCGGCCCGCCTCCTGGCAAGCGGCGACGACAGCGCGCCATGCCTGGTCGTAGGCCTGCGCGGTGGGCAGGAAGGGAAGCCAGCCGTCGTAGTACCGCGCCACCCGTGCCGTCACCGCCGGGGTGTCGCTGCCGGCCAGCCACAGTGGCGGTCCCCCGGGCCGGTGCGGCGGCGGCAGCCGGTCGAGACCGGCCACCTGCCAGTACCGTCCGGTGAACTCCGCCGCGACGGCGCCGTCGGTCCGCCAGGCCTGCCGCCACAGTGCAACCGACTCGTCCAGCCTGCCCACCCGCTGCCCGAAGGACGCGCCGACGGCGGCGAACTCGGCCTCCGTCTCGGGGACCGGGAAGCCGGCGCCGAGTCCCAGCACCAGGCGGGACGCGGACACGTGGTCGAGGCTGGCGATCAGGTTCGCCACGATCAGCGGGTGGCGCAGCACCGGTGTCAGTGCCGCGGTGCCCAGCGTTACTCGGCTGGTCACCGCCGCGACCGCGGCGAGCACCACGAACGGGTCGAACCGCGGCCTGGCGGTCAGCGAGTCGCCGACCCACACTGAGTCGAAACCGAGCGCCTCCGCCTTCCCGGCGAACGCCAGCAACGGCTCCGCCGCGAACCTGCCGGTGACCGCCTGCTCCCGGGTCGGCAACAGTACGCCAACGCGGACGGGTTCAGCGGTGGCGTCCACCGTCGGCTCCTTCCTCGCAAACCTCGACCCGCGCACCGGTGGTGGGCGCCGCCGTCGAGGTGGCGCTCAGTTGCTCGCGCACGACCCGGCGCAGGAGCTTTCCGGCCGGGTTGCGGGCGAGCGTGTCCATGGCGTGGAAAGCCACGGGCAGCTTGTAGTCCGCGAGCCGCTCCCGGAGGAACAGCAGCAACTGGCGGGGCACCAGTTCGACGCCCGGCCGGAGCACGACGCAGGCATGGACCGCTTCGCCCCACGCCTCGTCAGGCAGGCCGACGACGGCGGCGTCGACGACGTCGCGATGTTCGCAGAGCTCCTTCTCGACCTCCGCCGGGTAGATGTTCTGGCCCGCCACGATCACGGTGTCGTTGATCCGGTCGCTGAGGAACAGGTAGCCGTTCTCGTCCAGGTAGCCGGCGTCCCCCATGAGCAACCACCCGTCGACCAGCGTCGCGGCGGTGTCCTTCAAGCGCGCCCAGTAGCCGAGCATCCGGGCCGGTGTCCGCACGCAGACCTGGCCGACCTGGCCGACCGGCAGCGTGGCGCCGACCGAGTCGATGATCTTGATCTCGTTGCCGGGGCAGGCCAACCCGGCCGAGCGCAGCAGCGGACTACCCGGCTGGTGCGCAGCGGGCGGCAGGCAGGTCGCGACGCTCGCCGTCTCGGTGCTCGCGTAGATCTGTGCGAACTCGCAGCCAAAGACTTCCAGGCAACGGGTCAGCAGGCTCGCCGAGACGGGCGCGCCGCCGTAGGCGATCTTCCGCATCGACCGGAAGGCGTCTGGGCCGGCGTCGCGCTCGTCGAGCATCATCCGCAACATCGCGGGTGCGGCGAAGGTCGTTGTCACCCCGGCCTCACGGATCAGCCGTACCGCCTCCTGCGGGATGAAAGCGCGCATCACGACGTTGGTCGCCCCGGCGTTGAAGCCGTGCATGAACCACCCGATGCCCGCCGTGCCGAGTCCGGGCAGGCTGATGAGGCTGACGTCGTCCGGGCGCCAGTCGATCCAGTCCAGCCCGGCGGCGCGCAGGTAGGCCGGCAGCGTGAAGAAGCTTCGATGAGCCACGACGGCGCCCTTGGGCTGGCCGGTCGTGCCGCTGGTGTAGATCTGCACCACGGCGTCGTTCGGGCCGGTCCCCGGGTCCAGGTCGGTCTCGGGCGCGGTCGACCACCAGCCGCGCAGGCCCGCGCCCGGGTCGGCCGACCCCGGCTGGTCGACGACCACGACGGTGCGCAGCGTCGGCAACTGCGGCCGCACCCGGTCGGCCACGGCGACGAAGTCGGCGTCGACGAACAGCACCTCGGCACTGGCGTCCCGAAGCACGTGGTCGACTTCGCTCGCGGTCAGCCGCCAGTTCACCGGCACCAGGACCGCACCTGCTTTCGCGCAGCCCAAGATCACCGTGTAGTAGTACTCGGACTCACGGCCGAAGTAGGCGACCCGCGTCCCCACCCCGGCACCGGCCGCCCGCAGCGCGTGCCCGACCCGGTTGCTGTCGCGGTGCAGCCGGCCGTAGCTGACGACCCGGTGCTCACACCGGATCGCGGGCCAGTCCGGGCGAGCCGCGGCGTGGGCGGCCGACGTCGCCGTCAAGGTCCACTCCGCCGGTGGGGACCAGCCGTCCGGCGGGGCGCTGGTGCTGGTGTCGCTGGAGCGCGTGTCGGCCGGGCTGGTGTCGAGCAAGGGTCTCAACTCCGTTGGGCGGCTTGGCCCCGGGCGTCCGGGTCCGTGGCGGTAGTGGTAGGGGTAGTGGCGGTGGCGGAAGTGGCGGTGGCGGAAGTGGCGGTGGCGGAAGTGGCAGTGGCGGAAGTGGCAGTGGTGGTGGCAGCGAGCTGGCCGTCGAGGAACTCGGCCAGTTGTCGCGGCGACGGATGGTCGAAGGTCAAGGTGGCCGGCAGCGGAAGCCGCAGGCTGCCCTCCAGGCTGGTTTTCACCTCGAGCGCCATGAGCGAGTCCAGGCCGAGCGCGACGAACTCGGCCGCGGGATCCACCCGTTCGCCGTCGTCGAGGTGCAGCGCGGCACCGACGAGGTCGAGCACGAGTTCGGCGAGCGCGGCCGAACGGTCGGCGGGCGACTTGGCCAGCAGCGCGGCCACGTCGAAGCCACCGCCGAGGTCCACCCGGCCACGGGCGACCCGCGAGTACAGCGCGTTATCGAGCAGGCTCGGCGCGATGTACCGGTCCCAGTCGAACACGCCGGCGACCAGGTTGGGCGCCGCCCCCGTCAACAGCGAGGGCAGGGTTCGCAGCGCCCGCCCCGGCGAGAACAGCCGGATGCCGCTGCGCCGCAACTCCCGACCCAGGTTCTCGTCGAGCCGGGCCGACATCCCGACCCGCCCCCAGGCTCCCCAGTTCACCGCGAGAGCAGGCAGGCCCTGCCGCGCCCGCCAGGCCACCAGCCCGTCCAGGAAGGCGAACGCCGCGGCGTAGTGAGCTTGGGTGGCACCGCCCACCACCGCGGCGACGGAGGAGTGGGCCAGGAAGAAGTCCAGCTCCGGGAAGCCGAGGCTGGCCTCGTGCAGCAGCCACCCCCCGTAGACCTGGGCCCGAAGCTGCTCGTCGACGGCCTCCCAGGTCAGGTTCCCGATCAGCGACTTGCCGGCGACCCCGGCGGCGTGCACGATCCCGCCCAGCGGGAGGCCGGTCTGACGCACCAGTTCCACCAGGCGTTCGACGTCCGGTGCCGAACCCACGTCGGCGCGCTCGACGGACACCACGGCCCGGTCGGACAACGCCGCCAGTACGTCGGTCGCCTCGGGCGTCGGCCGGCCGCTGCGACTCGTCAGGACCAATCGCTTGGCGCCCAGGTCGACCAGCTTCTGCGCGGTGACCAGGCCGAGCCCGCCCAACCCGCCGGTCACCAGGTAGACGCGATCTGGCCGCACCGGAGCCGGTGGGGCGTCCGCCTCGCTGACCCGGACGGCTACGGCGGGCTCGACAGCCGCAACGGGCTCCGGACCGACCTGAACCAAGGCCACCACCGGCCCGGTGTCCCGGCGGGCCGCGGCCAGCGCTTCCGGCACCTCGTCGAGGTCGTACAGTTCGACCCGGTCGATCTGGCGCGTACCGGCCGGCCCGGCCGCGCGCGCCCCCGGCGTCGCTGCTCGGACCAGGGCCGCGAGTGCGTCCGCGAGGTCGTTCCCGTGCGAGAGGGCGGTCGCGGCGCTCGACGGGACGGTCACCGTTCGACTCACGGTTCCCGGGCCGGTCACCGCGACGTGGTCCCCGACGGCGAAGGCGGCCTGGTCGCCGGCCGCGACCACGGTGCCCGCCCAGCCGACGGCAGCGACGGCCGGCAGCGCGTCCCGCCCGTCCGGCGGCTCCGCCACGGCCGGGGTGTCCGTCGTCGCGCCCGGGGTGTCCGTCGCGGCCGAGGTGTCCGTCGTCTCGCCCGAGGTGTCTGTCGCGGCCGGCGGTGCCACTGCCGGCGGCGAGCCGTCCAGGGCCGCCAGCCGGACTCGGACCTGGACCTGGTCGCCGACCGGCGCCGGCTCGTCCACGGGCTCGACCGTCATCTCGTCGACGACGCCGGCTGCGGCCGGCCGCACCACGAACCCGCCGTCCCAGTCCGGGGTGCGCTCGCCGGCCAGCAGCCGGCGGACGTAACGCCGCCCGCGCCGGTAGGCGAGCTGGAACTCACCGGTGTCGGGCGCCTGCCACTGCTCGACCAGGCCCGCCAGGTCCGCGTCCCCCGCCACATCGACGAGGCAGGCTCGGTAGCGGGGGTACTCGTTCAGCAGCGCGTGGCCAAACCCCCACAAGGTCGCCGCGGCTAGCTGCTCACCGGTGCCTACCTCGTCGCCGGGCAGCCACTGGGCTCGCTTCGTGACCAGCCACAGCCGAGGCGGCCGGGGTAGGTCCGCCGCGTTCAGCACCGCGACCAGCTCGAGCAGCGCCCGGTAGTTCAGCTCGCACTCGTTGCGCAGGCTGGCCGCCGTGGTCTCGCCTTGGGCAGACCGCCAGAACCAGCACAGGTCGGTCACCGTCGGGTCGCCGAGAGCGCCTGCCACACCGCCCGCCCCCTCGGCAGCGGCGAGGAACGTCGTCCGCACGCCGTCCGCCGCGGCGGGTTCGGCGAGCCCGGCCGCCGAGTCGCCAGGCTCACGGCCCAGCACCAGCACGTGTCGCGGCTGCGACGCCAACTGGGGCGGAGCCGTACGGCGCAGCCAGGCCAACCGGTGCAGGAACGGGTACGACACCCCGGCAGCGCCCAACCGCACCTCGCGCAGCTCCGCGACCACTACCTCGTCCTCGAACAGCACGACGTCGGCCACCCACCGGTCAACCGCCGCCCTGCGCAGCCGCGCCACGACGCGCAGGTGCTCGGCTCGCGGCTTGCGGAACAGCCGCAGCCGGCCGACGCCGCTCGATACGAGCACCGGGCCGTCCGGGTGCAGCGCCGCGACCGCCTGCAGCGCGCACTCGAGCAGCTCGGGCGGGAGGTGTTCGACCACGGTGGCCGGCCGCCCCGCGACGGTGCCGGTCAGCAAGCCGCCGCTGTGCCCGCGCACCTCGGCGACCAGCCGGAAGCGCTCGCCGTACTCCCGCCCGACGGCAGCGAGGTCGGTGTAGAGGTCCTCGTGGCTCACTCGGTCTTCGACGGCGCCCGGGGACCGCGCCCGGTCCCGCAGCGCCGCACCGACGCCGGACAGGACGGCGGACTCGACGTCTTCCTCGGCGAGCACCGCGCTCGCGTGCGGTGTCGGCTGGTCCGGCCGACCGCTGGACACCACCACGTCGAAGCGGCCGTCGGCGCGGGCGGACAGCCGGGTCCGCACCTGCACGCGGCCCTCTCCGACAAGCCGAAGCGGATCCTGGACCCGTAGGTCACTGATCGTGCCCCGGGTATGCCCGAAGGCCGCGTCCTGGAGGGCGAGCAGCAGTTCGACGTAGGCCGCGACGGGCACCACCACCTCGCCGTCCGGCCCTGGGTGGTCGGCAAGGTAGGCGGGCCGTTCGGGCGAGTACTCGGCGACGAACTCGCGCGCCTCGCCGGGCCGGCGCTCGCCGGGAGACTGCTCCTGCCCGAGCAGCGGGTGGTAGCCGGCCGCCGACCCAGGACTGCTCGGCCCGCCGTCGACGGGAAGCCAGTACCTTTTCCGGGCGAAGGCGTAGCCGGGCAGTTCGATCTTCGACAACGTCCGGCCCGCGTGCACTCCCGCCCAGGAGACGGCCACGCCGCCGGCGTACAACTCGGCGAGCCCGTGCAGGACGGTGTGGGCGGACGGGTCGCGGCGACGGAGGCTGGCGATCCAGCGGTGGTCGTCGGCCGGCAGGCACTGCCGCGCCAGGGCGGTCAGCGAGGTCGACGGGCCGATCTCGACGAAGGCGTGCTGGCCGCGCTTCTCGACCGCTCGCAGGCCGGCCATGAACAGCACGGGTTCGCGGACGTGGCGCACCCAGTAGTCCGGCGTACCGATCTCCGCGAACCGGGCGAGCTGGCCGGTGACGTTCGAGACGAGCGGGATCGACGGTTCGCGAAACGTGACGCCGGCGACGGCCGCGCGGAGCTCGGCGGCGACCTCGGCCATCAGCGGCGAGTGGAAGGCGTGCGACACGGCGAGCGGCTCCACCGACAACCCGCGCAACCGAAGCCGCTCGCCCAACGCCGCGAGCTCGTCACGGGCGCCGGAGACGACGCACTGACCGGGGGCGTTGACCGCGGCCAGCGCCAGGCCGGGGAACTCGTCGAGCATCGGCGCCACCAGCTCGGGGGCGGCGCCCACCGCGGCCATCCCGCCCGGCGTCCGGACCGACTGCATCAACCTGGCACGGCTGGCCACCAGCAGGACCGCGTCGGGGAGGTCGAACAACTCGGCGACCGCCGCGGCGGCCACCTCTCCGATGCTGTGACCGATCAGCACGTTCGGCCGGACGTTCCAGGACGTCCAGAGCCGGGCGAGCGCGTACTCCAACGTGAACAGTGCCGGTTGGGTGTAGCGGGTCTGGTCGATCAGCTCGTCGTGCCCGCTCTCCCCCAGCAGCAGCGCGCGGACCGAGGTGTCGAGGTGCGGCGCGAACAGCCGGTCGCACTCGTCGACCTGACGACGGAACTCGGCGAACCGCCGGTAGAGGTAGGCGCCCATACCGGGGTACTGGCTCCCCTGGCCGCTGAACAGAAACCCGACCTTCCGGATCTTCGCCAGCGCCGGCTGCTGCTGTAGCGACTCGGCGCCGAGCAGCTTTTCCAGGTCTGCTCGGCTCGTGACCACGCCGGCCTGGCGGTGACTGAAATGAGCCCGGCCGACGTTGCTCGTGTAACACAACCGTTCGACGTCCAGCTCCGGGCTGGCCTCGACGAACTGCCGGTAGCTTTCGGCCTGCCGGCGCAACGCCGCCTCGTTCTTGCCCGACAGCGTGAACACCGCCGCCAGCGGCGCGGCCTCGTCACCGGCAGGCTCGTCACCAGCAAGCTTGTCACCAGCAAGCTCGCCGGCGGCCGGCGCGTCCGGTCGCGGTGCCTGCTCGACGACAGCCGCCGCGATCGTCCCGGCGAAACCGAAACTGTTGACCACCGCGCGGCGAACCGGCCCCGGCCACGGTTCGAGCTCGGTCGGCACCCGCACCGGGTACACGTCCCACGGGATCCGGGACGACGGCTGGTGGAAGTTGAGGTGCGGGAAGATCGTGCCAGCGCGCAGCTGCAGGACGGTCTTGATGACGCCGACGAGGCCGGACAGCGGTTCGGTGTGGCCGATGTTCGTCTTCACCGAACCGACCAGCAGCGGGTCGTCGTGGGTGTGCGAGGCCGAGAAGACGTCGTTGACAGCGCCGAGTTCGATCGGGTCGCCGATCGGCGTCCCGGTCCCGTGCGCCTCGACGTACTGGATGTCGCGCGGTTCCAGCCGGGCTGCGGCGATCGCTCGGCGGATCACCAGTTCCTGGGCCGGACCGTTGGGCACGGTCAGCCCGGCGCTGTCACCGTCCTGGCCGATGGCGGTGCCACGGATCAGCGCGAGGACCGTGTCCCCGTCACGTTCGGCGTCGGAGAGCCGTTTGAGGACGAGGACGCCGCAACCCTCGGCCCGGACGTAGCCGTCCGCCGCGTCGTCGAAGGTCTTGCACTGACCGTCCGGTGCGAGCATCTGGCCGTGGGAGAACATGACCATGATGCGCGGGTGGTGCAGCGCGTTCACCCCGCCGCACAGCGCCAGGTCGCATTCGCGCCGGCGCAGCCCTTCCACCGCGAGGTGCAGCGCACTCAACGACGACGAGCAGGCGGTGTCGACGCTGACGCTCGGGCCGCGCCAGCCCAGAAAGTACGACAACCGGCCGGACAGCGGGAACATCGAGATGCCCGACGCGAGCAGGCCGTCGAGCGCCTCGTACGGCAGCCCGTCGAGTTCGAGGGCGTAGTCGATGGAACTGGCACCGACGTAGACGCCGCCGTTGCCTCGACGCAGCGGCGTCGGGTCGATGTTGGCGTGTTCGAGCGCGTGCCAGGCGGTTTCGAGAAGCAGCCGCTGCTGCGGGTCGACGTACTGCGCTTCTTTCGGCGAGATGTTGAAGAACGGCGCGTCGAACAGGTCGATCCGGTCGAGGAAACCGCCGCCGGTTGTTTGGATCTTCCCCTTCTCCGACGGGTCGTCGGGGACGAACAGGTCGGGGTCCCAGCGGTCCTTCGGCAACGGACCGACACCGGACCGGCCGGCCCGCAGGAAATCCTCGAACTCGTCCGGTGACTCCGAACCGCCCGGCAGCCGCAGGCCCATGCCGACGACGGCGACCGGCTCGTACTTCTCACGCAGCAGTCGCGTGAGAAGTACGCCGTCCGACTCGGGCGAACCGGGGGTAGGGCGAAGATGGTCGACTGTCACCGACTCACGCGACACGCCACAGCTCCTCTCAACAGTCGTCTTGCGTGACACTTACGAGTCGGACAGCTTTCCGTCCAAGTAGTCGACGACCTGGCCTACCGTCGGCTGGTTGAAGAGCACCGTCGCATCGATGTCCACACCGGTCCGCGCTTCGAGTTTCTTTCTCAGCTCGCCCAGTCGAAGCGAGGTGAGGCCAAGGTCGAAGAAACTGGTGTCCAGCTCCAGCTCGTCAGACGCCGTCATCATGAGAGCCTCCTTGAAATACGCCACGACGAGGTGTTCCACCTCGTCGTGGCGTTCCGGCGCTGGCAGCTCGGACAGCCCGTTCAGGTGCGACGTCGGGTTCATTCAGATTCGCCGTTCCGCCGTGTTCCGTGAGGCGGCAGGACCGCACTCCGTCTCCGTTTGCACCCCGATACGAACAGCGCGCGCTGACAGCGCACTGACCGGCAACTGACGAGACGGCTTTATGCCCTTCCGGCGGCGCGACGGTCCGGCAGGACAGTCGCGCCGAATGAATCGGTCAGGCCTGTGGTCCTGCCACAGGGGCGGCAAGCAACCCGGTCAGCAGGCTGCGCAGGGTCCGCTCGAACAGGTTTGACGGCGGTTCGGTAGCCGGCGGCTGGCAAAACGCGGCAGCCAGGTGCGGGTAGGCCGCCAGGTCGACGCCCGCGAACGAGAAGGACCCGGCGGCGGCCTCGGCCCGGACGAAGAGGCTGACCACGCCGGTCATCATCCCGATCGCCTCGAACTTGGCAGTCGGCGCGCAGCGGACCGGCTCCAGTATCCGCAGGAAGTTGTCGAACCAAGCCAGGGTCTCCGGGCCGGGGCCGGGGGGCTGGTGGCTTACGTCGAGCAGCCAGCGGTGGCGCCGGTACAGCGCCAGTTGCGCGCCGGCCAGCTGCAGCATCCCGTCCAGCCAGTCGGCCTCGGCCGGCGGGTACGGCCGCAGTTCACCGACGACCCGGTCACTCATCAGGTCCAGCAGGTCGCCGCGAGACGACAGGTACCGGTAGAGCGACCCGGCGCTCGTACCCAGCGCGGCGGCGACCGCCCGCATCGACACCACCGCCAGCCCGTCGCGGTCAGCGACGGCGCGGGACGCCCAGCGAGTGACCTGCCCGGTGACGGTCCGGTCCACGGAAGATGCGGCCCGCGCGGCGAGGTGTTCCAGCACCCAGGCGTTCGCGCGGACGGGGTCGGAGTGGAACCCGTCGACTATGTCCGCCATCCGATGGCGGCGAGCGCCATCGGATGGACGGCAAGTGGCGCGGGAAGTCGGAGTGCGAGCGCGACAGCGTGCGAGTCGGCCGCGAACACCGCCTCGGCGGCGTCCGTCGCGGGACCGCTGCCGTAGCGGCCGACCTCGGGATGGTAGGTCGCCAGGGTCAGTCGGGAGGCCGCGCCCGCGTCGCAGAGTTGTCGTCCCCACGTGCCGACCGCACGTGCGACCTCGGCGTATTCCTCTTGGCCGACGGCGCATATTCGCAGCCGTAGATGGTCGGTCTCGCGGACGCTGCGATAGCGGGCGAACCAGTACGGTCGGTCGCCGTCGAACAGGGCGAGCAGCCGGGGCAGGTGCGCGCGGATGACGTCGTCGAGACATTCGGGATGGGTGAAGACTTCTGCCTGCTCCGTTCCGTCGGCAGGCTCCGCGCCGCGTTCGTCGCCGTCAGGACGCCGCGTGGCGTCGGCATCGGCGTCGCGCGGGCTCATCCGCGGGTCCGCCGTGGATCAAGATTGACCAGGCCGTTCTCCACCCCCAGCTCCATCAGCCGGGCCTCGACGAAGTCGCGGAACTCCCCAGCACGGAACATGGTGTGGGCGACGGCGAGGTCGAGATGGAACGGGAACCCGCGGGCCGTCGCTGTCGCGGCGACGTCCGGGAGGCCCCTGGTCCACAGCGCGGCGGCCTGCTCGACCCGCTCACAGTGGCCACTCCAGGAGAAATGGCCGGTGCCCGGCCTTCAGCAGGACGATGGTCACCTCCGGACCGACCTCTCCGATGAAACTGCGGAAGTTGCCGCGGTCGACGGTATTGAATCCCGCCTTCGTGACCCCGGAGTCGGAATCCCCGTCGAGAAAGGTCGTCAGGTCATCCGAGAGTGTGCGCAGCTCGATGTACTCGCCCGGTTCCAGGATGGCCCCGGCGTTGAGGACGTCGAGGTCCTCCGGGCTCTCGCTGACGGCGATGAACTGCTGGTCGGCCACGTAGCGCCGGGTGAGCTCGAAGACCGGCGGCAGGTTCTCCCGCGGCAGGCCGACACCGGTGCGCAGTTCGTAGGGAATCAGCTCGCCGTGGATCAACCGCCAGTCGGCATCCTGGGAGAGCAGGATCTGACGTTCACCGAACAGCATCAGCGCCCGGCTGGCCAGGTTGGAACCGCCATGCACCTTGCGCAGGTTGTCGAAGAACTCCCGGGCAGTGTCGCCCTGGGCGGTGAGTTCGTGCTCGAAGACGCGGGTGACCAGCCGAACGGACTCACCGGTGTTCGTCACGACGACGACGCGACGACGCCGATCTGGATCTTCGTCCCGCTCAGCAGCGGCACCGCCGCCAGGGTGCCGTCGGCGGCAGCGACGACACCGGACCGCAGCAGATCCCTCGCCCAGGCCGATGCCTCGTGTGAGGGGCGTCGAATGAGGCTCCGCAGGCCGGGATTCTCGGCAAGGATCTCGGCGCGCAACTGTTCCCGCCGCGCATGCGACGCGAGAACCGCGCGGTCGACCCGCTCACGGAGCTGATCGATGTGCTGTTCCAGATCCGTCCACGGAGCGACGGCCAGGATGTCGGCGAGGCTACGTACGTCCGCCTGACCTGGCGTCTTGGCCTGTTCCTGCGCCTCGGCCTGACCTGGCACGCCAGCCTGTCGGGCCGTCGGATGGTGGGCGTGCAGTCGCTCTGGCGGAGACATGACCAACGCCCTCCCCCGTGAACCGCGCATACGTCACCACCCGGTCACCAGATCGTTGCACCAGGTGGGCCGACTCGGTGCGGAAAACGGTAAATTCCGGTCGCATCGACACCGTGCGTTGTGACCACGGTGTCAGCGCGCGCCAGGCCCCGAACGACGGCCGGAGGCGAGCATCGGAGCGAGCCAGGCCGGAGCGGAGTCAGGAGCCAGCGGTGGCGGACACCCCCTGCCGAACCGTGGGCTGCCGACAGCCCGACCCCCACAATGGTCAAGCGTCGACCGCCGGCGGCCCCGCCCGTCGAGCCGCTGTGCGACGGGACTGCTGTCACGGGCCCGCTGTCACGCGAACCGCGCGCGAGGCACGCAGGCAGGACCTGCTGCACCGGGCCCGCGCCGAGGACGTGCCGCACTAGCCTCGGGCTTTCACCGGGCTGATCGTCTGTTGGGCGGCGACAAATGGGAAAGCGCTCCTGAGCAGGGAGGATTGGGCTTGCTGAGGGCCTGATCGATCCCGTTCCAAGGAGCACCTTCGCGGTGAAGTTTACCGGTGTCTACCCGTCTGTCCCCGTCGACGCCGCCGGGCGTGGTGTCGTGTCGTCGGCCGGCGGGCTTCTGCTGACCGAGACGGCCCGGGTCTCCGGGCTGGGGGCCGCGCTGTCTGAGGCGCTCGCGCCGTGGCGCGCGCCGACGGCGACGCATGATCCGGCGAAGGTGCTCACCGATCTGGCGGTCAGCCTCGCGCTCGGGGGTGACTGCCTGGCCGACATCGGCCTGCTGCGCGTCGAGCCGGAACTGTTCGGCCTGGTGGCGTCGGATCCCACGGTGTCACGGACCGTCGACCGGCTGGCAGCCGATGTCGACCGGGTCCTGGCCGGGGTGTTCCAGGCGGTGGCGGCCGCGCGGGAACGGGCGTGGGCACTGGCCGGGACACACGCCCCGGACCAGACGGTCAGCGCTGACGATCCGCTGGTCGTGGACCTGGACGCGACCCTGGTCCCTGCCCATTCCGAGAAGGAACAGGCGAAACCGACGTTCAAAAAAGGGTTCGGGTTCCATCCGCTGTGGGCGTTCATCGACCAGGCGCCGACGGCACCGGGGAAGCGGCCGCTGTGCTGCTGCGCCGGGGCAACGCCGGATCGAACACCGCGGCCGACCACATCGCCGTGGCCACCGGTGCTCTCGCGCAGCTCCCACGACGGCTGCGCCGCTGCCGCAAGGTCCTGATCCGTACCGACGGCGGCGGAGGCACGCACGAGTTCGTCGCCTGGCTGGCGCGGCGCCGGCTGGCCTACTCGGTCGGGTTCACCCTCACCGACGACCACGCCGAACAGATCGCCGCACTGCCCGAACAGGCGTGGACCCCGGCCTACGACGTCGACGAGGTGCCCCGGCCCGGGGCCTGGGTCGCGGAACTCACCGGGCTGCTCGACCTGTCCGGCTGGCCGCCGGGCATGCGGATCATCATCCGCAAGGAACGCCCGCACCCCGGCGCCCAGCTACGCATCACCGACTCCGACGGCCACCGCTACACCGCGTTCGCGACGAACAGCCCCCGCGGCCAGCTCGCCACCCTCGAACTCCGCCACCGCCACCGCGCCCGCTGCAAGGACCGCATCCGCGGCGCCAAGGACACCGGCCTGGCCAACCTGCCCCTGCACGACTTCGCCCAGAACCAGATCTGGTGCGCGGTCGTCGCCCTCGCGCTCTGCCTGACCGCCTGGGCCCAGATGCTCGCCCTCACAGGCCACCAGGCCCGCCGCTGGGAACCGAAACGGCTACGCCACCGGCTCTTCCGCCTCGCCGGCCGGATCGCCCACCACGCCCGCCGCACCATCGCGCACCTGCCCGACCACCACCCCTGGACACCACTCGCGGTCGAGGCGATCACCCAGCTACGCGCCCTGCCCGCACCCGGATAGCCACCGGCCTCCCCGCCCCGCCGACCCGAAGGACCCACCCCGGAACGTGGACCGGGCGCCCACCCCACGCGACAGTGAGGCACCCAGCCACGGCCCGACCCAGCCGAATCCACAACTCAACATCAACAAGGCCGGGGAGACAGCCCGCGATCAACGGACCCCAGCCCGCGAAAGATCGAGGCTAGGCAGCAGCACCAACGCCCGATCTCCGCGGAAACGCTACGCAAGCGGCTGGAAGTCGGCGCCGGCATCGCACGCGGCTTGGTCACCCAGCTATGCGCCACCACCCACACCGCGCTCGACGGACAGGCCGACCCAGCGTCGTAGGGCGCTGGCAGTGTCACGAGGCCCTGTTTTGGCGCGCGACGGCGCGTTGCACGTAGACGCGTGGTCCCTACATCCTCCAAACTGCGCGAACTGGTAGCTGACGTCGAAGTGGGTTCCAACCTCCTCGTTGCTGAGTCCTTTGAACGCGGCCGTTCTGCCGCTTGCTCTGGGATGAGCAGCTCACGAGCGAGGAACATCGCCTTCTTCCCCTTCTTCTCGCCGGTAAAGCAGGTGGTGTCGTCGCCGGTGAGGAGGAGGGCGTCGCCAGGGCGTCATCGACGCCTGGCTGGCCCGTCCTGCTGGGTGCTGCACCATGGGCAGATCACAGCCGGCGCGGACGCAGGCACGGTGAACTGCGCATGGCACGGCCGCCGGGATCTACCCGAGTGCCAGCGGCGCCGCCGATGACCGGTACACACGACGGCCGTGTCGCAGGGCGGCTCGTCGCCGAGGATGCGCGTTGCGGCACACCGTGCAGATGGGCTCCGGAGGCGCGGCGACGAACGTCGGATTCGCCTTGGTCGCAGAGATGATCTGCCGATAGCTGGAGTGCGGCGTGGCACCGCCGCAGACATCGCAGTGCAGATAGAGATCCGACCTGGGCGTACGCCGCCGCACATCCCGCGCGATGAAGGCGAGCGCCGAGACAAACTCGCGCACCGTCATCTCAGGATCTTCTGGTTCACGACCGCGCGAGTTTCGACTCCTCCGCACGACACACCATGATCCCGGCCGATCGACCGGTCTGCCAGCGATCGACCTCAGATGCCGGATCGCAGCGAAAACAGCTTGGGAGTACACACCAGCGATCAAGGTCCCTTGACCACCAACCCCCTGCGACTACTCCTCGTAGTCGAGGCCTGTCGGTGCGCCCGGGGAATCGAACCAGACGATCAACGCCCCGACCTGGACATCTTCTATTCGATCAACCATCAGATCTCATAGATCTTACCTATTTTCCCAGGTCAGGGCATCGTTACGTATCGTGGTGGAGGTGGCGGGAATCGAACCCGCGTCCTCCGGCCCCGACACAGGGCTTCTCCGGGCGCAGCCTGCTTGTTTTTTCTCAGCCCCGCCGGTCCCGCAGGCAAGCCGGCGCAGGCTCAGTCGCTGTTAGATTTCCCGACCTACCCCGCGACCGGGTGGGACGGTGATCCTCCTGTCGACGCCAGATCCTGGGCCGGAGGAACTCCCAGGCTGACGGCTAGTTGGTCTCTACTCAGGCCGCGAGGGCGAAAGTGGAGCTAGCAGGCTGCGTCTTAGTGGCAGCTGTTGTTCTGAACGGATCGTTAACGAGATAACCGCTCATCCTCGGCCCGCTTCCCCTGCCTCGACGTCCGGAGTCGAAGCCGGTCACCCCCTGGTATGTGCCGTGTTGGTGCATGCGTGCTGTTCTGTGCCAGCCGGACCCGCCGACGACTCGCCAGCGTGCCCAGACGGTCCAACGTCGACCGCCGACCACATGTTCCCACACGGCGCCGCGGCTCGGCCACCCGATTACGGCTCGGCGCGGCGGCCCGCGGGCAGCACCGCCGCTCGCCCGCGGGCCGGGCGAGCGCACCACCACCGACGGCCAGCCGGAACGGGTGGCGAACGGCGGCGGGAGGACGGAACAGACCAGCCGTCCATATAGTTGAACGTTCAAGACAGAGGCAATGTGATCAGGGGGAACGCAATGGAGATCAAGGAACTGGGACACCTCGTACTGTACGTGCGCGAACTCGAACGCTCCGTTGCCTTCTACCGGGACGTCCTCGGCTGGCGGCAGGTCTTCCCCGAGGTTGGCGGGCCGGCCGGTCTGGGCATCCCCGCGGCGGCGTTCTCCTCGGGCCGCACGCACCATGAGCTGCTGCTGATCGAGGTCGGGGCGGACGCGGCCGCGCTGCCGCCCGGTCGGCGCGTCGGGCTCTACCATTTCGGGCTGAAGGTCGGCGACAGCGACGACGAGCTTCGGGAGGCGCTGGAGCGCATCGAGCGGGCCGGCGTGCGGCTCGTCGGCGCGTCGGACCACACGGTCACCCACAGCCTCTACATCTCCGACCCGGACGGGAACGAGATCGAGCTGTACATCGACGTGCCCGGGGTCGACTGGCGCGGCAACCCCGCCCTGATCGCGGCGCCCATCCATCCGCTCCGCCTCTGAGTGGCCCGGGCGCCGGCGGTCACCGCGCGTCACGGCCCCGGCCCGGCGCGGGTCCAGGACACTGGCCGGGTGCCCCCCGCAGGCGAGCGCGCGACGGGCTCCGAGCGACGGACGGTCGTCCTTCTCCTCGCGATGACCTCGCTGACCGGTCTGGTGGACTCGTTGACCTTCCTGGGGCTCGGCGAGGTCTTCGTGGCCAACATGACGGGCAACGTCGTCGTCCTCGATCACCACGTTCGCCGTCCAGACCCGGCTGGGCGGGGGCCGGGGGTCGGGTGGGCCCCGGCAGCTGGCCGGGCCCGTGGTGATGTTCGCGAGCGCCGGCGCCGGCGCGCTGGGTTTCCTGCGCGTGACGCCGCTGCTGTCGCTGTATGCCGGGCTGACGCTGGTCGCGCTCAACCTCGCGCTCGCCACCGCCGGCTCCGCGTTCAGTCCCTGGCCGGACCGCCCCGGGCCCCCGCCGTCCGGTCCGCCAGATCCGGCGGATCCGCCCGCCCGGCCCGATCCGCCGCATCAGCCCGATCGGCTTGATCCGCCCGATCGGCCTGCGTGATGTCGGTACACAGAAGAGCCCACGGCTCGTCCCGCACCCGGGTCATCACCACCGTCATGGTGCGGCCCCCCGGGACCAGGTGCCGCCGGGCCGGCATCAGCCGCCGCCGGATGGCGTCCACATCCCCGGCGAGTCCGCGCCGGCGCACGTCGAGTGCGCCGATGCCGGCCTCGCGCACGGCCGCCGCCACCCGGCGCACGTCGAAGGCCATCTCGGCCTCGACCCGCAGCGTCCGCGCGAACGGGGTCGCCAGCGGCCGGTCGGCGCCGAGAAACGCGATCCTCGGGTCGATCTGCCACCCGCCGACCAGGCGGCCGAGCGTGCCGACCAGCCCGGCCCGGGTGACGGCGGGATTGGGGTCGAAGAGGTACTCCCCCGGCGGCCGGACCGGGAGCGGGACGGGCCCGCCACCGCCGCTGTGACCGCCGCCCGGGCGGCCGTGGTCGCGGTCGTCACCGACGGGGTCCGGCTCACCGGTCAGCGTCACCACCCGTGGCCCGGTGGTCCCGGGCACCGACCGGTCACCCGGGCCGAGCAGCACCGTCGCCCGCCGGGACGCCGTCGCGAGCGCGGGCGAGAACAGCACGGACTCCTTGAGGCCACGTCTGTCCGCGACGAACTCGATCTCCCAGCCTGGCGGGACGAGCTCCACCGGGAGCCCCGGAGCCGCCTTGACCGCGACGGCCTCGACCCGCTCGGTCAGCCCGAAGCACCAGGCCAGCGGGGGCTCACCGGCGCCGGCGGACATCCGCCGCTCGCCGCCCCGCCGCGCGGGATCGACGAAGACGCCGTCGACGCCCGTCAGGCTGACATCCCGGACGTCCGCCGCAAGGGCCTCGACCCCACCGGACCCGCCCTCCCGCCCGCCGCCCCGGAGCGCGTGCGCGTTGTGGACGGCCATCCGCAGGTGCAGTGGGTCGCGGTCGACGGCGAGGACCGGGTGCTCGGCCGCCAGGGCGCGGAGGTCACCGCCGATGCCGGTGCACAGGTCGGCGAGGCGGCCCAGGCCGGCGAACCTCGCCGCCCGGTGCGCCGCGGCCCGTTCGGACGAGGCCTGCTCCAGCCCGGCGCGGGTGAAGAACATCCGCTCGGCCTGGCTGAACTTCGCCGCGGCCCGGGCCCGCAGCTCGGCCTGGGCGAACGCGGCGGCGACGAGGTCGGGGGGATGGCCGGCGGCGCGCAGCCGGGAACCGGCGCGCAGCTCCGTGCCGTCGGCATGCGCCGCGGCCGCCGCGGCGAGCAGGTCCGCTCCCGTGGGGGTCAGCAGCGCGTCGAAGGTGGCGAGCGGACGGGCCGCCTGTTCGCCGTCGTGGTCCGGCGCCGCGGGTCGGTCAGACACGGCCCTTCGCCTGCCGGCCCATGATCCGGCTCATCTCACGCGCCGCGTCCCGCTCGGCGAGGGCGTGGCGCTTGTCGTAGTTCTTGCGGCCGCGGGCCAACGCGATTTCGACCTTCGCCCGCCCGTCCTTGAAGTAGAGCGAGAGGGGGACGACGGTGAGGCCGCCCTCGCGGGTCTTGCCGATCAGCTTCTCGATCTCGGCGCGGTGCAGCAGCAGCTTGCGCCGCCGCCGCGGGGCGTGGTTCGTCCACGTGCCCTCGGTGTACTCCGGGATGTGCACGTTGTGCAGCCAGATCTCACCGTCGGCGATCTGCGCGAACCCGTCCACCAGCGAGGCGCGGCCGGCGCGCAGCGCCTTGACCTCGGTACCCATGAGGACCAGCCCGGCCTCGTAGGTGTCGAGGATGTCGTAGTCGTGGCGGGCGCGCTTGTTCTGCGCGATCAGCTTGCGCCCGGTCTCCTTCGGCACTGCTCCTCAGCCCTGCTTCCCGTCCGTAACGTTCCCGTCCGCCGCCCCGTTGTGGGGCGCCGTGTCGTGGGACGCCGTCACACCCGCAGGTGCCGGCGCAGCGCGACGGAGGCCATCCCCGCCGCGGCGGCCACCCCGACGGCGAGCACCACCGCGACCGCCGTCCACACCGCGTCCCATCCGAACAGAGGGAACATTGTCTGATGGGCGAATCGTCCGTCCACCAGATATATCTTGGCCAGCACCAGGGCGGCTGCCGCGAGCAGCCCGCCGAACAGGCCGGCGAGGGCGCTCTCCAGCACGAACGGCGCTCGGATCGTGGCGTTGGTCGCGCCGACGAGCCGCATGATCGCGGTCTCCTTCCGGCGCGCGTGGGCGGAGATCCGGATCATCGTGTAGATCAGCGTGAACGAGGCCACGGCCTGCGCCGCCGCCAGGGCGAAGGCTCCCAGGGTGAACGCGTCGAGAAAGCGGTAGAGCGGCCCGAGGAGGGCACGTTGATCCCGAACGGCCTCGACGCCGTCCCTGCCAGTGTACGCATAGACGATCTCCTCGGCATCCCGTGGATCGACCAGGGTCAGCCGGAAGGAGGCCGGGAGGTCGTCGGGGCCGATCCCGGCCACGACGTCCGGGGAGCTCCGGAAGTCACGGCGGAACCGCTCGTAGACGTCCTTCTTGGTCTCGTAGGTGACCTTCGTTACCAACGGGTCGGCGGCGAGCTCGGCGCGCAGCGCGGAACGGTCGGCGTCGGTGAGGCCGTCCCGCAGATCCACGACCACCTCGATCTGGTCGAGCAGGAACCGGTCGACGGTACGTGCCTGAGCGCGCAGCAGCAGGCCGGCGCCGAGCAGGGCCAGGCAGATCGTCACGGTCACGACCACCGCGCAGGTCATCGCGAGGTTGCGGCGCAGGCTGGTGGCCAGCGCCGCCAGGAGCGGGCCGGGCCGCATCAGCCCGCCGCCCCACCGGCCGGGCGGACGGGCTCGGTCCGCTGGTCGGGGATGGTGACCGGCCCCGCGTCGTAGCCGCCGCGGCGCTCGTCGCGGACGAGCGTGCCGGCGTCGAGCTCCAGGACCCGGCGGCGCATCGCGTCGACCAGGCCGGCGTTGTGCGTGGCCATGAGCACGGTCGTGCCGGCCTGGTTGACGTCCTCCAGCAGCTCCATGATCTCGGAGCCGGTGGCCGGGTCGAGGTTGCCGGTCGGCTCGTCGGCGAGCAGGACCCGCGGGCGGCCGACGAACGCCCGGGCGATGGCGACCCGCTGCTGCTCGCCGCCGGACAGCTCGTCCGGGAAGCGTTTCTCCTTGCCGGCGAGGCCGACCAGCTCGAGCACCTCGGGGACAACGGTTCGGACCACATGCCGAGGCCGGCCGACGACGTCGAGCGCGAAGGCGACGTTCCCGGCGACCGTCCGGTCCGGCAGGAGCCGGAAGTCCTGGAAGACGCAGCCGACGGTCCGCCGCAGCTGGGGGACCCTGCGGTCGGGGATACGCGCGACGTCCCGCCCGGCGACCTCGACCAGGCCCGCGGTCGCCCGTTCCTCGCGCAGCAGCAGCCGCAGCAGGGTCGACTTACCGGAGCCGGAGGGGCCCACCAGGAACACGAACTCCCCCACGCCGATCTCGAGGGTGACGTCCGAGAGGGCGGGTCGGCTCCCGGTGGCGTAGCGCTTGGTCACGGAGGCCAACCGGATCATCAGGACCTCCCCATACTCAGCACAGCAGACCCATCACGATACGTAGTCGGATGGGCCAGGTCCCGCACCTCGGGGCGCGCGCGTCCGTGGTGGCCCGTCCCGCCCGGTGGCTTACGGCGGCGCAGCGCATCAGCCGGGCGTACCGTGGAGTCGTATCGCGTCCAGCCGGTGACGGACCAGCGTGCGCGGGGCCGCGTGGGCGGCGATCTGGTTGCCGGACCGGGCCGAAGGAGGACGGCATGTGCTGCGATGACCTGGTCTGCGCGAGGTGTGCCGCTCCAGTCGCCGAAGGGCGTTGCCCGGCGTGCCGCGCCGCCCGCGAGTCCCTGCACCACTCCTCGTTCACCGTCTCGCCACAGCTGCTGATCGCCCTGCTCACGGTGCTGCTCGCGCTGATGCTCCTGGCCGGCTACCGCGTCTGAGCCCGCTCGGCGGTAGCGGTCGGCCTGCCCTGGGACGTCGCCGTCCGTAGCGGTGGTCCGGTCGCCCGATGTGGCACACGGGGCCGGGCGGGCACGCTCGGCGGCTGGTGACCGTTTCAGGTGTAGAGCCCGCCCGCCGACACCACCGTCAGGCCGATACCGCCGTCAGGCCGACACCGCCGTCAGGCCGACACCGCCGTCAGGCCGACACCGCCGTCAGGAGCATCATGCGCGTTCCGTCCGGTGCCCCACGGCTGCTCGCGGCGGTCGTCGCCGTGCTCGCTCTGCTGGTGGGCTGCGGCTCCGCGGGCACGGACGGGCCGGTGGGTGCGGGCGGCCCGGGGGAACCGGAGCCGTCCGCGACCGGGCCCGCCAGCGGAGCCTCGGCTGCGGCTCCCCCGGCCGCGTCCGCGGGCGGCGCGGGCGGGCTCGGGGAACCGTCACCGGTGGTCACCGGTTTAGCGGCGCCGTGGGGCCTGGCGTTCCTGCCCGACGGGCGGGCCCTGGTCGGGGAGCGCGACAGTGGTCGCGTCCTGCTGGTGCCCGCGGGCGGCGGCACCCCGGTGGACATCCTCACACTGCCCGTGACGCACCGTAGCGAAAGCGGTCTGCTGGGCCTCGCGATCTCCCCCCACCACGAGACGGACGGCCTCGTCTACGCCTACTACACCTCGGCATCGGACAACCGCATCGTGCGCTTCCGCCTCGACGGCGCCCGCGCCGGCGCCGTCGAGGACGTGCTCACCGGTCTGCGCGCCGCGCCGAACCACAACGGCGGGCGAATCGCCTTCGGGCCGGACAGCCTTCTCTACGCGGCCGTCGGCGACGCCGGGAACCCGGGCGCCGCGCAGGACCCGTCCAGCCTGAACGGGAAGATCCTGCGGATGACGCCGGAGGGCGCGGCGCCCGCCGGCAATCCGACGCCGTCCTCGCTGGTCTACAGCCTCGGGCACCGCAACGTGCAGGGCCTCGCCTGGGATGCCAGCGGCCGGCTGTGGGCGTCGGAGTTCGGCCAGAACACCTTCGACGAAATCAACCTGATCACCCCGGGCGCGAACTACGGCTGGCCGGTGGTCGAGGGAACCGGTGACACCGACGGCGGCCGCTACACGAACCCGCAGGTCACCTGGACCACCGCGGAGGCGTCCCCGAGCGGGATCGCGATCCGGGACGACATCCTCTACGTCGCCGCGCTGCGCGGGGAGCGGCTGTGGGTGGTGGAGCTCGCCGACGGCCGGGTCACCGGCGAGCCGAAGGCGCTGCTCGCCGGTGAGCTCGGGCGGCTCCGCACGATCGTGACGGCGCCCGACGGCGGACTGTGGCTGACGACGTCCAACACCGACGGCCGTGGCAGGCCCGCCACCGGCGACGACCGGATCGTGTCGCTGAGATGAGCGAGCGCGTCGCCGACGCGGCATCCGATCACGACCCGGGCACCGGGTGGTCGATGATCGTTCCAGCCGGCGGCGTCCTGGTCGTCGCGGGCATCCCGGGCGCGGGCAAGAGCACACTGATCCAACGGCTGTACCACGGTGCGCCCGCCCCCGCCCCCGGCCGCGGTGCCGGGCCGGCGGGCGGCCGGGCGGACGACCCGCTCGTGCTGGACTCCGCGCAGGTGCGGGCCGCGCTGGCCCGGCGGCTCGGGCACCTCCCGTACGCGCTCTACCGGCCGGTCGTGCACACCGTCCACTACTGGCGGATCGCGGCCTGGACGGCCGGGCCACGCCGCAACCTGGTGATCCACGAGTGCGGCACCCGGACGTGGGCCCGGCGCACGGTGGCCGCCCTCGCACGGCTGCGCCGCCGTCCCGCCCACCTGGTCTTCCTGGAGACCTCGCCGGCCGCGGCGCTGGCCGGGCAGCACGCACGCGGACGGGTCGTCCCCCACCGGTCGTTCCGGCGGCACGAACGGTCGTGGGCCCGGATGCGCGCCGCCCTGCAGGATGGGTCGCTGGCCCGGGAGGGCTGGACGTTCGCGCGCGGGATCAGCCGCGAGGAGGCCGCCCGCCTGACCGAGATCCGGTTCGAGTGAGCCCTGCTCACCCCACCTGACCGGGGCCGTCGTCCCGGGCAGGGCCGTCGTCCGCGCGATCCGGGATGCGACCCACGGCGAGCTGGTCGCGCAGGGCGACGACCTCGCCGATGACGATCACGGCCGGCGAGGAGACGTCCGCCGCCAGCGCCAGCCGGGTGATCTCGCCCAGCGGGCCGGTCACCAGCCGTTCGTGCTCCGTGCCACCGGCGTGGATCACCGCGGTCGGGGTCCGCGGTGACCGCCCGCGTTTGATCAGCTCAGCGCTGATCCGGGGCAGCGCCGCGACCCCCATGAGCACGACCACGGTGCCGGGACCGGTCGCGAGCGCGTCCCAGTCCGCCGTCGAACCGGGGTGGGACGGGTCGAGGTGGCCGCTGACGATCGCCACGTCCTGGGTGATGCCGCGGTGGGTGACCGGGATCCCGGCCATCGCGGGCACGGCTACCGCGCTGGTCACCCCGGGCACCACCTCGCACGGCACGCCGGCGGCGGTGCAGGCCAGCGCCTCCTCACCGCCCCGGCCGAAGACGAACGGGTCGCCGCCCTTGAGACGGACGACCCCGAGGCCACGCAGCGCCCGTTCCACGATGAGGGCGTTGATCTCGTCCTGGGTGAGGTTGTGGCCGTGCGGTGCCTTGCCGGCGTCGACGATCTCGACGTCCGGCCGCAGCTCGTCCAGCAGCTCACGGGGGGCGAGGCGGTCGACGACGACCACGTCGGCGCGCCGCAGCAGGCGCAGGCCGCGCAGCGTGATCAGATCACCCCGGCCCGGCCCGCCTCCGACAAGCGCTACCCATCCCGCCTGCGCGTCCACGGCCACTCCCCACCTCGCGTCGCCCCACCTCGTGTCGCCCCACCTCGTGTCGCCCCGCGCCGCGTTGCCCCACAGGGCGTCGCGCCGCGTCACGTTGCGGACCGGGCGCGGTGGCCCGGCCGCGGAGGCCATGTGGTCAGTGTGCGTCCTGGCCGACCTCGGCGGCGACCGGTCGCCGCACCGGCAGCGGGCGCGACAACTCCGGCCCACCTCGCGCGATGATTCGGTCGTACAGCTCGTCATCGCCGTCGACGACGACCACGATCTGATCGGGACGGTGTTCCTGAGCCGCGAGCGAATCAAGCGCCCGGGTCAGCAGGTCCCATCGCTCGACAAGATGACAGCAGACGATGACCGCCGTTCTGGGCGGCCCGCTCACGCAGTTTCCACACCCAGGCGCCACCGGATCGAACGGTAGGCACGCCATCCGGCCCGGAGCCTGCGCCGCGCGGCGAGAGCCGCGTCGCGATGCCCCTCCGTCACGAGCCGCAGAATGTCGGCCGCGCCGACTGACCGGCCGACGATCAGGCGGCTGACCTGGAAACGCGAACGGCTCCGGCGATGGATTCTGTATCCGACCTCGCACGCCGAACCGAATCCGGCGCTTTCGACGATTTGCCGGACACCGGGTGAATGGTAACCGAACGGATAGCAGAAACTGTCCGGACGGTGACCGGTCTCCTCCGCGATCGTGCGCATGCTCGCCGTGACGTCGTAACGCGCGATCGCGGGCGGCACGACGTCCAGCTCCACGTGCCGGTGGCCGTGGGCGCCGATCTCGATCCCCCGGTCGGCCAGCGCGGCCAGCGCGGGCCAGTCGAGCAGGGCCAGCTCACGCTCGGCGTACGCCTCCAGCCAGCGCGCCCGCTGACCGACGTAGGCCGTCGGTACGTACAGGGTCGCCGCCGCACCGAACTCGGCGAGAACGGGCAGCGCCCTGGTGACGAAATCCTCGAAGCCGTCGTCGAAGGTCACCGCGACCTGGCGCTCCCGCGGGTTCGCCAGCGCGTCGGACAGGCTGGTGACGGTGTAGCCGTGCTCCACAAGGCTGCCGAGCTGCTCGGCGAAGACCCCCGCGGGCACCTCCCACCTGCGGAAGTCGGCGCTCACCGAGTCACCGATGCTGTGGTACATCAGCACGGGGAGCGCGGACCGGCACGGCGCCGACGGCGAGCCGTCGCCCGGAGAGCTTGTGGGCCACGTTCCGTCCGGCGAAGCCGCCGTGGCCGTCGACATCCCGGTCATCGGTTGTCACGCCCCGAAGCGACTACCGTGAGTTCGGACATTCCACCCGCCGTATCGTCGAAGAAGCTCAGTCGGCAGTACGTGGAACGACAGTACTTCGACCGGGTGTGCCACGAGCGGCAGAACCGCGAATCCACGTGATGCCCCCATCCCGCGCCTACCGACCGGTCCGAGGGAACCACGTCGAGCGATGACGCCAAACGGAGCGTTACTCTACACGCGCAGGGCCGGAGAGCCAATCCCTCGATGTCCGCCTCGACAGGGCGAAGGGTAATGGTCCGGTACGCAAACGTGGCCGGCCGAAGATCCGCGTCCCGTGCGGTCACCGATCTGTTCACGCCAGCGAACGGGATTGGCTGGGAAAAGTCCGCGGCTTTCCGACTGATAACGACCGGTGGGATTACCGAATCATGGCCGGAAGCCACGGAAAAGACCTGTCAGCCCTGCTTTTCGGTGGCCCTGCGCCACCTGATCTCACCGTCGATGAAGTCGTCGATATCCCCGTCGAGAACGGCGTTCGTGTTCGACGTCTCGACCTCGGTCCGCAGATCCTTGACCATCTGGTACGGGTGGAGCACGTAGTTCCGGATCTGTGAACCGAAGGAGACATCCTGCGGGCCGCCGGTGAGGCGCTGCTTCTCCGCGGCCTCCTCGGCGCGGCGCCGCTCGAGCAGCTTGGCCTGCAGGACCATCATCGCGGCGGCCTTGTTCTGCAGCTGGCTGCGCTCGTTCTGGCAGGTCACGACGATGTTGGTGGGCAGGTGCGTGATCCGCACGGCGGAGTCGGTGGTGTTGACGCCCTGGCCACCCGGTCCGGAGGACCGGAAGATGTCGATCCGGAGCTCCTTCTCGTCGATGTCCACGTGGTCGGAGACCTCGACGGCGGGAGTCACCTCGACGCCGGCGAACGACGTCTGGCGCCGGTTCTGGTTGTCGAAGGGCGAGATGCGCACCAGCCGGTGCACACCGTGCTCGCTGCGCAGCGTTCCGTAGGCGTAGGGGCACTTGACCTGGAAGGTGGCCGACTTCAGACCGGCCTCCTCCGCCTCGGAGGTGTCGAAGACCTCGGTGGCGTACCCGTGCCGCTCGGCCCAGCGCAGGTACATCCGCAGCAGCATGGCGGTCCAGTCGGCCGCGTCCACCCCGCCCGCGCCAGCCGAGAGCTGGACGATCGCGTCACGCTCGTCGTACTCGCCGGAGAGCAGGGTGCGGACCTCGAGCGTGGAGATGTCACGCGCCAGCGCGGGGAGGTCTGCGGCCGCCTCGGTGAGCAGGTCGTCGTCGCCGAGGTCGAGGGCGGCGATGAGGTCGTCGAGCCTGCGGCGCAGGCCCTCCACCCGGCCGATGTCACCCTTCACAGCGGACAGCCGCCTCGTCACCGCCTGGGCGCGATCCTGGTCGCTCCACAGGTCCGGGTCGGCCGCCTCCTGTTCCAGCGCCTGAGCGCGGCGACGCAGACCCTCGACATCGAGCACGGTCGCGATACCTGCCAGCGTCGCGTCGAGATTCTTGATCTCCTCGGAGAGGTCGACGGCCATGTGACCCAGCCTACCGGCGTGCACGCGGGAGCCGACGAACGGTTGATCCAGGCCCTCCACCAGCCCGCCCGCGGGCTGCCGCGATCAGCCGGCGCCCGGCCCGGAGCGGCTCTCCCGCGTCTCCCACGCGCGGGACCGGCGGCACCACCGGGCCGGATCCGCACCGCGGTGCCGGATCCGCACCGCCGCGGGACGCACCGCCTCCGCGCCGTCGCGCGGCGGTGCCACCGCCCGTCGGCGGTCCCGTCGCGCCCGGGACGGACGGTCCGTTGGGACCGCCTTTCGAACCATCGAACGCCCCGAGAAGCAGGTCACGGGGAAGAAACATGCAACGGCACGCCGAAATATTCGGTTAACATCGCGGCTCCGAGGTCACATCAAGCGCACTAAATCGAGCGCGATGTTTCCTGGACGGCAACGGGCAAGGTGCGTTCCACATCACGCCCCGCACCCGAACCACTCCCGAGACAGCGCGAAGCGATATCGTCGATTGCATCGCAGCGCGGTGAGAAGCCCGGGTACAGCTGGTGGAGCCTCGGTCCGACTCGGCAGATGGTCCAAACGGATCAGATCCGAACGGATCAGGGCAGCCTTCCGGGCCCACCCGGGCGACGCACGGCGCGGCGGTTCCCAGGCCGGTGGACAACGAGGTCCGCGGGCCCACGGAACCGCCGGGCGACATGGTGCCGGGGGGAGCCCGCGCCGGTTGATGCCTGCACCGCCGCGGGCACCGTTCCGGTGGGTGACGGCATCGTGCACGGGCGATGAAGCCCTGGCGGCGACGAAGCCGCCGAATCGGCCAATGCGTCGAGGATGACGCCGACCCTTCCTTCTCGCGACATCGTGGGTTCTCGCGACATTGTGGGACGCCAGGTGTTTCGGACAGCGCGCCGCGTTTTCGGACGGCGGCGCCGTCCGCGACGGCAGCGTCCGACGACAGTGGCAGCGGCCGGCGACAACAGACCTACGGCATCGGCAGCCGGCATCGGTCGGCGGCCACCGGCGGCGCCCCGTCATGGCGCGGCGCCTCCGTCACCGGCGACGGGACATGCAGACGACACAACGGCAACAGACGTGAGGTCAGCGGATATGCGCACTCGCAACAGCCGGCCGCCGATGCCCGGAAGACACCCGAGCGGGCACGGGCGAGCGGATTGCGAACGGAGGGTCCCCTCGTGTCGATTGGCGTCGATCGACGTGCGGTCCTGCTCACGACCGGCGTACTGGCCGTGGTCCCGATGAGCCCCGAGAGCCCGACACCGGCCGCCGGTCACGAGACCGCCTCGAGCCTGCATGACGCGTGCCTCGGGGCACTGCGCGCGGCCGTCGCGAACTACGAGACCGTCGATCTCGCCACCACCGCGTCCACCCTCGAGCCGCTCGAGGAGACCAGTCGGACCATCCCGCAGCAGTACCGGCTGCGGGGGCGCGCCGCCATCGACTGGATGTGGCTGCACGCGGCGGTCACCACCGCCGCCGCCGCCGCCTCGTACGACCGGGGCCGGCACGGCGAAGCCGCGGCCCGCGCCGACCGCGCCGCGTCCCTGGCCCGCGCGGCCGGAGACGGCCCGCTCGCCGCCCGCGCACTGGCACTGCGCGCCCGGGTGGTGCGCCCGCACAGCCCGGCCGTCGCCCTGCAGATCGCCGGCTCGGCCGCGCGGATCGCCGGCCGCAGCCCCACCCGGGCCCTGATCTCGGGCAAGGTCGCCGCCAGCGCCTGTGCCGCCGCCGGTGACGCCGCGGGCGTGCGCGACGCCGTGGCCCGGGCCTGGGCCACCATGGCGGAGCTCGGTGAGGACGTGCACGGGCGTCCCGGGTTCAGCCTCGACACCTATTCACCCGCCGACCTGGCCCTCGCCTGCGCAGAAGCACTCACCACCGTCGGCGCAGCCGACGAGGCGGCTCCCTACCTCGACCGGGCCGCGTCGCTCATCGCCCGCAGCGGCCAGACCGGTATGATCGTCTCGGTGCGGATGGCTCAGTCGCGGGCCGCGATCGCCCGTGACTTCCCGGACCGGGACGAGGCGGTCGAGCACGCCTCCGACGCGGTCGCCCTGGCCGCCCGCCGGCCGGCCGAGTGGGTCGCCCGCCTGGTGCGCGACGTCTCCGACCTGGCCGAGATCCGGACAGGTCACGGCTTCGACGATCTCGTGGCGGCCACCGCCGGGTGGATCGCGCTTCCGGCAGCGGCTCCGAGCCCCGGCGACGGTGCCGACCGCGAGGTGGCCGACCGCGACGTGACCCTCACCCACGCCGGCGGACCGACGGCCGTCCCGTCGCCGCGCGCCGAGATGATGTCGGGCCGCAAGGACATGTGAGCCGCGGCCTGGGCCGCGGGCTCGGCGGCTCAGGGCTCGGCGGCTCAGGGCTCGGCGGCTCAGGGCTCGGCGGGCGTTCTGACCAGCGACTGGGCCTGCGCGCCCGCGCGCACGGTCACCGGGCCGACGCCGAGGAAACCAACCACCGGCAGCTCGACCACCCGGCTGCCCTCCACCCGGACGGTCGTCGCGTCGACGAGAGAAGCATCCAGGGCGGTCCGGCCGGACGGGTCCGCCTGCGCCTCGTACTCGTCGACGGCGTCGACGATGTCCGACAGCGGCAGTGCCTCGAAATTCTCGGTAGCGGTGTAGATCGCGTTCTCGTCGATCCGCTGCGCAGCGGCCAGGGCGGCGCCGTCGGCGGCGGACGCGACGGAACGACGAGCCAGATACAGCGCGGACACGTCGGTGACAACCACGGCGAGCATCGCGGCCAGCATCAGATAGCCCAGCGTCAGGATGAGGATCGTCCCGCCGTCGCGGTCGACCGGTTCGCGCGCGTCAGCCATCCCATGCTCCCCAGGTGCCATCCGTCGGTCGACGGATTCCCGGGCCGGCCGCGGTACCGACGCCGGCCACCGCCAGGACGTCCGCCGCGCAGGAAACGAGCCGGACATCCACCGCCGTAAAGAGACGTGTCTGGACTTTAACGCCGCGGCGTCACGCACACGGCCCGCACCGGTGTGCCGGGTGTGCGCCGGCCCGAGGACGGCAGCCGGATTCCGGCGTTCAGCCCACCGGTCCTATCCACACCGGGATGCCGTTGAGCACGGCGGTACCGGAGAGCGGGTCGATCCGCGAACTGTCGGTGAGAATGTTCGTGTTCACTCCGGGGTGTCCGGCGGCGACCGACATCCGGGTGCCGGCGAGGCCGTGGCCCCAGCCGTGCGGCAGGCACACGACACCGGCCATCATCTCGTCGCTGACCTACACCCGGACGTCGAGGGAGCCGGCGGTGGACGTGATCCGGGCTGACCCGCCGTCGCGGACGCCGTGGCGGGCGGCGTCGTCGGGGTGCACCAGCAGGGTGCAGCGATCTCGTCCCCGGGCCATCTCCGGGACGTTGTGCAGCCAGCTGTTGTTCGTCCGCAGGTGACGCCGGCCAATCAGGGTCAGTCCCGGGCTGCCCGGGCTCTCCGGTGCCTCTGGGGAACCCGGGGTCATGGAGGGCTCGCGGCCCTCAGCCGCCTCGTGGGCGTCGAGGGCGGCGTGCAGGCGGGCGGCGTCGGCCACGATCGGGTCGGGGCACAGCTCCACCGTCGCGCTGGCCGTCCGCAGCATTGCCGGGATCCGCGGCTCGAGCGGTCCCAGATCGATCCCGTGCGGGTTCGCCCGCAGCGTGGCCAGGCTCAGCCCGCCGGGCCGCGCACCGAACGCGTCACCGAAGTGCCCGGTGCGAAGCGCGATGTCGAGTAGGCGTTCCGGTGCGCCGTCGCCGTCCACGAGAGCGCCCAGTTCGGCGACGTCCCGCCCGGCGACAGGTGAGCCGGGCTCCGTGACCGCCCGCCGCAGTGCCTCCTCGATCAGGTACTCGTGGAAGGCCGCGACGGCGGTGTCGGTCCAGACCGCGGCATCGGCTGGCCGGGAGTCCTCGACCGGCAGCTCCGCGTCGGCTGTCGCGTCGACATCGGCCGGCTCGGCGGTGGTGCCTGATTCAGCGGTGGTGGCCGGCCCGGCGGTGGCTGTGGTGGCAGCGTTGGCCGGCTCGTCGGCGAGAGCCAGGGCGATGAGGGTGAGGCGGGCCAGGATGTCGTGCTCGGCCATCCCGCCCGGGTACGGCGGCAGCGCCGGCGGCGAATAGGTCGCCACGGTGCGCACCGCCAGCGCGCCGAGCGCGAAGTCGTAGTGCCCGACCCCGGCCGGATCAGCCGGCGGCAGCACCACGTCGGCGTGCCGGGACGTCTCGTTGAGGTACGGATCGACGCTCACCATGAAGTCCAGCTGGGCCAGTGCCGCGGCGAGCCTGGCGGAGTCCGGTGTGGAGAGCGCCGGGTTGCCCGCGATGGTGAACAGCGCCCGTAGGCGGCCGTCTCCGGGGGTGTCCATCTCCTCGGCCAGCGCCGCGGCCGGCAGCTCGCCCATCACCTCCGGCAGACCGCGGACGCGGGTGTGCCAGCGCCCGGTGCGCCACCCGCGCCCGCCGCCCCGCCCGCCGCCCACGCGGTCGGCGCGGCCGTGCGCACCCCGGCCGAACATGGCGCCGCCCGGGACGTCGAGATTGCCGGTGATCGCGTTGAGGGCGATCGTCAGCCAGCTGGTCAGGGTGCCGAACTCGACCGTGGTCGTGCCCATCCGCCCGTAGACGGCGGCTCGCGGCGCGGCGGCGAGCTCGCGAGCAGTCCGCCGGGTCGTCTCGGCCGGGATTCCGCAGCTCGCGGCGACCCGCTCCGGGGTGAACGGCGCGGCAAGCTCGGCGACGCTGTCCGCTCCGGACAGGTGCGCGGCGAGCGGGCCGAGGCGGACGAGCCCCTCGGCGGCGAGGACGTTGACGATCGCGAACAGCCACAGCGCGTCCGTCCCGGGCCGGATCGGCAGGTGCTCGTCGGCGAGGGCGGCCGTGCGGGTGCGGCGTGGGTCGACGACGACGACCCGCCCGCCACGCGCGCGGATTCCAGCCAGCCGGCCGGGGAAGTCCGGCGCCGTGCACAGACTGCCGTTGGACACCGCCGGATTGGCACCGAGCATCAGCAGGTGGTCGGTGCGGTCCAGATCGGGCACCGGGATGAGCGAGGGGTGACCGAAGACGAGGCCGCATGCGACGTGCATGGGCATCTGGTCGACCGTGGAGGCGCTGAACACGGCGCGGGTCCGCAGCGCCTGGGTGAACGCCGGCCTGTGCTGGGCGCCGGCCATCGAGTGCGCGTTCGGATTGCCGAGATAGGCCGCGACCACGGCCGGGCCATGGGCGGAGACCACCCGCCGCAGCCCGGCGTGGACGGCTGCGAACGCCTTCTCCCAGTCGACCTCACGGTGCTCACCGGTGGCCCGGTCGCGCAGCAGCGGACGGCGAAGCCGGTCGGGGTCGCCGAGTAACTGCGGCAGGGAGGCTCCTTTGGCGCAGAGGTAGCCACGGCTGAACACATGTTCCGCGTCGCCACGGGCGGCCGTCACCCGGCCGTCCGTGATCCGTAGCTCCAGTCCACAGGTCGCCTCGCACAGCGGGCAGACCCGCAGGGCAGTCACCGAGCCGGCGGCCGTTCCCGTACCCGTACCCGCGCTTGTTCTCTTCATCATGTCCGGCAGGATCACATATTCCCGGCGCACATTCCGGGTGGTGCGCCCTGGTGTACGGACGCTTCCGATCAGGCGGATCCGACGAGGAACGAGTACGTTCCGGAACTCACCAACCAATGGCCGTCGACGCGGATGGCTACCACCTCTCGCTTGATCTGGTACCCCCATTTCCTTCCGAGTTGGGGGTCGGTGTGGGTGAGGATGATGGTCGCTCGAGCCTGGTTGCCGGCGATCGGCGTGATGTTCTCAAGCTGTACCTTGAGGTTGCCGATGACACCTGGATAACGCTGAATGAAACCCCGTGTGATGTCGCGGTACCGTTCGCCGTTCTGGACGTAGGCCAACCCGTCGTCGATGTTGTCGTCCCCGTCGAATGCCTCGGTGAACGCCGTCGTGATCTCGTCCGCGGTGGCCTGGTCCGGCGGCGCGGGGTCAGCTGGCGGGACTGTCGCCAACCCGGCCGGCGGAACGCCCGGATGCGCGGTCGCGCCGGTGGCCGGTCCGGGGAGCGGGCTTCCGGCCGCCGGTGTGATGACGTTCAGCCCATGGTCGGAAGGGAGATGCCTTTCGACGGTCAGGCCGCCGATGATCACCGAGCTCGTGGCCAGCGCCGCCGCTACGAGCACGAGTGCTTTGCGCCGTCCTCGCTGATGACGCGGCGGAGCCGGTGCGCACACCCTGACGGTCAGGTCGGCCGGTGCCACGACGGACCGTGTGGCCCGGTCGAGCAGTTCGCGCAGCATCTGTTCGAAGGCCAGATCAGATGCGGAGGTATACCCGGACCCGGACCCGGAATTGGGGCCGGGGCCGGGGCCTGAACCGGGGCCGGGGCCGGGGCCGGGGTAAGCGTTGTCGGCCGGCATCAACGCCTCCTCTCGATTCGGACGCGGACATCCCCCAGATGCTGGCTCCCACGCAGCCGGGCCAGCGCCCGCGACGCGTGGGTCTTCACCGAGCCGACGCTGCATCCGAGGATCTCGGCCACAGCGGCTTCCGGCAGGTCGTCGAAGTAACGCAGGACGACCACCGCGCGTTGCCGTTTCGGTAGTTCGCGCAGTGCCCTCAGCACCTGGTCCCGCATCGCCAGATCCGGCATGCCGTCCGCACCGGCCCGTTCGGCCGCCGCGTCCAACGGCTCCTCCCGGAACTGTCGCGACCGCCACCGGCTCGAGGCCGCGTTCACCAGCACACGGCGGACATAGGCCTCCGGAGCGATGATGCGTTCCCTGCCCCAGCGCTGGTAGGTGCGCTCCAGGGCACCCTGGAGCAGGTCCTCGGCCGCGTGGCGGTTACCGGTCAGCAGAAAGGCCGTCCTCATCAGACGGTCGGCCGAGGCAGTGACGAAATCCTCGAACGACTCGTGGGACGCCTCGTCCATCCAATGCCCCCATTGATTGGCCCGCGCCGCCCAGCACCGCTGCGTGCACGTCGATGGGGCGGCGGCCCGCGATGACGCGAGCCGCCGCCCCGCTGGGCGCGCCGAGCCGAGAGTCGGCCAGCAGCAGCGCGACGGGGTGTCCGTGGCGCCGCCGCCGGCCGGGCCGGCAGTCACTGGCTCCGGCGGCGCGGCGCCCCCTGGCCGCGCGGCTTCCGGGGAGCCGCCGGTCGACGGGCTACGCGGGAGCGCTGCCGAGCAGGGACGCGAGCCCCAGCACGCTGTGGTAGGTCTCCTCCGAGACCTTCCACGAGCCGTGAGTGAAGACCGCCTCGCCGGTGCTGCCGATGGAACCGGACCGGCCCTGGTAGGTGTAGGCGACCGTGAACCTGACCGAGGCGTGGTCCTGCGCCCAGAAGTAGATCTGGTTGACGGTGACCCGCGCGGTCAGCCCCGGGTAGGTGGTGCGGAACTTCTCCAGCACACCGACCAGGCGCTGGCCGTTCTCCACGGCGGCCAGCGGCACCCGCGGCGGAGCCTCGGAGCTGTTGAGACCGACCGCGAACGCGACGCGGATCAGCGGCTCCGACAGCCTCTGCCAGGCCGTCGGCGTCGGCGCCGGGCCGACGGTGAGCGACTCGGCGATGCGGAGCAGGTCGGCCTCGGACAGCAGGCCCGGCGGGGTGGTCCCGTTCTCACCGACCCGGCCGCTTACGGTCAGCACGACGGACGGGTCGCCTTCCACCCAGGTCATCTCGGAGATACCGCCGCCGCTGGCCAGCAGGGTGACAGCCTCGGTGTCCCGCAGCGCGACCCGTCCACGCTGGCTGCTGGGGTAGTACTGCGCGTAGGCGTTGGCCACGTCATCGAGCGTCGCCTCGGGCGTATCCCGCTGGACTGTCAGTCGAATGCTGGTGCCGCCGCCCTCGAACGTGCCGATGATGACTTCGCTCTCGATCCGGGTGCTCGGCACCGCGCCGGTGAAGCTGACGCCGCTGGGCAGCCAGCCAACCTGCACCCCGTCCACACTCGGAGCCGGCTTCCCACCGCCACCGCTTCCCGGGCCGCCTCCCGGGCCGGCGGCGGTCGCCGGGCCGGCGACCGCCACGGTCACGAGCCCGGTCAGGGCCAGTGCCGTCAGCCTGCCGAGAGTGCGGGACAGCCGACGTGCAGTGGGACGCCGCCGGGATCCATGGGATCCCTCCTGGTTGGTCCCTCGCGCCGCGTCATCCGGAGGGACCGTTCGCTTCGAAAGGATGGTGGAAGGGCCGTCGGAACAATCCGTCATTGACGCTCCTGCTCTGGTAGGCGCTGGCCACGGCGGCGCCGCGCGCCGAGATAGCCCAGCTGCCGTTCGGGTGTTTTCCACCTCTTAAGAGCGACGGTTGACGTAATTAGGTTGACGCGTTCGACCAAACCTTTCCCCAACACCCCGCGTCACTACGCAACAACTCGACAACCGCGAGGGTGCTCCCGGTTACGCAAGGTTCACCCCCCACGCGTGGGTCAGGCGTCGTCACCGAGATCGTCCCGCCAGCGGGTGGTCCTTAGGCGAAATCCGGGCGCGCAGACGGAAGGTGGAGGGACATGCCATTGACACTGCCGTACCCGTGAGCTGCGCCTTAGCGTGATCCGGGGTGTTCTGGGTGGGGCGCCGCAGCTCGGCGGGGACCGGGCAGCGCTGTTTCCCGGCACCGCACTCGGGATCATGTCGGAGAATTGTCCGTGGGGCCGTACACCCGGCGCGGGCGAGCCAGCGCCGGTTACCACAGATCCAAGCCCCAAGCCCGGAGTATCGGCTCACCGGACCGGCAGAACCAACGGATCACATGACTCAAGCGAGGGCATCCGCCGGCGTCTGCGACCGGTAAGTTTTCCGGCCGGCGCCGACCGAACGCAGCGAGCAGCGCCATGACCGTGTCAGCACCGAGCACACCCTGTCCAGCCGGTCCGTAGCGGAGGATGCGCTGACGCCTTGGTCTCCGCCATGAGCTCGGGCCAGCCCCAGTTGACGCCTGCGGCGGCGCGGTGCCACTAAGCGCAGAAGCCCGAGAGCAGGAGAGCAGGAGACCCTGGTCAGACGCCTGGCCAGTCGGCCGGTAGGCGTCGATGACCGCGGTGGACTGGCCGTGCAAGCCACGTTCTCCGCCATACTGACCTGCGTCATCCACGGTGGCTTCGTGGCCCACCCGCACGCACCACGCACCACGCACCACATGATTTTCTGCACGGCTTGGACGGGGCGCTCGTGGTCGCGGTCGAACCGTCGATCTCCAGGGAGAGCATGTGATCAAGATCGTGTCCCTCATGAGCCGCAGGCCAGACCTCACGATGAACGAGTTCGTCGCCTACTACGAGGAAAAACACGTTCCCCTGGTGAGCAGACTGCTGCCCTTCCATTCTGACTACCGGCGCAACTTCGCGGTGGAGGGCGCCGAGCACCGGACCGGTCACATGGCCCCAGGTCGCGCCACGGAGCGTCTGTTCGACGTCATGACCGAGCTGACCTATGAGAACGAGGAAATGTACCGGAAGGTGGTCGACGCCCTCGCCGGCAAGGAGGTCGGGCGGATCATCGCCGAGGACGAGGCCCGGTTCGTCGACCGCTCATCCATTCGCACCTACATCGTCGACGAGCGCCGATGACGACGCCGGGAGCACCCACCGCATACCCGCCGGTCGAGGTTCTCAAATTTGGGCTGGTAGAGCTATGTCGACGGCCCGGGCCGTCGTCGACCTCGGTCCCAGACCGCCTGCAGGCCGTCCGGGTCGAGGTCGACCTTCGTCAGGTATCCGATGGCACCGCACTCGGTCGCCACGTCGGCGTAGCGGTCGGCGTCGTACGACGACATCAGGACCACTGAACTCACCGCACCGGACACCCGCAGCAGCCGGGTCGCCGCGAGGCCGTCCATGCCCGGCAGGTTGACGTCCATCGGCACCAGGTCGGGTGCGAGCGCGGCGACCGCGGCGACCGACTCCTCGGCGGTCTCGACGGTCCCGACCAGCTCGAACCCCTCGGTGGCCTCGGCCACGGAGGCCGCCGTGACCCGGAACGGTTCCTGGTCGTCGACGACGATCACATGAACGGCCATGCGTCGCCCTTCCGGTCGTTGCGGGACGGAAAACGTCGGCCGAGCCGACATCCGGATGCCGCCGACGAACACCATGGAAGGCATCTC